>JBEISV010000251.1:0-6778 GCA_040375265.1 Verrucomicrobiales bacterium
CGAGGCTCAGCAGCCGCTTGTCGCCGGGAATCAGTTCGAGCAGCACCTGCGTGAGCATCACGCCCTCGTCGGAGATCACGGAGGTGAGCGTCACGTTGTTGACGCGCGCCGGCAGCAGCTTGGTCGCCTCGTGCCGGACCAGTGTGAGCGGCAGTTGGAACGCCGGTTCGACCACGCGAAAGGTGAAGTTCGCCGAGGCGTTGGGCAGATCCTGCAACAGCGCCCGTGGGATGCTCTGCCACTCGGCCGGCTGCAACGCCGCCGCCGGCGCCTCGGCGCGGACCTGGAGCCGGCCGCCCGCCTGCACGGTCACGAAGCCGCGCTGCAGATTCGCGTCCGCCGCGCCGACGCCCACCACCACCGCATTGGTCGCCGCGCCGGCGAGCGGTGACTGCCACGTCACCTGGAGCAGGTGCTTGCCAATGATGCGCCGATTCAGTTTCACCTCCCAGAGCTGCGTGCCGTTCGTCACCGAACCGGCCACTGGCAGGAAATCCGCCACCGGATCGCCGCGGAAGCGCACGCCCTCGGCGTTCGCCGGCACCCGCACGCGCAGCGCCTTCAGGCCGGTGTTCTCGACCTGATACTGGAGGTTCGCCAACACCTTGAGCTGCGCCTCGCCGACCGTGACATGCTGGAGTCCGGTAACCTGCACCCAGGCATCCACCTGCTCGATTCCCAGCGCCAGCGTCCACTGCGGTTGCAACAGGCGGAACGCGAGCACGCCCTTCTGGCGGATACCGGCCTTCTCGGGATCAAGCTGCGTCACCCCGTCGCGCGCGCCGACTTGGAAGCGCATTCCCTGTTCCGGCACGATGACCAGTTGCCCGCGCTGCTTGCCCGCTTCGCGGAAGGCCAGCTTGGGCACCACGTAGTTCGTCGTCGCCCGTGTGCCCGCCCCGGCAAGACTCACATTGAACTGCTGCTGGCCCTCGGTCTTGCCCTTGAGATGCAGCGTAATGACGCGTCCCTCGGGCGCCTTGAATTCGGTCCAGTGGCTCAACGCCGAGCCGCTGATCGCCTCGACATCCAGCCCGGCCGGCAGCACGAAGCTCAGCCGGAAAATGCCCGCGCGCGTCACCGCGACCGCGGCGTTCACGGCCAGCACCGTGCGGTCTTCGCCGAGGGACAGCGTCTCCTGCGTCTCGACGCGCACGTCGGGTTCGACCGCGGAGGCCTTGAGTGAAATCGTCCCCTTCGCGTCGCCCTGCCGGAACGCGCGCCGCAGCGTGAGCCCGGCGATCTGGTTCCGCAGCGGATCGAGCACGCCCGCCGGGAAGTCCTCCAGGTTCAACGCGGCGAAGCCATCGGCAGTCACCGTGTCGAGCTGCACCTCGTTGCCGGTCGCGATTCCGACCGAACCCACCTGCCCCGCCGCGCCCACGACGCCCACCAGTCCGGCCGCCTGCTCCACCAGCAACGGCCCGGTCGCGATCTGCGAGCGCACGACCAAAGTGAACGGCTTGGACTGCGGCGCCGAAAGCGTGACCCGCAGTCGCCGCGTGTCGGGATCAAACCGCCAGAGCGAAACGAGGTTCGGGACGAGGCCCAGCTTGGTTTCCGCGCCCGGCGGAACCGGCGTCAGCACGTCCGTGATTGTGGAACCGGCGGGCACTTCCAGCGACAGTTCGGTGAGCTCGCCCTGGGCGGGACGGATCTGCACGGAATGCACGCCCTCGATCACGCCGGCCGCCGGCACGTAGAGCTGGGTGAGGTCGGCGTAGAAGACCGCAGCCTCGCGTTTCACGTCGCGGCTGCGCGGTTTCCAGCCGATCCACGTGCCGGCGGAGGGCGCGAGCACGAGGTTGGCAATCGTCGTGTTGGTCGGTCCGGCTTCCCGGCGCACCGACACGGCGCTGGCGGAACTCACGTCCACGTCGAGCCCGGCCAGGGTGAGTTTGAGGCGGTTCACGAGCCCGAGGTGCGTCGGCAACACGAAGCCTTGGGCGCCGTCCCGCGTGCCGACCTGGAGCTGGTAACCGAGTTCGATGTCGAAGGTCCCGCTCTGGAGCGCGAGCAACTGCTGCCCGGGCGCAGCGCCCGCCCCGGCGCGGACCAGTTTCAGCGCGTTGGTGGGAAACTGGATGCGCGTCAGCACCGCCGGCTCGAAAAGCACGGGCAACGCCTGATCCTTCAGCGCGTGCCAGCGGACCTTCGCCGTCGCGAACGCGAACCGTTCCTCAACCCGCACGTCCTGCACGACGGATTCCGCCAACGCGGGCTCCTTGCCCGGCGGCTCAGCGGATTGCGCCACCACTCGTGTGCCGCCGTCACTGAAACAGGCCAAGGTGCCGATGAGCAGCGCCGCGGCGGCGGGAACGGCCGGGGTCAACTTTGGCTTGGCCGGAACGCGCGCCAGCGCCCGGAGCGCAGGCACGATCACCTTGAGCAGCAGGAAAGCGATCAGCACGAACAGCCCCAGCTGGGCGCCGTTCGGCTGCCGCAGCGCCGCCCAGCCCAGCAGCGTCCAACCAACCGCCGACGCCACATTTCGCACGAAACCCGGCTCACGCAGCCAAGCCCATACCCAAACCGCGAGCGCGACCACGACCGGCCAAGCGGCCAGCACTGAACCGCCGGCCCCCACGGAGTCCAAGGTGTTCGCGACCTCCACCGTCAGCGCGCTGCCGCTCTGCTGCACGGGCGCGAGGAAGTGGAGATTGCGTGGCAGCTCCTGGCGGTCGTTCAGGCGTTCGGCGAACTGGAGCCACGGCATCGTGGACAACAGCAGTGCCAGGCAGCCCACCACCGTTCCGCCGAGATGCCGCAGCCCGAAGCGCGTCGCACCTTCCTTCACCGCCCACCGCCACGCCGCGACGGCACCGGCCGTGAGCAGCAGCGCCATGACCAGCGAAAACACAGAATCGCCATTGTTGCGGAAGACCCGCGCCAACCCAGCGAAGCCTGAAATGTCCGGCACGCCCGCGGCCGGCGCGAGTGAACCTTGGCGATACGTGAGCCGGCGGCCGGTGTCCGGTTCGAGCCGCCATTCCGCAAGCATCACGGGCGCGGCCACAATGGGGGCGGCGGCGACCACGCGGGCGGCGTTCGCGGACTTCGACGCGAGCTTCAGGTCAAGCCGTTGGACGGTGTTGGGATCCGCCTTCTGCGGCAGCGGGATCAGGTTCGCGCCGCCATCCTGCACGGGCACGACCGTTGTGCCATTCAACGTGGCGGACCACAGCTTCGTGCCGGCCGGCAGCGTGAGGCGCAGGTGCGGGTTGCCGCGGTTCTTCACGAAATACTGCGCGTCGGTGATGACCTCGCCGTCCTTCGAGATCCGCGTGGTGAGCGCCGCCCGGTCCACCACGAGGCTGAGGGTCTCCGCCTGGGCGAGCGGGCTGAGCGCGAGCTGGAGGTTAAACGGCCGCGCCGAGTAGCGGTAGGCCTTGAGGATCGGCGCGTCGAAGAACAGCCGGTATTCTGCGGGCACCTCGGCGGTCTCCAGTTCCAGCAGTCCGGCGGAGACGTTCGCAGGCGTGACCTGAAATTGATACGCGCTCACCACGAGCGTATGGCCCTGCTCGGACTGCGCGTCCACCGGCCGCGCGCCGGTGAAGGCCAGCGTGTCGCCCTGCGGCTTGAACGGCCGCTCGTAGGTCGCCAGCAGCGTGTAGGCGCCGGAGACGGGCGTGTTGAGCGTGACGAGGTAGCCGTTGGTCGTGCGCTGCCAGTTGTTGCGCACGTCCTTCCCGGTGAACTCGACGTTGAAATACTCGTCCGACAGCGCGACGAGGAACGACGACACCGGTGCGCCCGCGATGAAGAGGTTCATCGTGCTGCTGCCGTAGGCGATGCCCTCGCCGATGGAGAAGAGGTGGAAGACGTCGGCCTGAACCGACTGCGGCAACCGCTCGACGCGCAGCGCGGCGGACCACGCAGGATCGGTCAGGCGGAACGCGGCCTGGATGCCCGCCAACTTGCGCGGGAAAAACGCCGTGGCGATGTCGGTCAGCGCCTGCGTGCGTTCGGGCGTGAGGCGGAAGCCCGCGTCGGCCGACACCGCGACGTGGCCCCGGGTGGACTTCGCCCGGAGCACTTCGAGCCGCGGCAAGTTCCAGTTGGTCTCGCCCAGCGCGGCGTTGCGTTCGAGCCGAAGCTGGATCACCTGGCGGTCGCCCACGGGCTGCCCATAGACGATGCGCAATTCGGCGTCCGCGGTGTCAGCCACGTCGCGGAGAAAATAGTCGTTCATGCCGGCTGCATTGAGCCGCGCCACGACGAAGCCCCGCGGCACCCGCACCAGCACCTCGCGCAGGGGCGCCTCGCGGATGTCCAATTCGAACTCCGCGTCCACGGCCAGTTCGGTTTCACCCAGGTGATAGGCGAGCACCTGGGACACGCCGACCTCGGGCAGGACGTTGTCGGCGTTGATCCGCAACACGAAGTCGGCGCTGGAGAAGCGGAAGGCGAAGCGCGATCCCGCCGGGTTGCCGAAGAGCGCCTTGGTGGTGTCAGACTCGGGGAACTGCTCCGGCGAAATCTGCGACAGGCCGCTCGCCTGCACGACCTCGAGGCGCACTGCGCCCTCGTTGACCACTCGCACATGACCGGCAAAGCGCGTCGCGCCATCGGGCCGGAGCTGCATCGCGTCCACGGCCTGCGGAAACGCGCCCAGTTCGGACTGCATCTGCACCTGGAGCGCAAAGGCGTCCTTCTGCGGCTGGTTGAACTGCACGACGAGCCGGCGTTCGCCGTTCGCGGCGGCGGGTTCGACCTTCCACGATAGGAGATCGGCGCCCTGCACCGCGGTGACGTTGCCCGTGCCCCGCACGGCGAGTTCGAGGCGGCTGAGTTCACCCTGCATCACGCGGCCTTCGAGCAGGGCGACTTGGCGCATCAGGCCCGGGCTCACGCTGATCTGCGCGCGCATCTCCGCGGCATAGAACAGCCGGCCTTCGGCCTCGGGGCGCGCCTCCTTCCAGGCCAGCTTCACGGCGCCATCGGGCGGCAGGAAGCTGCGGAAGGCGTCACCGTCGCGCTCAGGCCGGGCCGCCCCGGCGAACTCGAACTGCGTGTCCGCGGCTAATCCGCGGAGGGCGACCGGCGACAGCACGCCCGGCGCAATCCGGAAATCCACCGCACGCCAGCCTGCGTTCTGGCGGACGGCGGCGTGGAACTTCAGCCGCAGCGGAAACGTGCCGGGACGGTCGAAGACGAGTTCAAAGCGACCGTCGCGGAAACGCAGCCGCACGTCGGGCGTGCGTTCCAGGTCTGCCAACGCCACCGCACCCGACAGCAGCGCCAGCGTTCCGCCGCGCGGATTCTTCACCTGCGCGCTGGCCGCCAGGGTGAAGGCCGCTTCTTCGCCGGCGAGCTGGCCTTCGAGCTGGAAATCACGCAGCACGACCCGCGTGCTGTCGGGATCGCCCACGGTCACCACCAGCGGCATCGCGTAGTCGCTGCCTTGGAAGCGGAAGCCAAGCGGTTCCGGCGCATCGGGCTTCGGCTCCACGCGGAGTCCCTCGGGCAGGAACTTCAGCGGCACGGGGGCGAGCCCCACGGAATTGGTCGGCTGGAGATCGAGACCCGGCGCGGCATCAAGCCGCACATAGCCGGACGACAGCGCCGCGGGCGTGGTGGTCATGGTCAGCGGCTGGAGCGGCTGGCCCCAGTCGCGCACTGCGTGTTCGGCGGTGATGGTGAGGTTGAAGCCGGTGGCCGGCTTGTCCGCCTTGCGCGGCCGGATCACGAGCATGCGAACACCGTTCGTGCCCTGGCGCACCGCCCAGTCGAGAATGCCCTCGCCGGTGACGCTGCGAACTTCGCCGTCCCCACCGAGCGTGAAAGGCAACTCAGCAGGCTCGCCCTGCAACACTTCTACCTTCGCCCGGATGACGTGGTTGACCTTGTCCCGTCCGACCGTGATGGCCTGTTCCGTGGCGGTGGAGAACAGCGCCTTGTCCGGCCCCAGCCCGGCCCCGGCCAGCAACGCCTCGATCACGAGCCGCGCCTTGCCGTCCTGGACGCCGCCGTTGAAGGAGAGATCCTTGAGCTCCGCAGTCGCGGCTTTGGGCAAGAACCAACCCGACATCAGCGCGAGCAACAGGAGCACGCCGGGCAACGTCCGGCGGCTAGTGGGACAGGCGCCCTCGCCTGTCTTAGTCGTTCGGGCGCCCTCGCCCGGACACACTGCGGGCGAGGGCGCCCGCAGCAGGGTGACAGCCGGGGCGGCTGTCCCACTATACTTCGCGTCCGCCGTAGCGCAGGTTGCCAACCTGCTGTGTCGCGGATTGGTAATCCGCAGGCGGCGAATCGCTTCGACGCACGGCCGACTGCCAGTCGGCGACACAGCAGACTGGCAGTCTGCGCTACCCGATGTCACCGCACTTCGGACTGTGGAAGTTACCCACCCACACCACCCAAGTTCATTTCGCATAGCTCAAAAACTCCTTCTGAAAACCTCGCCGCACTCCAGTCACTTCCCGCTCACGCTTTTTGCCTGCCTTAGCATCTGTTCGAACTGCTTCGGGCGTGAGTCGGCGGCGTAGGTGTCCGGCACGCCGTTCAGCAGCCCGAGCAGGCGATCGGGCGTGACCTCGGCGGCCCACGGGCTCGAGACGAGCCATTCACTGAAGGCCGACGCACTGCCCGCGAGCCGCAGCGCCGGTCCGGCCTGGTCCAGCGGGCGCGCCGTGCCGTCGTAGTGCAGCGGCCATTCGTGTTCGCGGTAATCGCCGGTGCCCGGCACCTTGAAACGCACGCGCACCGTGCCGAGCGGACCTTCACCAGCGGGATTCACCTGCACGGTGTAGAGCGCGTTGCCCGCCTCGGCCGC
>JBEISV010000071.1:0-14462 GCA_040375265.1 Verrucomicrobiales bacterium
CCGACGCCCATCTGCGTGAGGAGGAGCATCCAAACCAAGGGCCAATGGGCCGGCTGGGGTTTGAACCGGTCGTGATCGGCGGCGCGCAACGTGGCGTTGGGCTGACGGGTAAGGTAACGCGTCGTCGGCACCGTGATGGCCGGATCCGGTGAGTCGGGAAGCCAAGCGTTGGAGTTGGAAGCTGAAGGTGCGAAGTCCGAAGTGGAAGTTTCGTTCCGACTTCTGACTCCCGACTTCTGAAGTTGTGCCGCGACCTTGGCAGGTTTCACGAGCGTGATGCGGATGGCTTCGTTCGGACACGCCTGCACGCAGGCTGGGGCTTCGCCTTCGGCCAGGCGGTCGTGGCACATGTCACACTTCCGAACGATGCCGCGTTTGGCGGAATACTTCGGCACCTCGTAGGGGCACTTCAGGATGCAGTAGCTGCACCCGATGCACTGGTCGTCGAGATGGCGGACGATGCCGGTCACCGGGTCCTTGTCGTAGGCCAGCACGGGACAACCCAGCAGGCAGCCCGGCTCGACGCAGTGATGGCAGGCCGTGGTCACCGTCTGCTGAAGCGGGATAACCTTTGAGCCTGCGGCGGGGGAGAACGTGGGATGGTGAGCGGGCGCGATGGTGGCCTGCCCACTTCCCCACGTCCCCGCTTTCTCTCCTGCCGCCGCCTTGAGCGGCACCACTGCCTCACCCACCAGAAACCCCACTTCCCGCCAACTCTCGTCTTCGTCCAACCCGTTGAGCGAATGGCAGGCGGTGACGCAGCCCTTGCAGCCGGAGCAGCGGTCCAGGTCCACCTCGAAGGCGTATTGCTCGCCGGGCCGGGGCGCGGTGAGGGGAATCAGGTCGCGGTAGTGCGGCGCGAGCTGGGGTTCGGCATGTGCCTCGTGGAGGCGGGAGAACTTATCAACGGCCGTGAGCTGCCGCTGTTCGGCGAGCAGCGTGTCGATCAACGTGACCACCCCGGTCTCGGGCGCTGGATCGTGGCCGGTTCGGGTCATGTGCCGGGAGTCGGCGAGGGCGATGGGGGTGGGTTCACCACTTTTTGTAGCCGAGGAACTTGCCGCTCATGGTGATCTTCACGCGGTCGCCCTTCGGGTTGGGCTCCTTCTCGATATCCATGGTGAAGTCGATGGCGCTCATGATGCCGGCGCCGAACTTTTCCTCGATGAGCTCCTTCATCGTGCGGCCATACACGTAGATGATCTCCTGGAAGCGGTAGGCCAGCGGCTCTTTGGGCACCGTGGGCGCGGCCTCACCCTTCGTGGCGAACTCGGTGAGCGCCTCGACGCACGCGGATTCGAGTCCGAGAAACTCCGCGACCCGCTTGGCCGCGTCGGGCTCAAGCGCGTTCTCTCCGAGGCACGCCGAGGTGGTGTAAACCTCGGACAATCCCGCGGCCTGCGCGATGGCGGCCCAGGTGGTCGGTTTCGCCTTCTTCGCGGCGAGGATCATGGCGGTCAGCTCAGTTTTGGTCATGGTTACAACGGGGTTGGGGAAATGCCGGGGCTTACTCTTCGCCCAGCAGTTCCTGCAGCCGGCCGAGGTCGTGGCGCGACGTGAACGCGAGGAACGATTCGCCGGGCTGCCGGTGGCGGAGGAAGTTCTTGAGCAGCCGTTCGAGCAGCGGTTTCAACGCCTCGAAGCTGACGCCGGTGAAGAGTTGGCGGCCGACGGCCTGCCGGTCGCCGAAGCCGCCGCCGACGAAGACGTGGTAGCCTTCCACGGTCTCGCCGCTGACCTTCACCTTGGCGCCGAGGAGCCCGATGTCGCCCATGTAGTGCTGGGCGCAGGAATTGGGGCAGCCGGTGAGGTGAACGTTGATCGGCTGGTCGAGGGTCACGCGCGCGTCGAGCCACTTCATCAGTTCGAGGGCATGGCCCTTGGTGTTCGCGCCGGCGAACTTGCAGTAGGAGTTGCCGGTGCAGGCGATGAAGCCGCTCTTCAGGTTCGATTGGCGCCAGTCGAAGCCGAGCTTCACCAGCGCCTTCTTCGCGGTCTCGACGAAGGCGTCCTTGATGTTGGGAATGACGACGTTCTGCCAGACGGTCAGCCGAACCTCGCCGCTGCCGTAGAGGTCCGCGATCTCCGCCAGCCGGCGAAGCTGCTTCGAGGTGATCTGCCCCACCGGCACCGTGGCGCCGATCCAGTTCAAGCCGGGTTGCTTCTGCGGGAAGACGCCGACATGGGGATGGGGAACGGTTGCGGATTGCGGATCGCGGATCGCGGATTGGGCATCCGCGGGGATTCGGAGCAGTGGGTAGCCCAACAGCTTCTCGGTCTCGGCGAGGTATTGGTCGAGCGTCCAGGTTTCGAGGAGATGCTTGAGCCGCGCCTTCTTGCGGTCGCCCCGGTTGCCATTGGCGATGTAAACCCGCAGCAGGGCGGCGGTGACCTTGAGGATCTCCTCCGGGCGAATGAGCACGCCGAGGTCGCGGGCAAAGGCCTTGTGGCCGGTCGCGCCGCCGAGGGCGCAGCGGAAGTAGATGCCTTCGGCGATTTGGTCGGTGACGAGCAGGGGGGCGACAGGCGAGGCGCCTGTCGGACCTGACACAGGCGGGGGCGCCTGTCCCACTACACCGGGCAGGCGGGCAGCCTGTCCCACTACCTTCACGGCCCTGAAGCCGATGTCGTTGGTATCCTCGACGGTCGGGATCTTGCCGCCGCCGTGGAAGGCGATGTTGAACTTGCGCGGTAGGTCGTAAAATTCGCGATGATTCAGTATGAACTGCCCGAGCTGTTGCGTGATCGGCAGGGTTTCGATGAGTTCGTCCGGGTCCACGCCGCTGGTCGGATCGCAGGTCAGGTTGCGGATGTTGTCCGCGCCGGCACCGCGCGTGTGCAGGCCGATGGCCTGGATGCGCCGGAGAAACTCCACGGTGTCCTTCGGCTGGATGAGCCGCATCTGGAGGTTGGCGCGGGTCGTGATCTGCGTGTAGCCGCTGGTGAGCTGGTCCGCGATGTTGGCGAGTTCACGGAGCTGGAAACTGTTGAGCTGACCGCCGGGAATCCGCAGCCGCGCCATGTAGGCTTCCTTGTTCGGCGTGAGGAAGAACAGGCCCTGCCACTTGAAGCGGAAGGTGGACTCCTTGTCCGGCGCCTGGTTGGCGGCGGCGTGTTGGAGTAGCAGCGGATAGGCGTCGAGCGGGTGCAACTCGCGCTTGAGGCGTTCCTCGGGAATGAGGTCGTCGAGGCTGGGCTTGGCCGGCGCGGCGGCGGGATTCGGCAGCACCTCGCCGAAAGTGAGGCCGCGATTCCGCAGACCGGCAAAGAGGCCTTCGAGGTAGGCGGTCTGTTCGCCGCTGAGCTTCTGGCCGGCGATCTCGGTGAACGGCAGGGAGGGCGTGCTCATGTCAGTAAACATCGCGCTGGTAGCGTTTCGCCGCCTTCAGGGCAGCGACGTATTCGGCGGCCTGGTCCTTGGTCCGGCCGCCGGCGTTTTCGATGACGGCGTGCAGCATGGCGTCCACGTCCTTGGCCATGCGTTTGGCGTCGCCGCAGACGTAGAAATGCGCGCCATCCTCCAGCCAGCGCCAGAGTTCGCCGGCGTGTTCCCGCATCCGGTCCTGCACGTAGATCTTCTCGGCTTGGTCGCGGCTGAACGCGAGATCAAGGCGCGTGAGCAGGCCGTCCTTGGACCAGGCGGTGAGCTCCTCCTCGTAAAGGAAATCGCAGGCCCGCTGCTGGTCGCCGAAGAACAGCCAATTCTCGCCGGTGGCGCCGGTGGCACGCCGCTCCTCGAGGAAGGCGCGGAACGGCGCGATGCCGGTCCCTGGACCGACCATGATGATCGGCGTGGCCAGATCGGCGGGCACCCGGAAGCCGTGGGATTTCTGCACGAAGACTGGCACGGGCGTCTCGTCGGGGCGGACGCGGTCGGCGAGCCAGCCGGAGCAGACCCCTTGCCGGGCGCGACCGTGGGCCTCGTAGCGCACCGCCGCGACGGTGAGGTGGACCTCGCCGGGATGTGCCTTGGGCGACGAGGAAATGGAGTAGAGCCGCGGTTGCAGCTTGCGCAGGAGGGCGGCGAATTCGACGGGGGCGAACCGGGCGCCGGGGCACGCCTTCAGCAGGTCCACCACGTCGCGCCCGAAGAGCCATCGGTCCAAGTCCGCTTTCCGGGCCGGCTCCAATAGCGCGAGCAGTTCGGACTGGCCTGCTCGCGAGGCGGCTTCCTTCACCAGCGCGGGTGGGGCGGTGATGCTGAGGCCGGTGGATAGAAGTTGGTGGATCGAGACGGGACTGGAATCGCCAACTCGTTCGTCACCGGTGAAGCCGAGCGTGGCCAGTAACTGCTCGACGAGCGCGGGACAATTGGTCGGCACCACGCCCAGTGCATCGCCGGCTTCGTAGGTCAGGCCGGAGCTGGCGAGCGTGATTTCGAAGTGCCGCGTATCCTTCTGCGATCCGTCGCGGTTCAGGCGACGGTTGGTCTTGAGGCGGGCAGGAAAGGGATTGGACCGCGAATAGGCCACGCCGGGCGCGGCGGGCGGCTCGGGCGCTAACGGCGGGGGCGCAGCGACGGACGGTTCAACGGGCGCCGCTGTCGGTGCCGCCGGGGCGGCTCCTGCCAAGGCGGGCCACAGGGTTTCCAGCCAGGATTTTGCGGTCGCCTCGTAGTCCACGTCGCATTCGCCAAGGGGCAAGAGCCGCTTCGCCCCGAGGGCGGCCAGCCGCTCATCGAACTTCTTCGCGGCCCCGCAGAAATCGGCATAGTTCCGGTCGCCCAAGCCCAATACCGCGAAGGCGAGGTTTTCCAACCGGGGTGCGGTCTCGGCACCAAGCTGGCTCCAGAAGGTCACCGCGTTGTCGGGCGGATCGCCGTCGCCCCAGGTGCTGGTGATCACGACGCCGCGCGCGAGCGTCGCCAGCTCCGCCGGGGCGACGGCGTTCAATTCCTTCACGACCGGAGAAAATCCCCGGTTGCCCGCCTCCTTGGCCAGTCGCTTGGCCAACCCTTGGGCCGAGCCGGTCTGCGAACCGAAGGCGATCAGGAGCGGCTTCACGGGCGGGGCGGCGGGGTTCGGTCCCGATCCGGTGACCGTCGCGGCATTGGCATTCGAGAACAGGCCTGCCAGGAAGCCGTTCATCCACGCCCGTTGTTCGGGCGTGAAGGGCGCATTTTCAGGCAGGCAGGGGACCGCGATCATCTTCGGCGAATCGGGAGCGTTTCGGATGCCGCCGGGCATGTGAGGGGTGCTCATTGTCTTCATTGCGACAATGAGTCCGGCGCATGTAGTAGCGGCCGGCCGGCCAGGGTTGGTTCCGGCGCGGGTAGTGGTGTGCGGGCCGCCCGGAAAACACGACACCCGCCGCGGCGCCGGGCCGGGCGGGTGTGTGGCGATTTGCGCAGGCTGCTCGGGGCGAGGCTGGTCTGATTTAGAAATTCAGCTGGGCCTGCACGTAGAAGTAGTCGGCATCCTGCGAGCCGACCCGCGCGAGGGAATCCTGCACGTAGTCGCCCACGAAGAACCGCGAGTAGTTGGCCTCCAGGGTGAGGTTCTTGTGCACGCGGTAGTTCAGGGTGATGTCCACCTCGGTGCCAACAAAGCTGCCGGCGTCGGGGGTAATCCCGTAACGGGTTCCGCGCACGGCGGCCGGCAGGTAGTTGACGCGTTGGGCGCCGGCGGCGCCAACGGCGCCGCCGCGGGGCAGGCCGGCGACGTTGTAGAACGTGTCATTCACGGTCGCGAGGAACTTGGCGTGGCCGTCCACCTGCAACCGGATGCGCGGCGTGAGCATGATGGAGCTTTGCAGGCGCAGGTTGTGGATGTTCTGGAGGGAGGTGAAGTCGGCGTAACCGTAGAAGAGATGGCCGGTGGGGTAGAGGTGGACAAAGGTATTGTGGTCGCCATCCAGCGGATCGTTGTCGCCGGAGGCGTGGCTGTATTCGAAACCGAGCCGGGGCGCGAAGGTGCTTTCTTTCCAGGTGTAGCCGGCGGCGCCGATGACGGCGTAGGCGCTGTGTTCCTCGCGCACCGCGAAGGCACCCTGGTTGCGGAAGTCCCGGAAGTTGCCGAACTGGTAATAGGCCTGGAGGCCGAAATCGACGTTCTGCCAGTCGTTCGTCGAGTTCTTCAGGTAGGTGCCGACCGTGTAGATATCCTGGGCGGCAGGCGGACGGAACGGGGCCGGAACCGTGCCCAGGTAGCCCGCCGTGGCGTCCTTGCTGACGTTGCGGGACAGGAAATAGAACTCGCTCCAGAGCTTGGGGATCTTCTTGGTCGTGAACTGGAGTCCGGAAAATGCCTCGTCTTCGTTCCACTCGTTGAAGTGTTCATCGCGCGGGGCCACGAGGTAGCTGCCCCAGGCGTCGAACGAGCCGATCGAGGTCTGGTAACGCAGGCGAACGGCATCCCATTGGCGCTGGATGTTGTTCCAGGCGAGCGGCCCGACGACCCGCTGTTCGCCGAGGATGATCTCCTGACGGCCCACCTTGACGGAAAGGGGAAACTCCTTGTGGTTGCCAATGACGACGTAGGCCTGCTGGAGGTCGAACGGACCATCTTGTTCCGGGCTGACCCCGGTCCCGACGGGGCCGGCGCTGGTGACCACGGCCGGGTTAGCCGGGGAGAAATTGATCGCCCCGTTGCCGGAGCCGGAGCGTTCGTCGCTGACCGCCGAGCTGTGGCGGCCCTGAACGAACACCTCGAACCACTTTCCGGTGTAGCCCACGCGCGGCAGCACGCGGTTCAGCAGGTAGTTGTTGTCGTTGTCCACGTCGGTGCGGAAGTCGGCGACGGAACCGGGACCGACGAAGCCGCCGTTCTGCTTCACCTCGTAACGCCCCCAGTAGAGGACGCCGAGGTTCCAGGCGTTCATGTAGGGATCATCGGTGCGGAGGAACTCGTTCAACCAACCGGGGGAAGGCGCCACGGGACTGGTGATGCCCCAGTCGCCGGCGTGGACGAGGGTGGATCCGGCCGCCAAGGCCGCGAGACTGAGACGGGTAGCTGTCGATCTGAGCTGTTTCATGGGAGTGGTTTCAGTGTTGGGCAAGGAAAGAGCGTCCGGTCAGGCGGGGCCTTGACCTCGGTCAGGATTGCGGCAGTGGCGAACCTCAGCTTGTGGTTGGCTGGACCCGGCGTCGGTGGGCGTGGATTTCGAGAAACTCGATGAGCCGCTCGCGCAGAGGGTAATAGTCGGGATGTTCCATGACCGCCTTGCGATCCCGTGGCCGGGGGAACTTCACCTCGATGATGTCGCCGACCTCGGCCTCGGGTCCGTCGGTCATGCACACGACGCGGTCGCTAAGGTAAAGCGCCTCGTCCACGTCGTGGGTGACCATGAGCGCGGTGATGCGGTTCTTGCGCCAGAGTTCGAGCAGCACTGCCTGCAACTCGTAGCGAGTGAGCGAATCCAGCATCCCGAACGGCTCGTCGAGCAGCAGCATCTTGGGCTTGAGCGCGAAGGCCCGGGCGATGCCCACGCGCTGGCGCATGCCTTGGCTGAGTTCCGCCGGGCGCTTATGCATCGCGTCAGCCAGGCCCACGACGCTTAGGTAGTATTCCGCGATCTGTTCGCGTTCATGTTTCGGCGCGGTGAAGAAAACCTGGTTGATGCCGAGCATCACGTTTTCGAAGGCGGTGAGCCACGGCAGCAGTGACGGCGACTGAAAGACAACCCCGCGGTCCGGGCCCGGTCCGGCCAGCTCGCGCCCGGCCAGGATGATGCCGCCGTCGGTGATGCCATTGAGGCCGGCGACCATCGAAAGCACGGTGGATTTGCCGCAGCCCGAATGGCCGATGAGCGTGACGAACTCGCCCTCGGCCAACCGCAGGTTGAAGTCCTTCACGATCACCGCCGGACCCTTGGGTGACGGATAGACCTTGGTGAGGTTGAACAGTTCGCAGTAGGCGCTCATGCGGCGGTGACGGATTGCGGGTGACGGCGGACGCGGTCAGGGGACGACTTCGACGGCTTCGCGGCGTTTCTCGCCCCGGCGGATCGGGCCGCGGCGGCCGAAGGACAGCCGGGGGGTCGAGATGTCCTCGGGTTCGATGTCGGGCAGGACGAGGTCGCGGGTGATGGTGGTCTTGGGCCGGGCGCCGGCCGCCAGGAGCGATTCCACGACCTGGTTGCGCAGCCGCTTGAACTCGGCGTTCTCGTTCAGGAACCGACGGTCACGGGGCCGGGGCAACGTGATCGGGATGCTCGGCGCCAGGGTGGCCTTGGGCCCGCGGGTCAGCGGCACCACGCGGTCCGCCAGCAGGATCGCCTCGTCGGGATCATTGGTGACCAGCACGACGGTCGTCCGGGATTCCTGCCAGATGCGGGCGATTTCGTCCTGCAACGTGGCGCGGGTGAGGGCATCCAGGGCGCTGAGCGGCTCGTCGAGCAGCAGCACCTTGGGATTCATGGCCAGCGTGCGGGCAACGCTCACGCGCTGCCGCATGCCGCCGGAGAGTTCCGAGGGTTTTTTGTCGCGGGCCTTGGCTAGGTTGACCATCGCCACGAACTTTTCCGTGTGGGCGACCCGTTCGGCTTCCGGCTTGTCCGCGAGCACCTGGTCGACGGCGAGTTTCACGTTCTCGAACACCGTGAGCCACGGTAGGAGCGAGTAGTTCTGGAACACCAGTCCGCGATCCGGTCCGGGGCCGTCCATCACCTGGCCGGCCAGTTTCACGGTGCCGGTGTCGGGTTGAATGAGCCCCGCGAGCAAGGACATCAGGGTTGTCTTGCCGGCGCCGCTGTAGCCGACGATGGCGACGAATTCACCTTCCTGGATCGTCAGGTTGATGTCGGCGAGCACCTCGGCGCGGTCGTCGGCCGGACCGTAGCCTTTGCTGACCTGGGAGATTTCGAGAAAAGACATGGGAACGGATGGCCTCACGCCACGACTCAGAGGCGCGAAGGAAGGGATTGATGAAGCTGAGAAACACCGTTCAGCGTCAGCACATGACTGAGAACGAGATTTCCCGGCAGGTTGTTGATGCGGCTTTCCAGATTCACACGCGGCTTGGACCGGGCCTTCTGGAGTCGGTCTATGAGGTGTTGATGGCGCATGAGCTTCGGAAGCGAGGGCTGAGGGTTGAACGCCAGGTTTCCGTGCGGATTGCTTACGACGGCATTGTCTTCGACGAAGGCTTCCGGGCTGACCTGATCGTCGAGGACTTGGTAATCGTGGAACTGAAGTCGGTGGCAACAACCTTGCCGGTGCATGGCAAACAGGTGCTGACCTACCTCCGGCTCACAGGTAAACGACTCGGCTTGCTCGTGAATTTCGGCGAAGCCCTCATCAAGCATGGCATCGAACGCGTGGTGAACGGTCTGCCCGAGGATTGATGAGCCGATGGGTTTCATTTCTTTGCGCCTTGGCGTCTTAGCGTGAGGTCATTTTCAGGCGGTCTTGAAGCGGCGTTCGACGACGCTCATCAGGCGGTCGAGAATGAAGCCGACGACGCCGATCGTGAGGATGCAGAGGATGATCTGCTCGTAGACCAGCGCGTTGTATTGCTGCCAGAGGAAGCCGCCCACTCCGGGCCGGCCGGTCAGCATCTCGGCCGCGACGATCACCAGCCAGGCGATGCCGAGGCTGAGGCGGAACCCGGTGAACATGTAGGGCAGCGTCGCCGGGATCATCACTTTGGTGAGCGTCTTCCAGCGCGAGAGCTTCAGCACCTTGGCGACGTTCAGGTAATCCTGCGGGATGGCCCGCACACCGACGGCGGTGTTCAGCACCGTGGGCCACATCGCGCAGACCGCGATGGTGAAGAGCGCCGCCAGTTCGCTGGCCTGCTTGCCCGCCCCGAGGAACAGCACCATTCCCAGCGGCAACCACGCCAGCGGGGACACCGGTCGCAGCACCTGGATGATCGGGTCCAACGCCTTCGTCATCAGCTTGGAAAGCCCGAGCAGGAAGCCGAGCGGCGTGCCGACCGCGAGGGCGATCACGTAGCCCTTGGCCACCAGCACCAGCGACAGCCAGGTGAAACGAAGGATGCCCTGGTCCAGTTCGCCCCGATACGCAAACGGCTCCAGCACGTAGGGTTTGCTGGATTCCCAGGTCCGCGTCGGGTTCGGAAGATCTTTCGACAGCGTGGCGCTCAGGAGGAACCACAGCGCGATCACCACGACGATTCCGATCGCCGGCAGCAGCAGCCAATCCAGTTTGGCGAGGCGGGACCAGTCGCGCGGCGGCGGGTTGCCGGCGGGTTGCTGTTGGGCGGCGTTCAAGGCGATCGCCGCCTTGGGAGCGCCTTCCGCGGCGGTGGCGGTGAGGGCGGAGGGAACGGTCGGGTTGCTCATGCGAATTCGGTAAGTCGGTGGCCGTGGTTGGGGCGGCGCGAAATGGGCCGGCGACGGTGAACACACCCAACCGCCGCCGGCCCCAGTGGACACAGAGATCAGGTCTTCAGGGAATGAACCGCAAAACCCTTTGCGTAGGCTTCCAGGTCGCCCTTGGGGTCAAACTTCACGCCGTCGAACATCTCCCAGCCGGCGTCGCTCTGCGCCCGGTCGGTGACGCCGAGCTCCTTCATGGCGTCGGCGTAGAGGTCGGTGCGCATCACCTGCTTGGTGACACCCTCGTAGTTCGGGGCGGCCGGGACCATGCCCCAGCGGCGGAACTGGGTGAGCCACCACTTGGCGTAGGCGGGCTGAGGGAAATTGCAGTTCCGCTTGCTGAAGTGCATGTAGAACTCGTCCTGGGTGGTCCGGCCGTCACCGTAGTCCAGCTTGCCGAGCAGGCGGCCGAGGATGATTTCCTTCTGGCAGTTGATGAAGTTGGGCTTGCTCACGATGTCGCACTGCTCGGGACGGTTCGCGAGGTCGTCCAGCCAGACGCTGGCCTCGTGCAGGCCCTTGAGCGCGGCCTTCACGGTCTTGGGATTCTTGTCCGCGAAGTCCGCGGAGAAGGCGCACACCTTTTCCGGATGATCCTTCCAGATGTCCTGCGTGGTCACCGAGGTGAAGCCGATCTTATCGGCGATGGCGCGGGCGTTCCAAGGTTCGCCGACGCAGTAACCGTCCATCTTGCCGACCTTCATGTTGGCCACCATCTGCGCCGGCGGCACGGTGATCAGCGCGATGTCCTTGTCGGGATTGATGCCCCCGGCGGCGAGGTAGTAGCGCATCCACATCGCGTGGGTGCCGGGCGGGAAGGTGATGGCGAAGGACAGCGGTTCCCCGAGGGACTTGGCCTTGTCCACGAAGGGCTTCAGCGCCTTCGGATCGGCGCCGACCTTGCCCTTCCATTCCGACTTGAGCGTAATCGCCTGCCCGTTCCGGTTGACCACCCAAGGGATGACCATCGGCTTCTTCGGCGAACCGAGCAGGCCCATGGTGCTGGCGATGGGCATGCCGAGGAGCATGTGGGTGAACTGGTTGTCCCCGTTGCTCAGCGAGTCGCGGATCGCGGCCCAGTTGGCGCCCTTGGCGATGGTGACGTTAAGGCCGTGCTTCTTGAAGAAGCCCTTCTCGGCCCCGACCACGAACGGCGAGCAATCCGTCAGCGCGATGATGCCGCAGCGGCAGTTGGGGGTTTCCGGGGAGTCATCGGCGAACACGCTCCCGACCCAGCCCGTGGGCAGGCCGGCGAGAACGGCCCCGGCAGCCGTCTGCTTGAGGAAACGGCGGCGGGAGGAATCAGGCAGTGAGGAGGTTGGCTTCGAGTTCATGTCCATTGGGTTCTGAGTTGGAGATCAAAGCTTGGGCGGCGGTGAAAAGTTCGAGCCGGAACACCTGGCCGAGCTGGGCGGCGGTGAAGGGTTTCGGGCCGACCCCGTCGAGCAAATGCCGGGCGATCCAGCCCAGCTTGTCGGCGGTGGGGGCATTCGCATCGTCGCGGTGGAACACGAGGAGGTCCCCGCCCAGCGTGCGGCCCTGGCCGGCGTCGAACCGGCCGGAGAAGCCGCGGCGCACGACCTCGGCAGGCAGGTTGAGGTAACGCGGCCCGGCCAGCAGGCGGGCGATGGCGTCATGGTTTTCCGCCTGGTCGCACAGGGCGCAGGCCTCGAGCAGTGCCGCCAACAGGTGCAGGTGTTCCTGGCGGCGGGCGGCATCAAAGCCGGCCCGGACGACCAGCACCTTTTCCGGATGATACGGCACAAGGTCGGCGCTGGTGGCGGCGACCCAGGCGTGACCGCTGGCGACGGCCTGGCTGTTCCACGGTTCGCCGGCGCAAAAGCCGTCAAGGTGGCCCGAGGCGAGGTTGGCGCCCAATTGCGCCGGCGGCACGACCACCAGGCGGATGTCCGTCTCGAAATTGGCGCCGGCGCGCTGGAACCACGAACGCAGCAGGAACGAATGGGTCGAGTTCATGGCCACCGTGCCCAGCGTGAGCGTGCGCCGATTGCGGTTGGCTGCGAGGAAGCTCCGCATGGACGACTGGTCGCGGACGCCGGCGCGCCAGAGTTCGTTGCTGAGGGTGATCGCGTTGCCGTGAAGATTCAGGACCATCCCGGCGACCACGTCGGTCTTAACGCAGCCGAGGCCATGGGCGAGGGCGACGGGCAGGGTGCTGAGGGCATGGGCGCCATCCAATTCGCCGTGGACGAGTTTGTCCCGCACGCTCGCCCAGCCCAATTCCCGGCTGAGGCGCACATCCAGCCCGTGCCGGGCGAACAGGCCCCATTCTTGCGCCACGATCAGCGGGGCGGCATCGGAAAGCGGCACGAACCCAAGGCGGATGGGCGTGGTGTGCGCCTTTGGGCGGACGTCGCGGGGCAGCGCTGTGCGAATTCGAGCAGTCATAAACTAATCTGCCCCTCCCCAAGCGATGTTGGTGCCGTTCAGCGAACTTGGCCGAATGAGTGCTCCGCAAAGATTGGCTGGTTTAGATGAAGCTCATTCATTGATGAAAGGTCCCCTTGATAGCAGGCAGTTGCAGGCCTTCGCGATCCTCGCCCGCACGGGCAGTTTCACGCAGACGGCCCGCGAACTTTTCCTCACGCAGTCCGCCGTGAGCCACTCCATCAAAGCGTTGGAAACCGACATTGGCTGTCGGCTTTTGGACAGGGTGGGCAAGAAGGTGATGCTCACTCAGTCGGGCGAACACCTCCTGAAACATTCCCAGGTCATCCTCCGCGAGATGCAGTCCGCACGGGAAGGCATCGAGCAGTTGGGCAAGTGGGGCCGCGGCCGGCTGCGGCTGGGCGCCACGTCTTCCATCTGCACGGTGCTGCTGCCGCCGGTCTTGCGGGAATTCAAGGAGAGCTTCCCGCAGAGCCACATCCAGGTGGAGCCGGGCGACAGCCGGGAACTCATCCTTGCCCTGGAACGCCAGAAGATCGACCTCGCGGTCGGTCTCCAGCACACGCCCGACGAACGGTTCGACTTCCTGCCGCTGTTCACCGACGAGCTGGTCTTCATCACGTCGCCGTTGCATCCGTGGGCGCAGGATGGCGCGGTGAACCGGGCCGACATCCCCAAGCAGAGCCTCATCATCTACCGCAAGGGCTCGCACACGTTCCGGATCGTGGATGACTACTTCCGCAAGGAGGACGTGGTGCTCAACACCGTGATCGAGCTCGGGTCCATGGAAGCCATCAAGGAGATGGTAAAGCTCGGCCTCGGTGTGAGCATCGGCGCGCCCTGGGTGGCGCAGGAGGAACTGCGCAACGGCTCGCTCGTCGCCCTGCCGCTCGGCCGCCGCAAGCTGAAGCGCGACTGGGGCATCCTGCACTGGCGTGGCCGGCGCCTGACCCTGGCCGAGGAAACCTTCGTCGGCCTGAGCCGCACCGCGGCGGAGAACCTGACGCTCACGCTGGAATGAGCCGGCAATCACTGACGAAAATTTGCTTTGGGGCTTCGCGGGAGAAGCGCATTTCCCTGCGGAGCGTGGCCGACACACCGTGAGGCGGACCGGCGCTTCGGTGAGCGGCCACAATTCCGGTAACCTCCGCCTCGCGGTCCGTCAGGAACCCGTGAATGGCCAACCAAATCTGCCTCACCGGCAAAGCGCCCATCCCGGCCAACGCGCCCGGTGGATTCTGCCCCGCCTGCCTGCTCCGCGAGGCCGATGAGCCGCCCTTGCAGGTCATCCCGGTGAAGAGCATCAAGGTCGGCGGCTACGTGGACGGCCAGTCCGTCATGCCCGAAAGCCTGCTCGACGTCCTGACCGACGACCAGATCGTGGACCTTGTCCGCTACGTGCAGTCGCTGAAGTAACGGCGTGACGGCCCACGCAGGAGGGGCGGCCCGCTTCCGGTGGGGCGAGACTCCGTCGAGCCCCATCTGCCGGCGAAGCCGGCGCGAGCGCAGCGAGCATCGTGCTGGCAGGGGAAGACGCTCACTGCGTTCGCCTCGCTGCGCTCGTAAGTGGGCTCGACAGAGTCTCCCCCCACCGGGCCATCTCGCAGCGCGTCGGTCAAGTTGGGCACCGTCACCTGGAGACAGCAGCCAGATGGACCCGCGGCGCGCCATCGCCCATGTCCGGGATGGACATCGGAAGTGTCCGGCCGCCGAATTAAGAACAACCACCCTGAACGAGACCCTTCGCGCACTCCTCCTCGCCTGGCTGGCCC
>JBEISV010000253.1:0-6720 GCA_040375265.1 Verrucomicrobiales bacterium
CAGTGAGCTTGCCCGACGACACGGCGGACAAAGCCGTCAAGGTTACGGCCGTCGCGACGATCCGCGGCCGCGAGGTCCGCCATGAACTGGGCTCGCTCGGAGACATCCAAATCGGCAAGCCGCCGCGGGTGACCGTTGAAATCTTGGCCGGCAGTGATCGGGAGCACGTGAAGGAAACGCCAGGCCACCCGCTGCAGTTCACGATCCGGCCCGGCGAAACGATTACCGCCCGGGTGCGAGCGGTGCGGCATGACTTCAAGGACCGCATCGAGCTGGGCGGTGAGGATTCGGGCCGCAACCTCCCGCACGGGCTTTACGTGGACAACATCGGCCTGAACGGCCTGCTGATCGTCGAGGGCCAGACCGAGCGTGATTTCTTCATCACCGCCGCGCCAATGGCGCCGCCGGGCGTGCGGCAGTTCCACCTGCGCGCCCGCGGGGACGATGGGCAAGTTTCGCGACCGGCGATTATCCGAGTGCTGTCGAAGGAGTCGCGCCCTGACCAGGCCAGTGGGCGTTGAGTCCGCGCCGCCAGGCTATCTCCGCGGATACAGCCAGTGAGGCCGCGACCGCTCCTCGAATTTCGCCAAGCCGTTGCGCCAGAGTGCCTGGATGTCCGTCAGGGTTTTGCCCGCTTGGATCGCCGTCAGTGTGGCCGGGTCGCCGAGCAGCCGGGACATCTTCTCCAGTTTCACCTCCTCGCCATGAAGCCGGTGGAGCGTGGCGGCGAGGGTGACCCCGAGGTCGGCCGCGCGGAACGCGTCGCGATCGGTGAGCAGGAACTGCACACCGCGGCATTCCTGATTCGCAAAGACGCTCGCCGTGGGCGTGAAGCGCACCGGCACGAAGCGGATGCCCGGCAGGCCGGCGCGGTTTAGTTCGGCGGCCAGTTGACGGTCATCCATGTAAGGTGCGCCGAGCAATTCGAAGGGTGTCCCGGTGCCCCGGCCGACGCTCAGGTTGCAGAACTCCAGCACGCCTACTCCGGGATAGAGCGTGGCCTCGGTGAGGCTCCGCATGTTGGGCGAAGGATTCCGCCAAGGCAGGCCGGTTTCGTCGAACCACTGCGTGGGCGACCAGCCTTCGCAGGGAATCACCGTGAGGTCCGCCCCGAACTTCCGCTCGGCGTTGAACAGCTTCGCGAGCTCGCCGGTGGTGAGGCCGTGGCGCAACGGGATTTCATGCCACGCCACGAAGCTGCGTTCGCCGGTCAGCATCGGGCCTTCCGCCAGGCCGCCGAGGGGATTCACGCGGTCCAGCACCAGGAAAGGCACCTTGGCCTTCGCGGCGGCTTCGAGGCAGTTCCCCATCGTCGACACGTAGGTGTAGAAGCGGCAGCCGATGTCCTGGATGTCGAACACCAGCACGTCGAGTCCGGCCAACTGTTCCGGCGCCGGGGCACGGCGTTGGCCGTAGAGGCTGTAAACCGGCAGGCCAGTTTTCTCGTCGGTGGAGTCGTTGATCTTTTCCTGGTCCAGCGCGCCGCGGATGCCGTGCTCGGGACTGAAGAGCACGACGAGCTTCACGCCTTCCGCGCCGTGCAGGAGGTCGATCGTGGCGTTGCGGTCGCGGTCTTGCCCGGTGTGGTTGGTGACGAGGCCGACGCGTTTGCCGCGCAGGGCGCGGAAGCCATCCCGCTTCAAAACGTCGATGCCGTTGAGGGCGGCGCCGTTGGTCAGGCCGGACGCCTTCGGGCTCGCGGGAGGCTTGTTGGTGGCGGGAGTCGCGGGAGCGGCTTCGAGCGCGCCTTCCACGCCGAGGAAGTTGAAGTTCTTCACCGCCAGCGCCGCGAGCGAACCGAGTTGGCGGCGCAGGGCCAGGATGTTGCCGGCTTCGCTCGGGTGGTTCCGGTTCGACAGGAAGATGACGAAGGTCTCCGAGAAGGGATCAATCCACAGGCTGGTGCCGGTCCAGCCGGTGTGACCGTAGCCGCCGACCGGGAAGTTCGTGCCGCGTTGGCCGGCGTAGGGCGAGTCGATGTCCCAACCCAGGCCGCGCCGGGGCAGTCCGGGCGGCGATTGGACGCGGGTCATGAGCTTCACGGTCTCCGGCTTGAAGAGGCGCACGCCGTCGAGTTCGCCGCCACCGAGCATCATGCGGCTGAAGCGCGCGAGATCCGCCGCCGTGGTGAACAGGCCCGCGTGCCCGGCAACCCCGCCCATGAAACGGGCCGTGGGATCATGCACCACGCCCCGTAGCACGATGCCGACATTGGTCAGCGCCTCGGTCGGGGCAATGCGGTTGGTCGGCGCGGCGAAGAGCGAAGTGATGGCGTTGGTCGGCAGCCCCAGCGGCCGGGACGGCGCGTAACGGCGGTAGCCGGTGTTGGTCATGCCGAGCGGCCGGTAGATTTCGCGCGCGCAGAATTCCTCCAGCGGTTCGCCGGTGACGCGTTCAACGACGAAGCCGAGCAGGATGAAGTTGATGTCGCTGTAGCGGAACAGAGTGTTGGGTTTGTCCGGCAACGGCTCCGCGCAGGCGACGGCCAGTGCAGTGCTGTGGCCGAGCCACGGTTCGGTGCGGGGCAGGCTGGGCCGCAGGCCGGACGAATGGGTCAGCAGGTTGCGGATGGTGATCGCCTCCTTCCCCTTGCCGGTGAACTCCGGGAGGTAGTTGGTCACCGCGGCGTCCACGGACACCTTGCCGGCCTCGATCAGCTTCATCATCGCCGGCGTGGTGGCGATGACCTTGGTCAGCGAGGCGGCGTCGAAGACGGTGTCCTCAGTCATTGGCTCGGGTGCCGGCACGACGGCGCGTTGACCATACGCCCGACGGTAAGCGGCGCCATGGCGTTCGAGCCACAGCACGGCGCCGGGAGCGCGGTTGCTGGCAATGGCGGCGTTGATGGCGGAGTCCATCTCGGCCAGCTGGGCGGGGCGAAATTCGTCGGCGATATTCGGCGCTGTCGGGGCGGCGTTGATCCGATTGGGAACGGGAGCTGGCGCCGGGTTCCGGGCGGCGGGCGGCCGGCAGGCGGGCAGGAGCCCCAGCAGGAAAGCGAGGCTGAGGGAGGCAAGGATGCGGCGGACCATGCCCGGGACGGTATCCGCCGCCGTGTTGACGTCGAGCGTGCGGAGACACGCCGTCGGATCGGCGGGTCTAGCGCTTCCGACCAAGTCCGGCCGTCATGGCGAGGCCCAGCCCCAGCAGGGTCCAGACGCCGGGCTCCGGAACGGCATGGGCAAAACTGCCGGCCGGGGTCCGGAAAGCGATCAGGTCAAAGTCGGAGCGTAGCGAGGCGATCGGCATGGGCGACAAGTTTCCCCAGTCCGCCCGCAAGCCGAGCCGTTGCATGACGGCGAAGTATTCGGCATCGCGGCCGTGGCGAAGTTCAAACGGGGCGGTGACGCCCTCGTTGGGGTTCAAGCTCAGGCTGCCCCCCGAGGAGCTGATCAGTTCGATCGGCGCGCCGTTCATGGTTCCGGACACCTTGCCCGCGGTCAGGACCACCATGGCGCCGCCGGTTCCGCCGACCCGGGCCAGTTCGAGGGTCGTGCCGGGCGCGACGTTGATCTGGCCGTGTCCGCCGGGCAGTTCAATCGTCACCTTGCCATCGCCGGTGAGGATCAGCGCCCCGGTGGCGATGGAATCGCCGGTCCGGGCCGGGTGCCATGGATCACCTTCCCTTGCTTGGACCAGAACCCCATCACCGGTAACCGTGAGCGTGGCGGGCGCCTCCGCCGCGGGATTGCCAACCGGCTGGTCCTCGTATTTGAGCAGGCGCGGGCGGTAGGAAACACAGCCGCAGACCAGCAGGGGAACAAGGAGCGCAAGCAGGCGCAGCCAAGGAGCTGTTCGGTTCATGGAATGACGCGAGGCAACCAAGCCGGCCTCCCGCTGTCAAGCGCTTACGCCGCCGCCGTCAATCCCGCTGCCACAGGAACACGCCGAGGGCGGCGGAAACCAAAGCCAGCAACGTCCAAGTCTCGAAGGTCAGCGCGAAGTGTTCGGGTTCCGGCGGCGGCGGGATCGGACCGAAACCCAGCTGATAGTTGTCACCCACGCGCGGTTGGTAACGCACCCAGTCGGAAACCAGCCCGAGGCGTTCCAGCTCGGCAAAATGCCGTTGGTCGCGGCCATGGCGGAACTCGAACGGGGCCGTTCCCCCGGGCGAGGCGGTCACGCTGAGGCTGCCGCCGCAGGAACTGGAAATCTCCAGGGCACTGTCGTTGACCACGCCGGCGACCCGACCGGACGTGAGCACGAGCAGGTTGCCGGGCCGGCCCTTGAGGCGGGCGAATTCAACGACGGAGCCACGGGCGACGTTAACCACGCCCTGCGCGTCGGGCAGTTCCACGACCGCGGCGCTGCCGGTGTCGGTCATCATCAAGGAACCCAAGGGAAGCCGGTCGCCATTCTTCACGGGGCGCCAAACATCGCTTTGCTTGGCCTGCTGCCAGACGCCCTCGCCGGCGACGACGACGGTGGCGAAGTGGCTGAGCGCCGGGTCGGGCGGCCGATCGTAGGTGAGGTCTGCCGGGGCGGCGGTCGCCCGCCCGCCCCAAAGCAGGAGGAGGCCCAACCAAACCCGGAGACGGAGTCCAATTTGCATCTGCGCGGCAACAGGTTCCGCCGATTGCGCCGGCGACTCAAGGGCAAGCTGGCGATTCCTCCGCGGCCCGCCGGTGCCACCCGTCATTTCGGGCCGTCCTGGCATTCGCGGAACAGCCAGGCCTTCGCGTAGGCCCACCAGCGCTTCGCCGTCGGCTCGGAGATGTTCATTACCTTCGCCGCCTGTTCGGTGGTCAGGCCCACGAAGTAACGCAGCTTCACCAGTTCCGCCTTGGGCGCGTCCAGCGCCGCGAACCGCTCCAGCGCGTCGTTCAATGCCAGCAACTGCTCGTCGTCCGCAGGACCGGCAAGCTGGAGGCCGTCCAATTCGACGTGCTCCGCGCCTTCGCCGCGCCGCTGTGCCTGCTTGCGCCGGGCGCGATCCACCAGGATGCGCCGCATCGCCTCCGCGGCGGCGGCGAAGAAGTGCGCGCGGTTCTGCCAGTGCGGCTGCGCGTCCGCCCCTAGGCGTAGCCACGCCTCGTGGACGAGCGCCGTGGGCTGGAGCGTGTGGCCGGCGGATTCGCGCGCCATCTTCTGCGCCGCCACCTGCCGCAGCTCGGCGTAGACCAGCGCGAACAACCGCTCCGCGGCTGCGTCGTCGCCGGCACGGACGGCGGTGAGGATCTGGGTGACGTCGCTCATCGGAACATCCGGAGCAGCCAAACCAAGGCGAGGATGAAGACCACGATGAAAGCTGCCTTCAACCACCATCGTCCCCCAGCGCCGCCCCGCGATGACCGCTCCGAAACCGAGGCTTGCCCCGGGGCAACGGCCGCCGGCGGAGCGGGCTTCGAGGGGGCGGGCACCGAGACGGTTGGATTGCGGGTATCCTGTCCGGAGGGATCGCTCCCGATCACCTGCTTGAACGATTTTGCGTCGGAACCAGCTTCGCCGGGCCGCGAAGCCCCGAAATTGGCCGTCACCGAAGTCGCGTCATCGGCCGGGAAACCGTCCAATTCCAACCGGGCCTCGACCCGGCCGAAGCGGATGAGATCGCCATGGTTCACCGGAAGCTGGCCGCCGGCGTTTACCCGCACGCCGGCCACCCAAGTGCCGTTGGAGGAGCCGTGATCGCGGACGATCACCTCGTTCCAGCTCACCAGCAGTTCGCAGTGGTCCGCGGAAACCGACGCGTCGCTGAGGACCAGGTTGTTCCGGGAACTGCGGCCCACCTTGGTCGTGCCCTCGGGCAGGTCACACGAATGCGTGGCGAACTCAAGTTGGAGGAAATGAAGTTTGGGCATGTCTTGTCAGGGGTTCACGGCTGTTTGCTCTCCGCCTTCTCCTTCGCCTCCTCGGCGTGGATGACCTCCCAGGACGGCGCGCGCCACATCTGCCACG
The DNA here is from genome assembly GCA_040375265.1 of Verrucomicrobiales bacterium. Taxonomy (GTDB): domain Bacteria; phylum Verrucomicrobiota; class Verrucomicrobiia; order Limisphaerales; family UBA9464; genus CAIWAH01. Next base: position 5,896 of record JBEISV010000253.1, read on the forward strand.
AGCCGGGGGTCCGAAAGCGGCCGAGCAGGAGGGTGTTGCTGTCTTCCGCGAAGGCGATGTCCTGAAGAAGGATTCCCTTGCCCGGCAGGGTCAGCAGTTCCTGCCCGGTCTCCACATGCCACAGCTTGATGGCTTCCCGGCCCCCGGCGCCGGTCGCCAGGCTCCGGCTGTCGGGGGAAAAGGCGACGCTGAAGACGGCCTGCAGGTTTCCGTGCAGAATGCGGCTGCGTTCCATGGTCACCGCATTGTAGAGGGCGACGATGCCGGCCTCGGTGCCCACCGCCACCCAACGGCCATCCGGGGAGACGCTCAGTCCGGAGGCGCTGCCCCGTTCCGTGAAGCGCTTCGGCGGTTGCCCGGGCCGGGCAAGATCCCAGAAGACGACCTCCACGCTGTCGTTCCCCCCTAGGGTTGTCGCTACCAGCTTGCGTCCGGCATCCGCAAACCGCGTCCGCGGCTGATACTCCGGGGTCTCGATCTGGATGTCCGACTGCAAAATCAACCGCCCGGTGGTGACTTCCCGCAGTTCCATTCGCTTTGGTTGTTGCCAGCCCGCGACTACCAGAAGCTTGCCGTCGGGACTGAAGGCCACCGGAGTCGGCATCCTGAGTTCGGAAGTCCATTGCCAGCGCCGCGCCGGTTTAGCGAGATCCACGACATGGACCGAGCCCGACTGCCTGTCCGGGGCCTCGCCCCAGGCGATGAGGCGTGATTCGCGGCAGTAGGCGAGGGCGGCAGTGGAAAACCAGGGATGGCGCATGAGATTCGAGCCCACTGTTTCCCGGAGGAGTTCCCTCCCGCCTTCCCGATATTCCGTGAGCCTCA
>JBEISV010000147.1:0-9634 GCA_040375265.1 Verrucomicrobiales bacterium
CATCGGTCTCTGGGCGAGCCCCGCTGCTGCCGATTGGCGGGCCGCCATGGAACGCATCATGGGGCCGTTTCCGGGAGCCGAGCGCCGTGGTCCCGTCGAGCTGCGGATTGAAGAGACGGTGTCCGGACCTGGTTACGTCCGGCAAATGGTCAGCTACCAGAGCGAGCCCGGGGCGCGCGTGCCCGCGTATCTGTTGCTGCCCGACGCGGCGGTGACCAACCGGAGCCGTGCCTTTCCGGCGGTGCTGGCGCTGCACCAAACCCATCCCGCCGGGCAGAAGGTGGTCGTCGGGTTGGGGCGGTCGCCGGACGACGAATACGGCGTGGAACTCGTCCAGCGCGGTTACGTCGTCCTCGCACCGCCGTATCCGCACCTCGCCGACTATGCGCCCAGCCTGGCGGCGTTCGCGAGCGGCACCATGAAGGCGATCTGGGACAATTCGCGCGGTCTGGACCTGCTGGCCTCGCTGCCCTGCGTGGCGACGAACCGCGGATTCGGCTCAATTGGCCACTCGCTCGGCGGCCACAACAGCCTGTTCACCGCCGCGTTCGATCCGCGAATTTCGGTGGTGGCGACCAGCTGTGGGTTCGATTCGTTCCGCGACTACTACGACGGCAAGGACGAGGTTTGGCAGCCCGGACGCGGCTGGTGTCAGGACCGTTACATGCCGCGCCTGGCCGCCTATCGCGGCCGGCTCGCGGAACTGCCGTTCGACTTCCCCCAGGTTCTTGCCGCCATCGCTCCCCGGCCGGTGCTGGTGAACGCGCCGGTCGGTGACTCCAACTTCCGGTGGCGGAGCGTGCATCGGGTGGTCGCCGAGGCCGGGGAATTGGCTCGGTTGGCCGGTGTGACGGCTGCGATCACCGTGGAGCATCCGGAGGTGCCGCACCGGTTCCCGCCGGAGCAACGCGAACAGGCTTACCGTCTCCTCGATGCGACGCTGAAGCCCGGCGGGAAGTAACTGGGCCGGCTCGGGCGATCACGGATACAGTGCGCGCGTGCGGAAAAACTCTGCCTGATTGGTGAGCGGAGGTTCGACGATCCAGTTGGTTCCCGTGCCGCTAGCGTTCGTCCGAAGCGGGCGCCAGAGCACCAGGTTGGTGCTGTGCTCCAGGACGTAAGCCGCGGCTTCCGTGGGAATGGTGAAGGCGACGCTAAGTCCGCCAATCGGCAGCAATTCCGGTCGGCTGAGCAAGGAGGGCAGGGGGCGAGTCGGACCGAGAAGGCGACTTCGTTGGTGCCGCGTTCGCCGAGATCGTCCATGGCCACGGCCCGGATCGAATACTCCCCGACGGACAAGGCAGGCAGGCTGACGTTGGTCGCGCTCTGCGTCGCCGGGAGGTTGTTTGCACTCAGCAACGCCACGCCGTTCGTGAACAGGTCGAGCGCGACCACCTGGCCGCCGACCTTGTTCCATTGTGCGACCAAGTTCAGGTCGAACGGAGCCTCGAAGATTCGCCCGGGTGTCACGCTCGGGAAACTGACGGTCGGCAGGGGTGTCGCGACGCGGAACGCATTGGTTGCGGACCGCGCCAAGGCGCCGCCGGGCATGATGGCGAGCGCGTGGACCGCGTTTTCGCCGAGCGCAAAATTCGTCAGGGCGGCGCTGAACGGGGCGCTGGTCGCAGTCGCCAAAACGTTGGTCGCGGTTCGGTATTCCACGAGCGCCGGGAAGTTGGTGCTGCCGCCGAAATCCACCGTGAGGCGGATGATGCCGGGATTGCTCTGGCGGCTGCCGGGCGGGGGTGAGGTCAACGTGAGCGTGAATGGCGCCGCGGCCTGGCCGTGAAACTCGACGGCACCCAGGTCCGTCGCGGTCCCGCCGAGCCGCGGCGCGAGCAGGAGGTCGGTTTCGCCCGGCTCGGCTGTGGGTGCGCCGACGTCGAGGCAGGGTGAATCGGCGCGCAGATGGAACTGGAGGTCCCGCCAGTTCACGAACCCGGGATCCGAGGTGATGGTGCCGGGACCGGCGATGACGCCTTGCAGGTCGTTGGTCCCGTTTTCGAACAGGCAGTTCCGCTCCACCGTGGCGGTCGCGCCCAGGCTGGCGATCCCAGAGGCGTTGAAGGCGATGATGTTGTCCGAGATCTGGAACGTCGCGTTGGTTCCGAGGTAGATCGCGGCGCCGCCGTTGGTCGCCGAGTTGTCGAGGAAGTCATTGTGGGCGACAACCGGCCGGTGACCCGCGGGCGGATCGAGATACAGCGCGCCGCCGACCCCACCGTTGGCCGCCGTGTCGGCGCTGTTCACCGCGAACACATTTTGGGCGATCCGCGGCGACCCGAACCGGCTGAAGAGCCCGCCGCCCCGCCCGACCGTGTCATTCAGGGCGATAAGATTGCGTTCAATCCGCGGCGAACCTTCCACCGCGAAGCCCGCGCCCGCGGCATGGGCGCCGTTTTGCACCCGGACACCGTCCACGCCGCCGCGGTCGCCAAACGTGGTCACGGAGACGACCGGCGCGTTGGTCGCCTGGTTGCCGTCGAGCCGGGTCTGGTTCACTAGCGGTTGGCGATCGGTCCGGTTGGTTTCCTGACCGGCAAAGCCGCCGTAGAGATAGGCAAATGGGCCTACGCGGACGTTCTCCCGATAAGTGCCCGCTTTGACCCAGACTTCACCGCCGGTCCGGGCCGCGGCGTCGAGGGCGGCCTGGACGGTCTTCTTCGCGGTGTTCCACGACGTGCCGGCGTTGCTGTTCGTGCCGGTCGGCGAAACGAAAAAGACGGGGGTGGGCAACTCCGGCGGCGCGCCGTCGAATTCATCGGCGCCGATGTCCACCGCAGAACCAACCACGCGGGACGCGGAGTCGAAATCGCGCCAAGTGTTCGTAACGACGCCGGCATCCCCGGCGTCTCGAGCGGGCGAATCGGCGGCCAGGTGCGGATCCATGAAACGGCTGGCGAGGCGCGGGTCGGCGCGGAGGTTGCCGCGCGTGCCGGTTGGATCGGCGAGCCGGAGAAAGTCGCCGCGGTCATTGGCCCAGACGAGGTTGTGACTGAATTCGGGGATTGTTCCCGCCGCGAAGTGCAGGCCGGTGCGGTTGTAGGCGATGAGGTTGTTGAAGACCTTGGCCGGGTTGGCCGGGGCGTTGGTGCCTTGCGCCCAATGGATGGCGCCACCGAGGTCATTGGTGTGTTCGACGTCGTTGGGCGTGGCGTGATTGCCGAGGAACGTGTTGTTGGCGAGCAGCGGGACCGCCTCGCCGCCGACGAACAGCGCTCCGCCGCGGGACTCGCCACCGGCCGCGATGTTGGTGACGAAGTTGCCGCGGAAGACGTTGTTGATGATGACCGGGGAGCCGGCGACGACCTTGAGCGCACCGCCCTCGGCCGGAACGGCGGCCGAGCGGGAAAAGGCCAGATTGTGGGTAAAGGTGTTGTTCGCGATCAGCGGATTGCCGCCATTGCTGAAGAGCGCCGCGCCGCCGCGGGGCGCGGTGGCCGAGGCGGGGGCCTCGGATTGGTTGTCCTCAAATTGGTTGTTGAGCACCCGCACGTCGCCGGACACCAGTGCCCCGGCGCCGGCATTGGCGACGCCGTTCCGGATCGTGAAGCCATCCACGGTTTCGCCCGCGCCGAGCTCGAACAGCTGGACCACCGGATTGTTCTGCCGGGCACTCAGCGAGGTGACGTTGGTCCTCCAGTTGCGCTGGGTGCGATTGGTTTCCCCGCCGGCAAAGCCGCCGTAGAGGTGGGTGAATTGCCGGACCAAGACATTCTCAGTGTAGTTGCCCGCCCGAACCCAGACCTCGCCGCCGGTGCGGCTGGCGCGGTCGATGCCGACCTGCACTGAGGCGACCGCCGTAGCCCAGGTTCGGCCGTCCTGGCCGTTGCTGCCGTCGGGCGCCACATGGACGACGCTGGGCTGCGGGTTCGGCAAGGTGCCATCACCTTCGTCGGCGCCGATGTCCACGGTGCCCTGGAGCGTGCGGGGCTGGCCGTCGAGGTCGAGGGCGCCGGCGTGGGCGGCATTGGTTTCGCCGGCATTGCGGCACGGCGATTCCGGCCGCAAGGCAAAGCTGCCCTCGCGGGGTTCGCCGACGAATTGCGGGTCTTGCGACAAGTTGCCGGCGGTGCCGGTGACGTCCGCAAACCCAACGTAATTGGTGCCGCCGTTGGCGAAGACATTGTTGCGGCGCAGCCGGAGTCCGGCCGTTCCGCCGATGCCGGTGGTGCCACGGGTGACCAAGTTGTTGGCCAGCGTGGCCGCCGGGCTCAGGCAGAGGATGCCGCCGACCGGCGCGAGGTTTTCGACCAGGGTGTTGTTCAGCACGGTGGCCGCGCTGGTGCCATCCACGAACACGCCGCCGCCGCCGCGCGGTTCGTTGGTGGCACCGGCGGCCCGGTTGCGGAGGAAGGCGTTGTTGAACACCAGCGCCGAGCTGCCGTCCGTTGCCGTCACGCCGCCGCCGCGGAACGAGGCCGAGTTGCCGAGGAAACGATTGTGGGTGACCCGCGTGGAGGAGGCGAAGCAGGCGACGGCCCCGCCGTTCAACAGCGCCTCGTTGTTCAGGAACCAGTTGCCGGTGACCGTCCCGCTCGACCCGACGGAATAGATCGCCCCGCCGTCACGCGCGCGGTTCGCGACGAAGGAATTGCCTTCGATCCGCGGGTTGGTGGCCCCGAGGGCGATGGCCCCGCCGCCGGTCGGCGGAATCCCAATTTCTAGGCCATTGACCGCGAAATAGTTGTTGGTCAGCAGGGCGGTTGTGCCGCCGTCGAGGTAAACGGCATTCCCGAGCGTGGTCGCGGTGTTGCCGAAGAACTGGCAGTTGGCGACGACCGGTGAGCCGCCGGTGATGCGGAGACCCGCGCCGGAGGTGCTGAAACCGTTGCGGATGACCAAGCCGTCCACGCGGGTGTCGTTGGTCGCGCCTTTCGTGACCGTCAGGACATTGGTCTTCAACTGCCCGTCGAGCACCGAGAAGTTGGTGAACACGTTGCGTTCGGCCGCGGCCAGTTCGCCGCCGCCGAAGCCCCCGAGCAGCGTCACGCCGGCCGGCAGCGTGAACGAGCCGGGGTAAACGCCGGCGGCGAGCCAGACTTCATCGCCCTTGCGCGCGGCCGTGAGGGCCGGGGCCGGAGTGGGAAACGCGTTGGTCCAAGAAAGCCCGTCGGCAGTCGTGTTGGTGTTGCCTGGCTTGACCCGGAGCACGGTAGCCCGGATAGGCAGCAGCCCGGCGAACACGGCAAGCAGCAGGAATACGACGGGCGGAAAAAGTCGGTTTGGCATCACGTGGCGGCACACGGCGTCCGCGGCGGCGGGGCGGACACAATGTTGCGACCGGCTATACGCGTGCGGCCGGCGATTGGCAAAGGCGGACCCAAGAGGATCGGGGAGGACGTCAAAGCCGCGTCACGGTGACGCGGAAGAATCGTGTTTCGCCGTCCGCCAGAGGCAGCCGCACTTCGGCCGGGGTATTCGTGGCAGGGACGTGAAACCGATTGCCCGCGACGGGCAGGATTGACCAAGGCTCCGGTTCAAACGGATTGCCGGATTCGACTTGCATGAGCAATTCCGCGCGGTGTTCGAATCGGAGGACAAGCTCGCTACCCTCCGCGGCCACCGAAACGGTCCAAGTTCTGGCGGTGTCCGTCGGGATTTCGCCCAACAGCCATTCCAGTTCGTTGGGCATTCCGTCGAGATCCGGATCGGCGTTGCGCGCGGCTTCGGGGGCAGTCGTGGAGCTGAAATGGTTGGTCTGCCATGCGGAGTAACGGACATGTTGAGGCAGGGTGCCGGTGATCCAGCTCCGGAGGAGTTCGACCGCATTGGTGTTCACCACCGAAGTGCCCAGCGGGGGCATGTGATAAGGTTCCAGATCGGCCACCCGCTGGAAGATCGCCGACTGCTCCGGTTTGCCCGTGAAAACGATTTGAGTCGGGGTGATCGCGTAAACGTCCCCGAGGTTGTTAAGTGCCGGGACATCAACGATGCCTGCATCGGTCAGCGGGGTGGTGAGGCGGGCGTCCCAGGTTGCCCGTGTGGGCCCGCCCGGAAGATGGCAGTAGGCGCAGTTGGCTGCGAGGTAGGATCGGACGCGAAAGCCGATTCCCGCGGTGGGATCGTCCAAGGCCGCTAGGCGCGGGAGATGGTCAAGGATCGGCGGCAGGCCCGAAAGGTAACCGAGCGATGCAAGGCGGTTGAGCTGGGGCTCGCCTCCTGTCTTGAGATTCAGTTGGGCCGTATTGAAGCCCAAAGCGTAGCCGGCTGCGGAGTTGTGGCACGCGAGGCATTCGTCGCGGCTCGGATATCGCCAGGCTTGGGTCCGAACCACGCCGGAGTCCGTCGGCCCAAATACTGGAATGTCCTCGTCCAACCCTTCGTGCGGAACCAGGTCAGCGTCCGAGCCGTCGGGCCGCCAACGATAACTGGCACCCCAGACGCCTTTGTCGTTTCGGACGAGCAGGCGGGTTTCCACCCTGCGGGCAGGAATGTTCGGGTCGGAGTTGGTCCCCAAATCAAAGTGTTTCACGAACACGGTCCCGGTGGGGATCGACCAAGGACCGGCATTGGAGAAACCGATTGTCCCGGTTCCGGCCAGCAAGCCAATCCAGCGGCGTTTGATGGCGAGATCGGACCAAAACGGATGGTTGATGACGTAGGGCTCCAACCCTGGGGCTGGCACTAGGTCCCTGAGGTCCGAGAAAAGCCCGGTCGCGCTAAGAACGGGTGGCAGGGGTGCTTCACCGGACTCCGAGAATGTCAGCTTCCTGATTCGACCATCGTCGATGGAGGAGAACAGAAGGTCACCCGTCCTAGGGTTGGCTCCGATGTCGGTGATGCCGGGCGAGCGGGCGATCCAATTGACCGTTGGTCGGCCGGCGTCGTTGAAGGTCAGCGCCCCGACTGGTCCACCAAGATCGGCGAAGATGTAGGAGCCGCTCAATCGGGAATGTTGGTTCCCGAAATACCAATGCCCCCCAGTGATGGCGACACGGCCTTGGTCGTGCTCATACTCGAAAATCGGGCCGGTGAATTCCGTTCCGGCCGGAATTCCGAAGGGCCAAGTCAAGCTGCCCTCAAAAAACACCCAGCCGTAGTTATTTCCCGGCAAAATGAAGTCGATCTCTTCGCGGCGGTTCTGGCCGGTGTCGTTGGCGAAGAGGGCGCCGGTTTTTGGATTAAACGACATCCGAAATGGATTACGGAGGCCGACGGCCCAAAATTCGGTGCGAACTCGGTTTGTGATCACGGGACTGCCCAAGAAGTTTGTGGCCCCGACATACGGGTTGTCTCGGGGAATCCAATATCGGTCCATGGCCATCCCTGAATGAGGATTTGGAGCGAGATTGCCGGGCCGTCCGTCGACATCGAGCCGCAGGATTCCGCTAAAGAAACCGCCGTCGATTTTCTGGGAATTGCCAAAGGTGTCCCATGCTCCGCCGCCGTCACCCACCGAGACGTAGAGATAGCCGTCCGGTCCAAACTCCAGGTCTCCTGCCTGATGGGTCGGGTCGGGGTCCAGTTGGCTGAACAACGGGATTTCCGAGTCCGGCAGGGCTCGGCTAGGATTTTTTGGGTCGATCAGGAAGCGGGAGAGGCGTTGCTGGAGAGCGTTGGTGCCATCCCATTCGGCCAGCGTGGAATAGTAGATGAAGAACTGGCGATTGGTTCGCCAACCCGGGTGAAAGGCCAGCCCTAACAACCCAGACTCGGTCACGGTGTAGGTCTTGGCCGACAGGTCGAGAAACTGCGTTGCGGTCGGTTGGGCGAGATTGCTGACGACCGTGACCACGCCGGCCTTGCCGCAGAAGAACAGCCGGTTGGTCTCGCCCGGCGGAACGTGAATCCCGACTGCGTAAAGTGAGGGCAGCTCGGGGAACGCATCCTCGACCGCATATCCTTGGTTCACCGGTGACAACGGCAGGTTAGCGACGAGGGGCATAGGTGCGCCTCCCCCCCAGATGCGGGAGCCCACGCAAACGAGCGCCAGCGCTAAAAACCATCTGCTTACTGCGCAAGACATTCTCCGTAGGCTACGCACGACAGTTTCATCGCACAACCCGCGGGGCGGGGAAACCCGATTGCCAAAACGGTGGCTTGCCACCTCGGGTCAGTCGCTGGTTCCCGGCGAAAGAGCAGATGGGGGATCAGTTTGGTCGCGAGGCGGCCCCGGGGTGGTGCAGTTTGAGCCGAAATATCACTCCCAGATCATCGAGCCAGCTGTAGGCAACGGGGGTGATTATCAGTGTGAGCAGCAGGGACAGCGACTGGCCGCCGATCACGACGATGGCGATGGAGCGGCGTTCGTCGGCGCCGGGGCCGGTGCCCAGGGCGAGTGGGAGCATGCCGGCCACGAGCGCAAGCGTGGTCATCAGGATCGGCCGGAGGCGGTCGCGATTGCCTTCCAGGATCGCCTCCAGCCGGGGCCGGCCCTTGGCGCGGAGCTGATTCATGTGGTCCACCTGGAGGATCGCGTTCTTCTTCACCACGCCGAACAGCACCAGCAGGCCGAGCGCGGAAAAGAGGTTCAGTGTGCTGCCGGTCGCCCAGAGCGAGAGGAGGGCGAATGGAACCGACAGCGGCAACGACAGCAGGATCGTGAGCGGATGAACGAAGCTCTCATACTGCGCCGCCAAGATCATATACATGAACACCACCGAGAGGGCGAAGGCCCACAGGAATTCCCGGAAGGTCCGGTCGAGTTCCCGGCCGCGCCCTGCCACCCTGGTTGTGTAGCCCGGCGGCAGCTTCATTTCCGCGGCCGCGGCCTGCAACGCGACCAAGCGGTCGGCCAAGGCGAAGCCCGGCGCGACGCCGGAGCGGAGGCTGACTTGCCGCTGGCGGTCGAGCCGGTCGATGCGCGACGCCGTCTGCGCGGGCGTCAGGCGGACCACGTTGTCCAGGCGCACGAGCTGTCCCGTGGCGTCGGGCACGAAGAGCCGGGAAATGCCTTCGAGGTCGCGCCGGTCGCTCTCCGTCAGGCGCAGGGTCACGTCGTAATCTTCGTTCATTTGCTGATCACGGAAGCGGGACACCCGGTCGTCGCCGCCCACCATCAGGCGCAGCGCGTCGGCAATGTCCGCGGTGGACACGTTCAGCGCGGCGGCCCGGTCGCGGTCGATGGCCACCTGGAGTTCCGGCTTGTCGAGGCGCAGCGTGGTGTCGGCGTCCTGCAAGCCCAGTTCCTGGGAACGCTTGCGCAGCGCGTCGGCGTATTCGGCGAGGCGTTCGAGCTCGGGTCCGAGGAAAGCGAAGTCGATGTCCCAACGGGAGCCGCCGAAGTTGAACGACTGGAGGTTGCTCACGCCGGTGCGGAGGCCGAAGCGGCGCAGCTTCTGCCGGATGTCCTGCATTACCGTGCGTTGCGGCTGATTGCCGGAAAAGGCGCGGCCCGGATGCAGCCGGAGCGTCTCCCGGACCAGCCGGGTGAACGTGAACCGACGTTCGTCGAACGGCGCCAGGCGCACGAGCATCCGGCCGCTGTTCACGCTGCCCAGGAAGCCGCCGCCGGTGGTCGCCAGCACCGTCCGGACGCCGGGCACCGCCGCGACCTCGCGTTCCAGCACAAGCATGGCGTCGTTCATGGAGGCCGTGGTCGTGCCTTCGGGGGCGGTGATGTTGACCTCGAACTCGCCCTCGTCGATGTCCGTCGGGATGTATTCCTGCTTCACCATCCGGTAGAGCGGCA
>JBEISV010000216.1:0-7523 GCA_040375265.1 Verrucomicrobiales bacterium
CGCCCAGCTACGTCCAGGGCGGATTTTATACCTCCTTCGCCTTCTACTCCGGCGGTCATGGCTACGATCCGATTTTCGCCCATCAACGTTGGGAACACCGCCGGGACCGCGACTGGGAACACCGCCTCCGAATCGCCTACGTAGACCGGCGCGATCACGAAGGCAACCGGCCGCCGCGGACTTGGGCCGACCCGCGAAATCGCGATTCCGGACCGGCGGATGCGCGGTCGGATCGTGCCCGGATGGCCCTGCCCATCCGCCAGCTCGCCGAACGAAACGACGGTCCCTTGCGGTTCCAGCCGGTAGCCAAGGAGGAACGGCAGCAGCTGGCCCGGCGCGGGCAGGAAGTGCAGCAATCGCGCGAACAGCGACGCACGTTGGAGACGAGGGCCACGGTCCCGGCCGCCTCGCGACCGGGGACCCGCAACGAGCCGGCCAAAGTGCAGCTTCCCCGCTCGCCAATCGTCGCCCGGCCGTCCACTTCCGGCGGCAGAAACCAGGCTCCGCCTCCGGCTGAACCAAAGCAGCCAGGGTCCAGTCCCCTGCCTGGAGAACGGTCGCCGCGGGCCAGTCAGCTTCTGCCATCACCGCATGCCCGCCCGGTGGAACCTACCCGCCGCGCGCCCACTGTGGACCGGATCGCCTCTCAACCGGCACCCCGTGCCACCGTGCCCGAGACGAGACCCGCACCGAGGCGCGTAGATCTGTCGCCCCGAGCCCAACAGCGCCAATCCGCCCCGGGGCCCCGCCCGCGAGTGGCCGCGACTCCGCGTGGGACTCAACCGCCCACGACCTCCCCTTCGGCCCCGGGCAACCCGAACGACACGGGGAAGCCCACATCGCCTGGTGAACGCAGACGGTAAAGCCTCCGAGGAGCGGAAAAGTCAGGCCCAAGCCAGCCTATGCACCCCAGAACCTTGCTCCTGATGTTCGGCGTTTGGCTGTCCGGGGACTTTGCCGGGTGGGCCCAGATTGATCCCAACCCGCGGAGCCTGCTGCAACTCGGCGCCGACCAGTCGCTGACCGGCACCGGCCCGCAGTCCCTTTACGCCTACTACTACTACAATGATCCCGAATTCGTCCGCACCAACGTGGCGCTTCGACTGGCGATCGCCCCGGTCTATCTCGACGGCGAAATCGGCTTCCGCGAGGTCCTGCCGCACACCGATGTCGGCTTCGGGATCAATGGTGGCGGTTTCGGTGAGAACTACTTCGAGGTCCGTCGGGGCCACTACTACAAGGACGAGAGTTTCGACGGCCACGGCGGCGGCGCCTCGGTGCACCTTTACCATCGCTTCAATCCCGCCCACCTGATCCCGCTTAACCTCGTCTTGCAGGGCGGCGCCCACTACTCGACCTACTCCGAGGCGGACAAGACCGATGCCGCCTTCATCGTCCCGGAAAACCGCGTGGGCACCTTCGTCCGGGGCGGACTGCGTTTCGCGGGCAAGGAGCCGATGCTCTACACGGATCTCGCGATGGAAGTCTCCGTCTGGTTCGAACACCAGTGGCGGCTCGACCCCGCCGCCTATGGATTTGCCGGCGACCGCCAAATCCAGCCCTCGACCGACCTCTACTGGCTCTACGCGGGTTTGAACTACGCTTGGACCAACTCGGGCAACCAGATGACCTTTGCCGTCACGCTGGGCGGATCGGAAAACGCCGACCGCTTCAGCGCCTGGCGTCTCGGCGGAGTGCTGCCGCTGGCCGGCGAATTCCCATTGGCGCTGCCCGGTTACTACTACCAGGAGATTTCCGCCCGCCGGCTTGTGCATCTCAGCGCCGCCTACGTCGCGCCGTTGTCGCCTGATCATCGCTGGCAACTGCGCCTGGGAGTGGCCAGTGCCAACGTGGACTATCTGTCCGGCTTCGAGCAGCCCGGCCGTTGGAATACCGGAGCGGGGCCGAGTCTTTCCTACACTTCGCGGAGCGCAGTGTGGCGGGTGATCTTGCGCTATGGCTACGGCTTCAACGCGCGCCGGGATGGCGACGCGGGCGCCCACAGCGTTGGGGTGCTCTACCAATACAACTTCGAGCAGCGTAGGCGGCGCAATGCGGCAGGGAACTGACCGGAGCCGAGTCCGCGTGGTCAGGCGGACCGCTGGCCGGATTCCCGCCCCCTAAGGAGCGGCGCGACGGCCAGGAGCACCAAGGCGGCGCTGGCGGTGGCGGACGCCGGTTCGGGCACGCTCGTGAAGGCTTCGACGTTGTCGATGCCCTGCCGCGAATCCGTGGCCGCCGTCGTGAGGGTAAACGTCGTGAATGGCGTGTCTGACACGAAGCCGCGGAATTCCGTGATGTCCGTGGCCGGCAGACTGTAGGAACCCGCCGCGGTGCCATTCACGGCAAAGGAAAACACCACCCCGACGGTTGCGCTATGCGGGTTCACCTCGTAGCCCAGGGCCGTGATCGGCGAACTGAAGGTGAACGTAACGAAATCTGTCGGGCTGTTGAGCAGCAGGCGAAGATACCCGGTGCCGTCGATCGCGTTCAGCCCGTTGCTGTTGGGGAAGGCTGCGATGGTGCCGGTGGCATCCTGAGTCAGGGTGAACGCCGATCGTGTCAGTGTGCCGGCATTGAAATCGTCCGTGATGTCCCCGGTGCCGCCGCCGGCCGCGGTTCGCCAATCCGTGCGACTCGAATACTGGACTACCGCCGCATTGAGGGTTCCGGCCCCAAGGAGGGCGAGGAGCGAAGCCGCGGTGAGCGCTCTGGCCCCCAATCGTTTGTTCATGCCTCCTCCCTCGTCAGTCCGCTGGCTGGGCTTGAGCCCGAATTCGCTGCGCACGAGCAACTTACTCGTGCCGCAGCGCGTCGATCGGATTGAGCCGGGCGGCGCGGCGGGCGGGGGTATAGCCGAAGAGAACGCCGACGGCGGCGGAGAAGAGGAAGGCGATCAGGTTGATCTGCGGGTTGAAGTTGAAGGGCACCTTGATGGCCTCCGCGAGGCCGAGGCAGAGCGCCAGCGCGAGGAGGATTCCCACCACGCCGCCGATACAGGAGAGCGTCACGGCTTCGACGAGGAACTGGAGCAGGACTTCCCGGGCCGTGGCACCAATCGCCAGCCGAATGCCGATCTCGCGGGTCCGTTCGGTCACGGAGACGAGCATGATGTTCATGATGCCGATGCCGCCGACGAGCAGCGAGACTCCCGCCACGGCGGCGAGAAGCATGGTCATGAGTTGCGTGGTAGAGCCGAGGGTCTCGGCGATCTGGCGGGTATCGAAAATGTTGAAGTTGTTGTCCTGATTGCTCCGGAGGTTGCGGCGTTGGCGAAGGAGTTGGGTGATCTCGGCGATGAGCGCGAGGCTGTCGGTTCCTTCCTGTGCGGAGATGGAGAGCTGGTTGATGTCGTGCGCCGAAGTCTTGCCGATCAGGCGCCGCTGGAGCGCGGAGAGAGGCAGGACAATGGTGTCATCTTGATCGCCCATGCCAGCCTGCCCCTTGGTAGCTAGCAGGCCAATCACTTCGCACGACGCGCGGCCGATGCGAATCTTGGAGCCGATGGGGTTCTCCGTGCCGAACAGTTCCGTGCGCACCGTGTTGCCGATGACGCACACGGCGCTGCCGGAGCGGAGGTCGGCTTCGGTGAAAAAGCGTCCGTCGGCGAGGTTCCACTTGTTGATCTGGAAGTAGGCGGGCGTGGTGCCGGTGACGCCGGAGCTGCGGGCATTGTGCCGGTAGATCGTGCTGAGCGCGGCCGTTCGGACGGGTGCGATGGAGGCGATGCTGGCAATCTGTTCTCCGAGGATCACCGCGTCCTGCTCGGTGAAGTGCGGCACCCCGGCCGACGATGCGCGTGAACCGAATCCGGCCCCTGGGCGGACGGTGAGCAGGTTGCTGCCGAGGCTGGCGATCTGCGCCTTCACCGCGAGCGTCGCGCCCTGGCCCAGCGTGACCATGGTGATGATGGCGGCGACACCGATGAAGATGCCGAGCACGGTGAGGAAGGCCCGCGTGAGGTTGCGGCTGATCTCCCGGACGGCGATGGCGAAGGCGTTCCAGATCATGCGTGAGAACCTTCAGCCGGACGTGCGGTCGGATTCGATCAAGCCGTCCTTGATGACGACGCGGCGGCTGGCCGTCGCGGCCACGTGGTCGTCGTGGGTCACCATGAGCACCGTGATGCCGTGATCGGCGTTGAGCCGGGCCAGCAGCTCCATGATGTCGCGGGTCGTGACCGAATCGAGGTTCCCCGTCGGTTCGTCGGCAAAGAGCGTGGTCGGTTCCGTGACGATCGCGCGGGCGATGGCGACGCGTTGCTGCTGGCCGCCGGACAATTCGGCGGGCGTGCTCCGGAGCTTGTCGGGTAGCCCAACGGATTCGAGCGCGGCCGTGGCGCGGGCATGGCGCTCCTGCCGCGAGATGCCGCGATAGAGCAACGGCAGTTCGACGTTCTCCAACGAGCTGGTGCGCCCAAGCAAATTGAAGCCCTGGAAGATGAAACCCAGCGCGTAGCGGCGGAGCATGGATCGTTGGTCGTTGTCGAGGCCTTCGACGGCGATGCCCTGATAGTGATAGCTGCCGGTCGTCGCGGTATCGAGGCAGCCGAGGACGTTCATGAGCGTCGATTTGCCGGAACCGCTGGGACCCATGATGGCGACGAACTCGCCGGTCCTGATCGCGAGGTCGATGCCCTTCAATGCCTGGAACGCGGCGTCGCCCGTGCCGTAAGTTTTCGTCAGGCCGTGCAACTCGATGAGCGGCGCTGTCAGCGAAGCGGTCATGCGGCGGGCGGGTTCGCGCGGAGAATGCCGGCGAGCCCTTCGGTCAAACCTTCACCCGAAACCTCCGTGTGGCGGCCGTCGCTGAGACCGACCTTCACCGTGATCGATTCGGGTTTGCCCGCGCGCAGCACCCAGATCTGGGCGACCGTCGGCTTGCCTTCGGCGGCCGCTTCATCCGGGCGGCTGCGGTTGCGCGTCGGCATGGGAATGAGGCTTTGGACGAAGGACTTCTTCGGCGGCGCAGCCGCAGCGGCGGCGATTGCGGGAACGAATCGCAGCGCCGCGGCGGGAACGAGAAACACATTGGTGCTCGCGGCCACGCGGATGTCAGCGGTGGCCGTCATGCCGGGGCGCAGGCTCAGGTCGTCGTTGGCGACGTCGAGTTCCGCGAGATAGGTGACCACGTTGTCCTTCACCGCGGAACCGTAGGAGACCTTGGAAACGTTGGCCGTATAGGAACGGTCGGGCCAGGCATCGACGGTGAACGATGAGTTTTGTCCGTGCGCCACGCGGCCGATGTCGGCTTCGGCAATGGTGACCTGCAGCTTCATGCGTTCGAGCTTCTCGGCGATGACGAAGAGCTGCGGCGCCGTAAAGCTGGCGGCGACGGTCTGGCCGGGCTCGATGCTGCGGGTGAGCACGATGCCGTCGATTGGCGACTTGATGATGGCCTTGGCGAGGTCGTTCTCGTTGATGCGGACCTGCGCCTCGGCCTCGCCCACTCCGGCCTGGGCGCTCAGGACGTCCGCTCGCGCCCGGGCCGAAGCCGCCACGGCGGCTTCGAGGTCCGACGTGGGCGAAACGCGGATGCGGAAAAGCTCCCGTTCGCGGGCCAAGGTGGCGTCGCTCTCCTGCACGGTGGCTTCGGCCAGGGTCACCTTGGCCTGGGCCGACTTCACGGCCGCGCGGCTGATCTCCGTCTGCTGGGCGAGCTTGCTGGTGTCGAGTTTGGCCAGCGGCTGGCCCTTGGTGACGCGGTCGTTGAAATCGGCATACACCTCCAGCGTGGTGCCGGACAGTTCGCTGCCGACGGTGACCTCGGTGGTGGGTTCCAGATTGCCGGTCGCGGTGATCGTGAGATTCACATCCCCGCGCTGGAGCAACACGGTGACATAAGGATCGGTTTGGTTTCTGGCCTTCGCCGCCTGTCGCCACCAAAGGCCACCCGCGACGAGCAGAGCCACCGTCGCCAGCACCGCGAGGAGACGGAGCTTCGGGTGTTTGCCTTTGCCGCCGGATTGGATCGCCGCAGCCAGGTCGGCGGGCGGCAGCGCGGCGGAACCGACAGTAGGTCGAGGCGCAGGCGTCGATGGCTTCTTCGCGAGCGGCGCAGGAACTTCAGAAGCGACTGGAACCTTTGCGGGCTCCGAGACAACGGTGGTTTCAGAGGTCATGGATCACCTTGGGTGGGAGGGCCGCGCGGAGGGCGTTCAGCACGGCGAGGACATCGATCACCTCCTGGGCAATGGCGCCGCTCACCGGGCTCAGATGGCCGGTCGCCGCGAAGGCCATGCCCACGACGCTGAGCGCCATGCCGCCGACGGCGCTTTGGAGCGCGATGACGCGCATGCGGCGGCTGATGTGCATGAACTCGTCCACCTTCTTCAGGGAGTTGTCCATGATCACCACGCCCGCGGCTTCGGCGGTGACGTCGCTGTTTTGTCCAATGGCCATGCCGACCGTCGCCGCCATCATGGCCGGTGCGTCGTTGATGCCGTCGCCGACGTAAAGGGTCTTGGCCTTGGCCGTTTCGGCGCGGACGAGGGCGAGCTTCTGTTCCGGGATCTGCTGCGCGTGGACTTCGGTGATGCCTACCTGTTCGGCGAGGTAGCGGACTTCGGATTCGCGATCGCCGGAGACGAGCATCACCCGGTCGAAGTGGTGCTTGGGCCCAAGATGGTTCACGAACGAACGGCTCTCGGCCCTCGGCGCGTCGCGGAAGCGGTAGGCTGCCGCATAGCGTTGATCGACCACCACGACACATTCGAGTCCGCCCGCGAGCGGCGCCAGCTGGTCTGCTCCAGCGACCTTCTGCTCCAGCAGCTTGTTGCGGCTGGTGATGCCGACGGAACGGCCATTGACCGTTCCGCGTAAGCCTTGGCCCGGCTGCTCGCCGACATTGGAAGCCTCCGGAATCTGAATCCCAGCTTCCTTCGCGGCGGCGAGAATGGCGCGGGCGAGCGGATGCTTCGAGTAGCGTTCCAAGCTGGCGACGAGGGTCAGCACTTCCTTCGCGTCGAAGCCCGGGGCGACGAGTTGTTCGGTCAGCTTTGGTTCGCCGTAGGTGAGTGTTCCCGTCTTGTCGAAGATCGCGGTTCGGCAACCGGCGATCTGCTCCAGCACGACGGGGCTTTTCACAATGATCGCCCGCCGGGCGCAGAGCGAAATGGAGCCGATGATGGCGATGGGAATGGCCAGCAGCAGCGGACACGGCGTGGCGATGACCAGCACCGAAAGGAAGCGGACGGATTCGCCGCTCAGCACCCAGGCCAGCACGGCCACGGCCAAGGCTACCGGCGTGTAGATGGCGCCGAGCTGGTCGCCGAGCCGCTGGAGCTGCGGGCGCTTGCTCTCGGACTCGCGCATCACCTCCATGATCTTCGCGTAGCGCGAATCGGCGACGAGCCGGGTTGTCCGGATGGTCAGGGCGGACTCGCCGTTGACCGCGCCGGAGATGACGTCGGAGCCGGAGGTCTTGGTGATCTGGAAGGGTTCACCGGTAAGGAACGACTCGTCCATCGTGCCATGGCCTTCAGTCACCGTGCCGTCCACCGGGCAGAGGTCGTGCGGGTAAAC
>JBEISV010000282.1:0-6198 GCA_040375265.1 Verrucomicrobiales bacterium
GCAGCAGCAGCAGCAGGAAGCCGACGGGCAGTTTGCGGATCTGCTTGGTCTCGATCATCGCGCCGAAGACGGAGTCCAGGCCGCGGCCACCCCACAAAGTAAGTTCGTCATTCCGAAGCAAGGTTGGCGAAACCCCCACCAGTTTGGCGAAGAACCACGGGCGGAGCTTCCACGACTTGAACGGTTCCCGCTCAGGGTTCACCGCCAGCAACGTGACCAGGCCGCGGCCGCGGGACGCCGTGACGCCGAGCGGCGAGGCGGGATTGCCGATGAACTGCGTGCCGTCGCGGTTGCGGAGGCTGACGACCGGGAGCGGGGCGGCGCTGAATGCGGTGTCGAGGGCGAGTTGGCGGTAGGGGTTACGGGCCTCGTCCTCGGGTTGGTCCGGTTTCCCGTCATCGCCCTGTTGGTGGGTTTCCAGTCCGGAAGTCGGCGCCTCGAAGCCGTGGCGCGGGCGGAAGTCGTTCATGGCGGTCCACTGGAAGAGGACGTCGCCCGCGGGCCGGTTGTCGATTCCACCCGCCTCGGCCGGCAGGATGCCGCGTAGCCAGGGGGCCGAGGCGAAGTCGGCCGGTTGGTCCACCGCCACGATCAGGTGGCCGCCGGCAAACACCCACGCGAGCAACGCGCTGGCCTGGGGTTCCTTCAGCTCGAGGGCGCGCTGGGAGTTGAGGTAAATCGCGTTCAGGCCCTCCAGCGCGATCGGGTTGTCCGGCAGGAACTCCGGTTGGAGCCGCGCGACGACCGGCTGGTAGTCGCTCCGGCGCTGGCGGTCGGTCGGGAGCGACGGCAGCCCGGCATGGGTTGCCGGCAGGGCTCCGAGCATGGGCATCTCCCACGTCGCCAAGTTCAGGCGCAGCTGCCCGGATTCGGCGCGGACCTTGCCGCCGGTTTCGAGGAGACGCGCGTCGAGGATCATCACCGAACTCGCCGTGGAGAAGGCCGGGATGACCAGGCGTTTGCGGGTATTGGTCGGGAGTTCGATCGGCACCCTCAGCGTCTGGCCGGAAAGCTGCCCCGAGGTGACCTCGATGACGGCGTCGAAGCTCGGGCCGTCGTTCATCACCTCGAACCCGATGGGAAACCAGCCGCCGGTGCGGACATGGCCGGTGCCCGCGTCACCGAAGCCGGCGAAGACGTCGAACTGGATCTTGGCCATGGCGGCCGGGGTGAACAGGAACAGCGCCAAGCAGCCGGCCAGCCAGCGGGAGCGAGGGAGGATTCGGGGGAGGCGGTTCATGGGGGCGTTTTACCGGGCTTACTTACGTGGGATGGGCGGCAGGGGGCAAACGTGAACTGTGGAAAGCTAAGGCCTTGACCCTGTTCAACTGCCGCTGATCTTTGCCTCTGTTCCCGACTTGGTTCTCCACATCCTTACAGACCACTCCACCGATGAAACGTCATGCTGCCGCCGCGCTCCTCAGTGTTGCTTGGATACTCTCGGCCAGCGGCGCCGAGATTGAGACCGTCCATTTTGGCTTCGGCGCCTTTACCGACCGGACACCGCCGAGCGGCCCATTCGTCAACAACGGCCCGTTCTCGCCGGGACCGCTTTTCGGGCCAACCTTTTCGTCCGCCAAGCTGAGCGACTACCAAGTCACCCTGCTCAACGACGCCACGGTCTTCGGCCTAGGCAAACCCGTGGATGGCATTGCCCTGCAGCGGATCGTCAACCGGGTCGATCCCGTGATGCCGGGCAGCATGATCCCGCCCAGCTCGTTCTTCCAGAAGACCGACATCTTGCTGGTGAGCGAAGACCTTGGGTTGTTTGGCGCGGGAGCGAAGCTGACCGACTGGGATTTCGCGTTCCCGGTTGGCCCGGGCTCCCGCATCACGTTTGACCAGTCGAGTAGCCAATACGTGGGTGGCGGCGGCCCGTTCGGGGGTGGCTTGGGCGGGATGGCCACGTCGGCCATCGCCTTCGACGTGGTGGTGCAATCGTTCACCGTCGTGCCGGTGCCGGAACCCGCCACGGTTGCCCTCGTGGGTGTCGGTTTGGCTGGGTTGCTGGCGGTTTCGAGGAAGACTCGCCGCCGCTAACCTTCAACTTCGCCGGTGGCGCTCCCGGCCGGTCGTGCTCCGCTCTGTCTTTCGGTCGCGCTGGCAGCCTACGCCAGTTGCGTGTCCGGCAGCAGCGGTTGGCCGGTGCCGGCGCGGATCAGGTTTTCCATGGTGACGCGGGCGATCTCGTGGAGCGCCTCGTGGGTGAGGAACGCCTGATGGGCGGTGACAAGCACGTTGGGGAATGTGAGCAGCAAGTTCAGTTCGTCATCCGGCAGCACCTGCGCGGACAAGTCCTCGAAGAACACGCCTTCCTCTTCCTCGTAAACGTCGAGGGCCACGCCGCCGAGATGCCCGGACTTCAAGGCTTCGAGCAGTGCCGTGGTGTCCACCAGCTTGCCCCGGCTGGTGTTGAGCAGGTAGGCGCCGGGCTTCATCGCGGCCAGCGTGTCGCGGTTCAGCAGGTGATGGGAATCCGGCGTGAGCGGCAGATGCAAGGACACGACGTCGGCGGCTGCCAGCAATTCGGGCAGTGGGACGTAACGGACCGCGTTTTCGGCCGCCCATTCGTTGGCCGGGAAGGGGTCGTAGGCCAGAACCTGGCAACCGAACCCGCGGAAAATCTGCGCGGCGATCCGGCCAATCCGGCCGGTGCCAACGAGGCCGACGGTCTTGCCGCAGAGGTCGAAACCGGTGAGCCCGTTCAGCGAGAAGTTGTGTTCGCGCACCCGGTTGTAGGCCCGGTGAATCTTGCGATTGAGCGTCAGCAGCAGGGCGATGGCGTGCTCCGCCACCGCGTGTGGCGAGTAGGCCGGCACCCGGCTGACCGTGAGGCCGGCGGCGCGGGCGGCGGTAAGGTCCATGTTGTTGAAGCCCGCGCAGCGCAGTGCCACGTGGCGCACGCCCAGTTCCGCGAGTCGGCGGACGCAGGCGTCGTCCAGTCGGTCATTCACGAACACGCAGACCGCCGTCGCACCCCGGGCAGCGTCTGCCGTTTCGGTGGTCAGCCGGAAGTCATGGAAACGCCAGGTGATCTGTGACGCGCCGGCCGCGGCTTCGAGGAATTGGCGGTCGTATGGCTTGGTGTCAAAGGCGGAGACGGTCATGGCAGGAAGGGATTATCCGGAGGTTGCGAGGTTGCCGGCACTGTGGCCGAAGCGGAGGCGCTTCTCCAGTTCAATGAGGACGAAGACGGCCAGGCCGACGAGGCTGACGTGTAGCCAGGTGTCCGCCCGGACCGGGGCTGAGTGGAAAAGCCGGTTCATGAGGGGCACGTAATTGAAGAGCAATTGCGCGCCCAGCATGACGATGATGCCGGCCCAGATCCAGGCGTTGGAAAACCAGCCGAGGCGGAAGAACGGCTGCGTGAGCGAGCGGCAGTTCAACAGGTAGAAACATTCGGCCACGACGATCAGGTTGACGACGATGGTCCGCGCCTCGGTGACCGACGCGCCGTGGACCCGCTGTTCCCACAGGAAGAGGCCGTAGCCGCCGAGCTGCATGAGCAGCGACACGAACAGGGTTCGCATCACCAGCGGCCGGGAGAGCAACGGCTGGTGCGGATCGCGGGGCGGCCGGTCCATCAGCCCGGGTTCCTTGGGCTCGAAGACCAGCATCAGCCCGAGGAAGATCGCCGTGGTCAGGTTGATCCAGAGCAGCTGGACCGGCAGCACGGGCAGCTCGGCGCCGAGCACGATCGCGGTCAGCAGCAGCAGCCCCTCACCGCCGTTGGTGGGCAGCGTCCACACGATGAACTTCACGAGGTTGTCGAAGACGTTCCGCCCCTCCTCGACCGCGGCCTTGATGGAGGCGAAATTGTCGTCGGTCAGCACCATTGCGGCCACTCCCTTGGCGACGTCCGTGCCCGTGATGCCCATGGCGACCCCGATGTCGGCCTGCTTCAGCGCCGGGGCGTCGTTTACCCCGTCGCCGGTCATGGCCACGACGTGGCCGCGGGATTGCAGCGCACGAACCAGCCTGAGTTTCTGTTCGGGAGCGACCCGGGCGAACACCGCGGTGTCTTCCGCCAACTGGGGCAGCGCGGCGTCGCTGACCTGCGTCAGTTCGTTGCCGGTGACGGCCCGGAGCGAGCCGTCGGGGTGGGTGGCGCCCTGCAGGCCGAGCTGACGGGCAATGGTCGCCGCCGTGACCGCGTGGTCCCCGGTGATCATCTTGACCCGCACGCCCGCGCGGAGGCAGTCCCGCACAGCCTCGGCGGCCTCCGCGCGCGGCGGATCCATCATGCCTTGCAGGCCGAGGAAGGTCAGCCCCCCGGACACGTGGGCGGGGGACAACTGAGCGTGGTCGGCCGCGACCCGGCGGCGGACGAACGCCAGCACCCGCAGGCCCTGCGCGGCGAGGTGGTCGCCCGCGGCGTGGATTGCGGCGGCATCCACCGGCACTTCGGTCCCGTCGGCGAGGAGGGTCCGCTCGCAGCGTGCCAGGAGGCGGTCGAGCGCGCCCTTCTTGTAGATCACCCTCGGTTCCGCGTGGTGGAGCGTGGCCATGAACATGTGCTCCGACTCGAACGGGATTACGTCCAGGCGCGGGCTGGTGGTGTGGGTGGCGGCGTGGGCGAAGCCGGCCTTCAGGCCGGCGACCAGCAGGGCCGCCTCGGTCGGATCACCCTGCACCTTCGGGCGCCCGGCCTCGTCCGGCACGAGCTGCGTGTCGTTGCAGAGCACGCCGGCGCGCAGGGTCTCCGCGAGGGCCGCATGGCCGGCCACCGCAACTGGCCGGCCGGCATGGAGCACCTCGCCCCCCTGGGCATAGCCGCTGCCGGTCACCTCGAACCAATCCCCGCCCGCGTAGACCGACTGCACGGTCATCTGGTTCTCGGTCAGCGTGCCGGTCTTGTCCGAGCAAATCACCGTCGTGCTGCCGAGTGTCTCGACCGCCGGCAGCTTGCGGATGATGGCGCGGCGGCGCGCCATGCGGCTGACCCCGATTGCCAGGGTGATGGTGACCGCCGCGGGCAGGCCTTCGGGAATCGCGCCGACGGCCAGTGCGATGGCGGCCATGAACATGTCGTCGGCCGGATTACCCCGCAGCCAGCCGATCAGGAAAGTGATCACCGCCAGCCCCAGGATGACATAGACGAGGACCTGGCTGAACGCCTGGATCTTCTTCGTCAGCGGAGTCATCAGGTCCACGGCCTCGGCGATCAGCGTGGCGATGCGGCCCGTTTCGGTGCGGTCGCCCGTCGATATCACCACGCCTTCGGCCTGTCCGTAGGTGACCATGGTGCCGGCAAACGCGAGGTTGCGCCGGTCGCCCAGCCCGGTCGTTTCCGGCAAGGGTTCCACGGACTTTTCGGCCGGCACCGATTCGCCCGTGAGCGCGGCTTCCTCGCATTGCAGGCTGCGCACCGTGAACAGGCGCAGGTCCGCCGGCACGCGGTCCCCGGATTGGAGCAGCACGACATCGCCCGGAACCAGCTGCGCGGCGGGCACCCGCTGGCGGCGCCCCTCCCGCCGCACGGTCGCCTCCGCGGAAAGCAGCTTGGAGAGCGCCCCGATCGCCCGTTCCGCCTTCGCCTCCTGGAGGTAACCGACCACGGCATTGACGAACACGACGGCGAAGATCACGGCGGCGTCCACGAGCTCGCCGAGAAGGGCTGCCTTGGCCGAGGCGGCCAGCAGCACGTAGACGAGCACCTGGTGAAACTGGAGCAGGAAGCGCTTCCAAGCCGGCGGCCCAGACCGGGACGTAAGTTCATTGGGGCCATGCTTACCTAGGCGGGCGGTCGTCTCGGTGGCGGAAAGCCCCTGCGTGGGTGAGCTGCCAACGGAGGTGAAGACCTCTTCGACGGGAAGTGCGTGCCAGGAACGGTCAGACGTCACAGTCATCGATCTTCACTTTAGCACGGGCGATGTGCCTGCCAAATCGGGGTGTGAATCGCCGACGCCGACCACCCTGCATCCCGGCCCCGGCCGCTCACCAGGCCTCGTCGGGCCGGGGAAAGTCGGCCCGGTAACGGCGGAGCAGTGCGGCGGGATCGTTGGGCAGGAGGTAGATTCGCTGCCGGAGGCGCTTGGATTCGCCGGGCTTCAGGCCGCCGATCAGCGGGTCGCTGTGCAGGCAAACGTAGACGCCTTCGAACAGCTCGAAGGTCCGGTCGCTGGCAATGGCGAGCAGCCAGCGGTCGTCGCCGGAAAAGCAGCCGATCAGGCCGTTGGTCACGCGGTTGCGGGCCAC
>JBEISV010000289.1:0-6130 GCA_040375265.1 Verrucomicrobiales bacterium
CTCCATCACGTCACCAATCGCCGCCCGGGCCGTGAACGACGCGATCACCGGCTGGAAGTAGAGCAACTGGGCAGACGTCACGACGCCCGCGAAGTTGGTGATGGTAATCGGGCCGGTGCTGGCCCCTGCCGGCACGATGATCTGGATCGTGGTGGGCGAGGTCACGGCCCCGGACGTCGCCCGAACACCGTTCACGAACACGCCCAGGCCATAGTCAGGGTCATTCGGCCGGTTGGGATCGTCGAAATTGGCGCCCCGGATGTAGATCTGTTCGCCGACATTGGCCCTGGCCGGGATGTTGGGCTGCCCGTTGCCGCCGAAGTCGCGGTAAAAATCCTGGATGCGGGGAGCCACCTGGAAATACGGCAGGCCGAGCGCCAAAGTGGAGTCGTCGCCGCCCGTGGTCGACACGTTGATCGGGCCGGACTGCGCCTCGCTGGGCACGATCACCTGGATGATGGAGGCATTGGCGCCCTGGACCGTGGCTTTCGTGGTCCCGAAGCGAACGTCGATCAGGCCGCCGAAATTCTGCCCGGTGATCGTGACCAACGTGCCGGGCGCACCACGGACCGGCGAATAGCCCGTGATGCGCGGAAAGGCGGCCAAGGCCACGTTCACCGACAGCAGCAGCGCGGCGACGATCCGGAACCAGCGGGAAAAGGCACTCATCGGCATGGGTTTGGGAAGCAAAGGCAAACGTTCACAATTGTCAAAATACAATCCGTCGCCGGCCCCGCGGCGGATGCAGGGAACCATGACTCTCATCGACGGCGGGGTGTTCGGACCCGGGTGGACACCCCGCGTTCAATCGGCAGGTGAGCCGATTGGCCCGGCCCTACGGAATCCAGCGGAGCTGTTCCTGCCAGAGCCCAAGCGCCGTCTGCATGGAAGGAAACGCCATTTGTTCCGGACCCACGGCCAGCGGGTCGAGCCATTCGAACTTCGCCACGTCGTCCAGCGCCGCGGCAGTATCAGAATTCAACGCCCGGGCAGTGAAGAAGAAGTCCAGCACCGGATACGTGACCTCGGCGTAATGGTAGGTGTTCGGCTGTGAACAGAGGAAGGTCACCTCGGTAAGCTCCAAGCCAACTTCCTCCCGGATTTCCCGGCGGGCGGCATCCTCGGCCCGTTCGCCGAGATCAATGAATCCACCCGGCGGCGCGAGCCGGCCTTTGCCGGGATCCTTGGCCCGGTGGATGAACAGCGCCCGGCCATCGTCCCGCCGGATGAACACGGCGATGGCCACGGCGGGATTGAAGAACAGCCGGAAGCCGCAGGCGGCGCAGGTGAACACGTTGCCCGCCGGCGTGGACGGCTGGGCGGCGCCGCAGCGCGGACAGTGCCTATAGAAGTCGCGGGGATTCACGGGACGATTACTCGAGGCGGGTCACCTTCAGGTCGTCGAAACGGATCGGCGTGCCGCTGAACGGCATGCCCCACGCGCCAGCTTTCCCGGCCGGCTGGAGCTTGGTTTCGGTGTGCCGCACGAGGGCCGAGGCCGGCGTGGTTCCGCCGACGGAGGCGGCGCCTTCGAGCGTAAAGGTGCCATCCTTCTCGGGCTTCAACGCCAGCCGGAGCTGGGTCCATTCGCCGCTCGTCCACTTGAAGGCCGCGGACGCCACGGCCTCGTCGCCCTTGAACAGCTCGATCGCGTTCTTGGCCGGGGAAACTTGCAGGCGATACCCGCTGGCGCCGTTCAGGCCGACGGCGAACGTCGGGAACTTCCGCCCGGTCTTCGTCGCGTGGATGCGGGCGGCGGCCTCGACACCCGAGGTATTCGCTGGCCCAAACAGGAATCCGTAGCTCTCGAGCGGCGCGCCGGGCAGTTCGACGAAACGGGCCTCGCCGTCGCCCATGACCTTGAACTGGCCGTCGAGCACCTTGAACGGCGGGTCGGGCAACTCGCCGTCCGGCACCTTGGCGAAGTCTTCCGAGAACAGGGCGGCCGGTTCGGCGGCGTGCGCAGTCGCGGCCAGCAGGCTTCCAAGGACAAGCAGGAACGGTTTCACGGCGGCGAAGCTAGGCAGCGGAAACCGTCGGGGCAAACGCGACCCGCGGCCTTCACACCCGGATTTGCCAGACGCCGGCCGGTCGCGACCTTCGCCGCCGTGAATGACGTCGCCCCGGCCCTGATTCGCGCCCGCTCGGAACAGCAGGCGCTGGACTGGTCGCTGGTGCTCATCAGCCAGGGCATCACCTGCGTGCTGGACCGCGATCCGGATTCCGGCGCATGGCAGTTGGCGCTCGGGCCAGCGGACCATCCGCGGGCCCTGGAGACGCTCCGCCTGTTCAACCGCGAATCCCGGCGTTCCCGCTGGGAACACGCCTTGCCCGACTCCGAACTCCGCTTCCACTCCGGCGTGCTGTTGTGGGTCACCGCGCTGTCGCTGCTCCACGTGATAAGCGATCGCCTGACGGCCGGCACGTTTGCCTACCTGGCGGCGGGCAAGGGGGAATGGTGGCGCGCCTTCACCGCCGTGTGGCTCCACAGTGACCTCGCCCACCTGGCGGCCAATGCCCTCACCGGCACCTTGTTCCTCGGTCTGGCCATGGCCCGTTATGGCGCTGGTCTCACGAGCCTGGTCACGCTGCTGGCCGGGGCGGGCGCCAATTTTTTTGCCCTGAAATTCCGCGCGGATCACCCCGGCTACGGCCTCGGCGCCTCGGGCATGGTGATGGCCGCACTGGGCATGATGGCGGTGCAGGCGCTGCCACTGTGGCGGCTGGGCCGGCGCGGCACCCGCCTGTTGCTCACCGGACTCGCGGGCGGCGCCTTTCTCTTCATCGAACTGGGCACGGCCATGACTTCCGACGTGCTGGCCCACGCGATTGGCTTCGGCGTCGGGGTTGTGCTCGGCGGCCTTTGCGCGCTACTGCCCGAGCGCTGGACACCGGCGGCCAACCGCTGGGCCTGGTGCGCATTTTGGCCGCTGGTGTTGGCAACTTGGGCCCGGGTGCCGTTCCGCTGATCCAGCCACGCGCCGGAAACGCCCGCGGTTGTCCGACCGCGGCGGTAGCATTCGCCCCATTGAAACGTCCGGCCCAATCCGCGCACGCTCCGCCCGTGCCCGGTTTCCATCTGCACCGCAGCAACCGCCTGGAGTCCCTCGCCGGGACGCTCGCCGACCTGCTGCGGACGCCGCTGCGGTCGGCGTTGGCGCCCGAGACTGTGCTGGTCCAAAGCCAAGGCATGGCCCGTTGGCTCAAGCTGCAACTGGCCGAACGGCTCGGCGTCGCCGCCAACCTTCGTTTTCCGTTTCCCCGCGCCTTTGCCCACGAACTTTTCCGCGCGCTCGACCTGACCGTGGACGCCCGGCCGTCGTTTGATCCGGAACTGCTGGTGTGGCGGCTCTATTCGCTGCTGCCGACCGCCGCGCAACGGTCCAGCTTCGATGCCGTCGCGCGTTACCTGGCGGATGGCGATGATCG
Organism: Verrucomicrobiales bacterium; assembly: GCA_040375265.1. Classification (GTDB taxonomy): domain Bacteria; phylum Verrucomicrobiota; class Verrucomicrobiia; order Limisphaerales; family UBA9464; genus CAIWAH01. The sequence goes on from JBEISV010000289.1 coordinate 3,430, forward strand.
GAAACGTTTCCAGCTCGCCGGCCGGTTGGCGCGGCTGTTCGACCAATACCTCGTCTTTCGGCCGGACCTGATCCTCGCCTGGGACGCGGACGACGCGAATTGGCCCGAGGCGTTTCAGGCGGAAGCCCGCGACGCGTGGCAAGCCCAGCTCTGGCACCTGGTCGGCGACGGCTGGGCGGTGGGGCATCCGGCGGCGTGGCACCGCGAATTCCTCCGCCGCGCGCAAGCGGGCAAACTCCCGGCCGATCGGCTGCCGAAGCGAGTTTCGCTCTTTGGCGTCTCCGCGCTGCCGCCGTTCCATCTCGACCTCCTGGCGGCGCTGGGAACCGTCGCCGAGGTCCACTTGTTCCTGCTCCAGCCGACCGAACACTACTGGGGTGACCTCCGTTCCCGTCGCGAACAGGCCCTCGCCCGCCGGCGTTCCCCGCGGTCGCCAGTCGCGGCCGACGTAGGTCATCCTTTGCTGGCCTCGCTGGGGCGAACCGGCCGGGAAATGCTCGACCTGTTGCTCGACCGCGACGCGCAGGATGCCGCGGACGATTTCGTGGCGCCCCCGGACGATCGGCTGCTCGGCCGGTTGCAGGCGGCGATGCTTTCGCTCACGGCGCGCGGCGCCGGCGAACCGCGCCTTCCGCTCGCCGTCATCGACGACTCCGTGCGGGTCCATTCCTGCCACAGTCCGCTGCGCGAGGTGGAGGTGCTTCACGATCATCTGCTCGCCTGGTTCAACGACGATCCTCAGCTCCAGCCGCGTGACGTCATCGTGATGGTGCCGGACCTGGAAACGTATGCCCCGTTGCTCGAAGCGGTCTTCGCGCAACCGGAACGGCCCGGACAGTTCATCCCCTTCTCCATCGCCGACCGCAGTCCCCGCGCCGGCGGCCTTGGCGCGGCCCTGTGGCACGCGCTCGAACTCGCCGGCAGCCCGTTCGCCGCCTCGGAAGTCTTCGGTTTGCTGGAGCGTCCGCCGGTGCGGCAGCGCTTCGGGCTCGATGAAGACGCCTTGGATCGATGCCGGGACTGGGTGCCCGCGGCCGAAATTCGCTGGGGGCGCGACGCCGGTCACACGCACACGCAGTCGGCGACGGCCAATCACACTTGGCGCGCCGGCCTCGACCGACTGCTGCTGAGTTACGCGCTGGGTGGCACCGAGGAACTGGTCGCGTGCGGTGTGGCCCGCTCCGTGTCGGTGGACGGCGGCGAGGCGGACGTGCTGGGAGGCTTCTGCCAATTCGCGGAAACGCTCCTGAACTTCGCCCGCGTGGCCGAAACACCCGCGCCGCCGGGGGAATGGGCGGAGCGGCTTACGGTTTTCCTCGGTGCCCTGTGCGCCACCGAGGGCGACGCCAAACGCGAGGCCGACACGGTCCGCGCCGCGCTGGCCACGCTCGCCGACGCGCAGCAATGGGGCGGCTGCACGGAACCGCTCAGTCTCGCCGTGGTGCTGGAACACCTCGGCCCGGCCCTCGCGGAAGATCGCCGGGGCAGCGGCTTCCTGCATGGCGGCGTGACGATCTGTGGCCTGAAACCGATGCGCAGCGTCCCCTTCCCGGTCATGTGCCTGCTCGGTCTGAACCATGGCACCTTTCCCCGCCAGAACACGCCGCTGGCCTTCGACCTGACGGCCCGGCGCCGGCGGGCAGGCGACAGTTCGCCGCACGACGACGACCGCTACCTGTTCCTCGAAACGCTGCTGTCGGCCCGCACGCGGCTGCACCTCAGCTACGTCGGCCAGTCGCAACGCGACGGAAAGGACATCCCGCCGAGCGTCGTCGTCAGCGAGCTGCTGGATCACTTCGACCACGAATTCACCACCCTCGCCGGAACGCCGCCGAGCCGCGAACTCGTCGTGCGCCACCGCCTCCAGGCGTTCAGCCCGGACTATTTCCGCGGCGAAGGGCTGTTCAGCTTTTCTCCCGCCAACCGCGCCGCCGCTGTCGCGCTCCAGCAACGGCGGCAGCAACCCATTCCGCCGCTCGCCGGGAAGCACCCCGCTGAATCGCCGACCGCGCCGGTCGAACTCCCGACGTTGATCCGTTTCTTCCGGAATCCGGCGCAGCACTTCGCGGAGCAGCGCCTGGGCCTCCGGTTCGCCCGCACCGAGGACGCCCTGCGCGACGAGGAGGATTTCCAAGTCGGGACCCGGGACAACCACAGCCTGGTCGAGGCCGGCGTCGCCACGCTGCGGCGGCACCAATCGCTGCGGGAATTGCTCACGCTCCAGGCCGCCGCCGGCCGATTGCCGGATCAGCCATTGCGGGAAGGTGAACAAAGCCGGCTGGAGCGGGAGACCACCGCCTTCTGGCAACGCTGCGAACCGCACTTCGCCGCCCCGGCGCGTTTCCTTGCGGGCACGTTGACGGTCGCCGGCTGGGAACTCACCGGCCGCGTGGAGGTCTTCGGCGACCAGGTCGTGCTGGCGCGTTACTCCAAGCTGGAGCGCCGGCCGGATGTCCTGCTCGCCGGGTGGATCAACTTGCTGTTCGCCGTCGCGTTGGACGCTTCGGTCCGGCGCGCCGTGCTGCTGGGCCGCGACGGCACGTTTGCCCTGAACGTCCCGACCGAACCGGCCGCAGAACTTACCCGACTGGTCACGCTCTTCCAACGCGGCCAGGGTGAAGTGCTGCCGTTCGCGCTGAAGACGTCCTTCGCCTACGCCGAGAAGTTTGTCGGCAAGGTCAGGGTTGAGACGGAGCGGGAA
>JBEISV010000400.1:0-4507 GCA_040375265.1 Verrucomicrobiales bacterium
AGCGAATCTCCCAAGATGACCACATTGCGCCGGAGCGGCTTGGCGGCGCCCGGCGGCGGGACGTCCGCCGCCCACAGCAGGGCGCAGCCCATGAGTCCGCCGAAACCGATTCCCGCCAGTGTTTTCCCGCCGCGCATGAGCTGAAGGAACGGGCGCGGAACGTTCCGTGTCAATTTTCGCCCCGGCCCTACCGCAACTGCCCATCCCGGGCCGCCTTGAACTCGCTCTTGGAATTCCACTGCGGTGGTCGGCGGGTCTCCGCCAGGCGCCACGCGATGTCGTGGATCAGGCGCAGGTCCTCGACGGCGCCGCTCAGGTCCCAGTCGGGTTTCACCTCGTCGCTGACCTTGTGGTAATCGCGCTCGATGTATTCGTTGACCTTGCCCTCGCCGTAGCCGGCGGGTTTGCCCACGTAGTCGTCGCCGGTCTTGAGGTAGAGCGCGGGCACGCCGCCCTTCATGAACTCGAAGTGGTCGCTGCGGTAGAAGATGCCGCGCTCGGGATGCGGGTCGGGCAGCACCACGCGGCGCTGGGCCTTGGCCGCGGCGTCCAGGAAGGCGTCGATGGTCGAGGCGCCGCGGCCGATCTGCCGGATGTCGCTGGTTCGGCCCCACTGGTTGGCGCCGTCCATGTTCAGGTTGGCGACCGTCTTCGCGAGCGGATACGGCGGCGCGGCGACGTAGTGGGCGGCGCCCAGCAGGCCCTGCTCCTCGGCCGTGACGGACAGGAACAGCACGGATCGCTTCGGCGCGCGGGGCGCCTGGGTGAAGGCCTGGGCCAACTCCAGCAGGCCGGCGGTGCCGATGGCGTTGTCGGCGGCGCCGTTGAAGATCTGGTCACCAGTGAGTTCCTTGTTGCGGCCGAGGTGATCCCAGTGCGCGGTGATCACGACCCATTCGTCGCGCCGTTTCGGGTCGCTGCCGGGGAGCTGCGCGAGGACGTTCTTCGACTTCACGGTGCGCGCTTGGTTCCGGGCGGTGAACGCCGCCTTTTCCTTCAGCGGCACGGGCCGGAAGTCGCGCTTCAGGGCGGCGGCCTTCATCGCCTCGTAGCTGGTGCCGTTGGCGGCGAACAGGTTCTGGGCGCGCTCCAGGCTCAGCCAGCCCGCGATCTTCGACTTGGGCGACTTGTCCGACTCGAGGTCGAAGCGTTCGCGTCCCCACGAATTCACCACCACGAACCAAGGATAGGCGGCTGGCTTCGTCTCGTGGATGATCAGGGCGGCGGCAGCCCCGCGGCGGCCGGCTTCCTCGAACTTGTAGGTCCAGCGGCCGTAGTAGGTCATCGCGTTTCCGCCGAACATCCGGTCGTCGAGCTTCGCCGGGTCAGCCGCGTCCGGGATGGGCGGGTCGTTGACGAGGATAACGATGGTCTTGCCGCGGACGTCCACGTCCTTGAAGTCGTTCCATCCGTATTCCGGCGCGGTGATGCCGTAACCGACGAACAGCACGTCGGTCGGAGGCACAGTGGCCTCGGCACCGAGTTCCGGCGACCAGCCGACGTAATCCTGCGGGAACACGAGTGCCTCGCCGCCGAGGCTGAACTTCACCTCGGACTTCACCCCCACGATCGGCACGTCCTGCGTCCAGGAACCGTCCGGCATGCCCGGCTTAAGGCCGAATCGTTGGAACTGTTCCGTGAGGTAGCGGACAGTCTTCTCCTCGCCGGGCGTGCCCGGGCCGCGGCCCTCGAATTCATCGCTGGCGAGCACCCGAGTGTGAGCCAGCACGTCGTCGGCCTGGATGGAAGCGGCACCCGGGCGGGGCGCGGCGACGGCTGGGCTAAGCAGGACCCCGAGCAGCAGGGCTGTCGGCCACGGAGCGGTCAAGGGCAGGCGCATCAGGCCGGAAGGGGAATCCGAAACGGGCCCGCGCGCAACCCACCGTCTTCGCGCGCTGAACGTCCCCGGCGAACCGCCCCGGGCGCCATTTAACCCGCTTGCGCCCGGTTCCGGAAATCCGAACCCTTCCACCCATGTCGGACTTCAACATCCACTACGTGGCCAAACTTGCGCGCATCGAACTGACGCCGGAGGAGGAACAGAAGCTGGGCGACCAGCTCGGCGCCATCCTCGGTTACGTGGCCAAGCTGAAGGAAGTCGACGTCACCGGCGTGGAGCCGACCGCCCACGCCTTCCCGCTGGTCAACGTGATGCGGCCCGACGAGGTCACCGGCTCATTGCCCCACGATGAGGCCATGCGGAACGCCCCGGCGAAGGCCGGCGGCCTGTTCGTGGTGCCCAAGATCGTGGAATAGGCCCGCCCGCTCGCCGACGCGCCGGCTTTCAGGTCAGTTGAAAGCCATGCGGCAATAGGTCGCGGACCTTGAAGGAGCGGTCCGCGCCGTCGATCCAGACGTCCGCCTCCGGGGCCAGTTCCAGCAGCCACTGACGGCAGGCGCCGCAGGGCGTGCGACCGTTCAATCCCAAGTCGGGCTGCGCATCCAGGCAGGTGACCGCCACGGCGGAAAACGACCGGGCGCCCGCGGCGATGGCCGAGGAAAGCGCCGCCCGTTCCGCGCAAAGGCAAAGCCCGTAGCTGGCGTTCTCCACGTTGCAGCCGGCGAAGACACCCAACTCGGACTCCACGGCGGCGCCCACGCGGAAGCGGGAGTAAGGAGCGTAAGCCCGGGTGGCGGCGGATCGGGCGGTCGCAAGCAGGAGTTCGGCGGAGGTCGTCACAGCCCGGAAATAGCACGGAACCCGGCGCGACGCAGCCGGGAGTTGCACCCCAAAAAACAAAACGGGCGCGACTTGCGGTCGCGCCCGGGGTGAAGCGGCCTTCAGCCCGCCGGTTCAGGGCGAGGTGATGCGGAAGAAGCCGCCGGTTTCCCCGGCGGTGCTCGCGGAATGGGTCGGGCTGGTCAGGCCGGTGACGACGGCCGAGAACGGGCCCGCCGCGTTGGTGGAGGCGAGCACGGAGTAGGTCGCTCCCAGCGTGCCGTTCCAGGTGAGCGTGACGGTTTCGCCCGTGACTGCCGCGGCCGCCGTGATCGGGCCGGGGACGACCCCGGAAATGATGTCGGCCAGGCGGGTGACGATCAGTTGGTAACCACCGGCGCGGGGATCGGCGCTGTCGAACTGGCCAAGGACACCCACGAGTGACACGGCGGCGGTCGGCTTCGGCTGCCCGATGACTTCGGTCACCCGGGAATCGATGCGCAGCACAAACGTCTTCGCCGGATCGGCGGCGTCCGTGATGGTGACGTTGGAACCGCTGGTGAAATTCGCGCCGGTGGCGGTGTCCACGAGGACATTGTCCACTCGCACGAGGCGGGCTTCGTTGGCCTCAGCGCCGGCGACCCCGGTGGAGGCGGCGGTGATGCCGGTGGAGGAGATCGGCCAGGAATAGTCGAGGGCGACCGGAGCGGGCAGCGGGTTGCCGGTGGAAAGCACCTCGACCACATGCTTGGCGTTGGTGGCGACCAAGTTCAGTTCCAGCAAGCCATTGAAGTGGCCCAGCGGTCCCACGATGCGGACCCGGGCGCCGGCGGGCGGAACCTCGGTTCCGGGTTTGCCGGTGACGAAGGCGGAGATGCCCGCGGTGTCGTCCTGGAGATAGAAGAAGCAGTTTGCCGCGCCGGTGAGGTTCACGTGGGTCGTCACCGTTCCCTGGACCTCGTAGAGCTGGGTCGTGTTGGCCGGCCGGAGGTTCACCGCGTCCACCTGGGTGCGGAGGTAGGCGATGTTGGTCCGGATGATCTCGGGCGGCGGCGCGGTGACGGTCAGGGTCACCGGGGCGCTGGTGATCGAGCCCGCGCGGTTGGCGATGATCACCCGGAAGCTCGCGCCGTCGTCGGTGAGCTGCGGACTGGCGAGGGTGTAGCTGGCGGCGGTTTCGCCGGGGAGCTCTCCGACCCCATCCCGTTGCCAACGGTAAGTTGGCGCGGGAACGCCGGTCGCCAGGACGGAGAACGTGGCCGGGATGCCGGCCGCGACGGACAGGTTGACGGGCGGGGTGACGATGGCCGGTGCGACGTCCGCGTTGGGCTGGGCCTCAGTCCACGCCTTGCCGTCGGCCTGCGTGCCGGGCGACCAGTAACGGGCGCCGGTCCCGCTGTGGGCGACGAAGCCGTCGCGGTCGGTCGGGAAGCGCACGAGCGAGCCGTTGGTGCTGGTCTGGCTCTGCGCGTAGAGGACGCGCGAGATGATGTTCGATTGGGCGTTGCGCACGACGATCGTGTCGCCCCCGTCGTTCAGCGCCAGGCCGGCCGTGCTGAAGGCGTCGCCGGGCCCGACCTCGGCCGCGATGGCCGGGACGCTGAGCTGCGGGGTGAAACCAAACGCCGGGCCGCCGTAGACGATCAGCGAATTGGACGGCGCCAGCGTCGTGCCGGCGGTCCCGGGGTAGACGTAGGCACGGCGCAGCAGCGCATCCGAGATCATCCAGCCGGTCAGGTCGATGGACTCGCCGGAGAGGTTCACGAGCTCGACGAACTCGTCGCGGTTGGCCGGGCTGGCGTCGTTGCCGCCGGGCAGGAGCTCGGCACGGTTCAGCGGATTGAACCA
>JBEISV010000618.1:0-2462 GCA_040375265.1 Verrucomicrobiales bacterium
CCTCATTGGTGACCCTGATCGACCGGGAAGGGCGCTACCTGCTAGTCAGCCGTTCGGTCGAGGCCGCGTTGGGCAAATCCGCCGGCGAAATCATCGGGAAAACCCTCGAAGATGTCCTGCCAACGGAGCACGCCAGCCTGTTCCGACGCCGCCTGGAACGCCTTGCCGGCAGCCTACGCCCCTTCGTGGTCGAGGATCTGCGCGGCCGCGCCGGCGAGGAACGAACTTACCTGACCACCCTGTTCCCGCTCTACGACGCCGAGGGCCGCCATGTGGCCAGCGGCGGCGTGGCGACGGACATCACCGACCAACGGCAGGCCCATCGGGTGGCCGAGGAAGCGTTGCGCGAAAAGGAGATTCTCCTTCAGGAGATTCATCATCGCGTGAAGAACAACCTTCAGATCATTTCCAGCCTGCTCCAGCTCGAATCCCGCGCCGTCGCCGACCCGGAAGCCCGAATCCGCTTCGAGGAATGCCAGGGCCGCGTGCAGGCGATGGCGCTGATCCACGAACGTCTTTACCGGACCGGCGACCTGTCGTGCATTGACCTCGGCGCCTATCTCGAATCGTTGGCCGGTCAGATCATCCGCTCGTTCGGCCGCGTGCCCGGACAAATGCTCCAGCCGATCGAGGTCACCGTGGGCCCGGTGGCCATCGAGACCGCGGTCCCGTGCGGCCTGATCGTGGCCGAGTTGGTCACCAATGCCCTGAAGCACGCTTTTCCCAACCAGCGGCGCGGCGAACTCGCGATCCGGCTCGTGGCGGAACAGGGCCGCTGGATCCTCTCGGTTGCCGACAACGGCGTGGGCGGCGCCGCGGAAGGCCGCGAAGGTTCGCTCGGACTCAAGCTCGTCAGTGCGCTCGCCCGACAGCTCCGCGGCACGGTCGAGGCCGAGAACCGTTCGGGAATGACGGTTAAGGTATCGTTCCCCGCGCCGATAAGCAGGCAAACGGATTCATGAAGGGCACCCCGGCGAGAATATTGGTCGTGGAGGACGAGCAGATCGTCGCCATGGATCTTGAGCAATGCTGCCACGACCTCGGCCACACGGTTGTGGCCAGCGCCAGTTCCGCCGACGAAGCGCTGGTGTTCGTCCGCGAGCACGACCCGGAGCTGGTCCTCATGGACATCAATCTCCGGGGCACCATCACCGGCATCGAGGCCGCGTCCATCATCCGGGAACGCTTCCAGAAGCCGGTCATCTTCATCACCGCCTACGACGACGAGGCGACCATTCTGAAGGCCCGCGTGGCGGAGCCCTACGGCTATCTGTTGAAGCCGTTCGACGGTCGGGAACTCGGCGCAGCCATCCAGATGGCGCTTTACCGCCACGAGATGGAGCTCGAACGCGACCGGCTCAAACGCGAGCTCGAAGCCGCCATCGCCGAGGTCAAGACCCTCCGCGGACTCATGCCGATCTGCGCGCAATGCAAGAAGGTGCGCGACGACAACGGTTATTGGCAGCGCATCGAAAGTTACCTCCAGACCAACACCCAGGTCCGGCTGACGCACGGTTTCTGCCCCGACTGCCATGCTGCCATCATGCGTGACCTCGACCGCATGGTCGCCGACAGCGGCGGCGAAGCGGGCGCGGCGGCGTGCGACACCCACAAGTAGGGTGGTTGAGCATGCAGCGCTCGGGCGCGACCTTGCTCAGGGCTGTAAGCCAGCGATTTCCCGCGTAGGCGGCGCCTTCACGAAACTCGCTTCCCGCAGGTAGCTCGGTGCCAAAGTCTCAGCGGGCACTGCCTCCGCATTGACGGCCAACGCCAGCGCTCCCGTAGCGGTCGGAAACAGAGGACGCGCTCCGGGCAGCAGTCGCTCCAAGTCCGGACCGCCCACCAATTCCCCCCGCCCCAGGCGCCCCAGTAGTTCGTCCTTGGACCGCAGCCGGATCGGTTCAACCAGCCTGCCGGCTTCCGCCCAGGCGCTGGCGAACTCCCCCCGTTGGGCGTCCACCGCCAGCAGGATTCGATCAGCCACGGACCGCGCGAGGTTCTCCAGGCTGTTTACCCCGACGCAGGTCGCGCCGGTCGCCAGCTGCCAGCCTTGCGCCGCGGAGATGGCAATGCGGACGCCGGTGTAACTGCCCGGGCCCACGCCGACGACCAATTGCCCCACGTCCTCGCGCGCCACCGAAGCTTGCCGCAGTGCCTCGGCGATGAGCGCAAAGACCGGCGTGTTGACCGTTCCGTGGTGGGTCGCTTCGGCAAGCAATTGGCCAGCCCGGCCCACGGCAACGCTTCGCCGGTCAGAAGAGAATTCAAGCGCCAGCGCAATCATAGCCAATCTCCCGGGTGTTCTCGTCGATGGACCGCAGGTAAATCCGGCGCAGCGCACCGGGACCGCTGCCCTCAGTGGCGAACGTCTCCCCGGCCCTCCGCTCGATCCACTCCACCACGCTCACGCCGTCCGGCTGGGTCAGGTATTCCTCCAGTCCGGCGCCCCGCACATCGTCGCC
>JBEISV010000451.1:0-4023 GCA_040375265.1 Verrucomicrobiales bacterium
CTGTTCGCGGAACGAGTCCGTGCTGCTCTGCTTCACGCCACCGAAAGGCGCCTGCAACGCGAGCCCGGTCGAGATCTGGTTCACCTTAACCACGCCCGCCTCGATCCGCTCGGCGTATTGCATCGCCCGCTTGAAGTCGCGAGTCACCACGCTGGCGCTCAGGCCGTATTGGACCCCGTTGGCGACCGCGATGGCCTCGTCAAAGCTGTCCACGGCCAGGATCACGACGACCGGGCCGAAGACCTCTTCCTGCGCGATCTTCATAGTGGGCGTCACGTTGCCGAGGATGGCCGGCTGCATGAACCAACCGTGGGCAAATTCGCCGTCGGTCAGCCGCGCGCCGCCCCAGAGCAGTTCCGCGCCCTCGGCCTGGGCCTGTTTGATGGCGTCGAAGTTGCCCTGGAGTTCCGCCTCGTTGACGGCCGGCCCCATCTGCGCGCCGGGCGTCAGGCCGGGGGCGACTTTCCACGCCTTGGCCGCCGCGATGAGCTTCTCCGTGAAGGCCGGGAGGACGGACCGTTCGACGATCACGCGGCTCGTCGCGGTGCAGGCCTGACCGGTGAGGCCGAACCCGGCGATGGTCACCAGCTTCGCGGCCAAGTCGAGGTCGGCATCGGCCAGCACGATCGTCGGGTTCTTGGAACCCATCTCCAACTGGCATCGGATCATGCGCGGCGCGACTGCCTGGTAGAGCGCGGAACCGACTGCGTGCGATCCGGTAAAGCTCAGGGCCGTCACCGCCTTGTTCGCGGCGATCTCGGCGCCGAAGGCCCGGCCCTCGCCGGTCACTACGTTGAGCACGCCCGCGGGCAGGCCGGCTTCGTGCAGCACCTTCGCCACTTCCAGCGTCATCGCGGGCGCCTGCGAGGCGGGCTTGAGCACGACCGTGTTCCCGCAGAGCAGCGCCGGGGCGAGCTTCCAGACCGGGATGGCGATGGGAAAATTCCACGGCGTGATCAGCGCGACGACGCCCAACGGTTCGCGCCGGGTGAACATCAGGTTGCCTGGCAGATCATGCGGGATGACCTGGCCGCCGACCGTGTAGCTGAGCCCGCCGTAGAAGCGGAAGATGTCCGCCGCGCGCTGCACCTCACCGGTCGCCTCGGTCAGCGTCTTGCCTTCCTCGCGCACGAGCAGTTCCGCCAGCTCGGCCTTGCGCGCTTCAAGCAGTTGCGAGGCCTTGGACAGAATCCGGCCGCGCGCCACCGACGTGGTGGCCGCCCACTTCGGGAACGCCGCCTGTGCCGCCGTGACCGCCGTCGCGGCGTCCTCGCGCCCGCCGGCCGCGTAGGTGGCAACGGTTTCGCGGGTGTCGGCAGGATTGGTCGTGGTGAACGTCTTGCCGCTGGCGGCGGGGACGGATTGGCCGTTGAGGAACAGGTCGTAACGCTTCATGCCCGCGAGCATACGGCGCCCGGCTAGGCGGGGAACGCCAATTCTCGCGTCAGCGGGGGACCAGCAGTGCGAGGCTCAGAACAAGATGCTCTCCATGAAGGTCGCCAGCGGCTCAGGTTGCTGGCGGTTCTTGCGGACGACGACTGCGAGTTCGCGGCTGAAGCGCGGATGGGTGGCGATTCGCCGGACTTTTCGACGGTCGCCGTAAAGCGCGAGCACACGTTGTGGCACAAAACTGCAGCCCAGACCCAAGGCGACCAAGTTCACGATGACGTCGAAGCTGTCGAGTTCGATGGCCGGACTGATTTCCAATCCCTGCGTTCGGAGCCACGCGTGCAGCCTGGTTCCGGTCGTTCCCCGGCGATCGATGAGGAGCCATCTTTCCACGGCGAGGCGTTTGCGCAGGGTTCGCAGATTTGTCGGACCGGAGGCTGAGGTTAGCTCGCTGTCGGGCGGAGCAATTAGGACAAACTCGTCCGCAAATCGATGGGTCGCGGTGAGCGTTCCGGGCAGCCGCGGTGGGATGGCCAGCAAGCCAGCATCCAGCGTCTTAGCCTCAAGAGCGCTGATGATTTCGTCGCCGCCGAGCTGTTGCACGTGGAGCTGGACGGCCGGCATCCGCTTGCGAAAGGCGAAGAAGAAGCCGGGAAAGCAGGCGAGACCGATGCTCTGGTCCACTGCCACCCTCAGCGTCTGCGGGATCAGCGCGAAGTCCTGCTGGAGCTGCTGCAGGGTCGCTTCGGCCGCGGCGAGGATGGGCTTGGACTTCTCGTAAAGTAGACGGCCGGCCGGCGTGAGGCCAACCCGGCGAGTGGTGCGCTCGAACAGGGCGACGCCCAGTTGGTCTTCCACCCCGCGGATCTGCCGGGTCATGGCGCTTTGGGTTAGCCCGGCCTTCTGGCCCGCCCGGGTGAAGCTGCCTTCCTCCGCGACGAGATGAAACAGGCCCAGCTCGTAGAGATCGAAGGGGACGGTGGCGAGGAATTCACTCATGCGACAATAGCATCAGTGTTATTGAAGTAATGCATTTCACGCAATCAAGGATCGGGCGGAAGGTCTGCCCAACGACCACCGAGTCGTGATCGAAAGAGATACATTATGGCCAATCCCGAATCCCGGCTCCCGGAGAACGTTCCCGGCGCCTTCTACGTTACCAGCGACTGCATTGACTGCGACATTTGTCGCCAAGTGGCACCCAGCATCTACCAACGCAACGCCGACATTGGCTACTCCGTGGTGATCCGCCAACCCGCGACCGAGGCAGAATTTCATCAGGCCCAGGCCGGTCTGGTAGGTTGCCCAGTCGAAGCCATTGGCATGGACGAGACTGCCCTCAGCCCGGCGTTGTCCCGATTCGCGGAGTCGGCGCAGACTCCGGCGTGATGTTCGCCCGATTCCTTCTGCCGATCGCTGGCCTGTTCCTGTCGCCGTGGCTGTTCGCCGCGCCGGCGCCGCGCGGTGGCGTTCCGCCGTCTGGGATCCCGGTGCCGGAAACCGTCCGGCAGGAACTCGCCGCGGGCGCGGCGGAGTTGGGCCGGCAGGTCGCGACGCTGCAGGCGGCGACGAATCCGCTGGCGCAGGACCTGTGGCCGGACGTCGCGGTGCTGCACAAGGCGGTGGACTGGGCGCTGCGCTACGACGAGTTCCACGCAACGAACCAGTTTGGCCAGGCACGGGAGCTCTTGCGGCTGGGCCACGAACGCGCGGCGCAATTGGCCAATGGCAACGCACCGTGGACGCGCCAGACCGGGCTCGTGGTGCGCGGGTTCGTGTCACGGATCGATGATTCGGTGCAGCCCTACGGCGTGGTCGTGCCGACCAATTGGGTGGCCGGCGGCCCGGCGCTGCGGCTCGACGTGTGGCTGGCAGGGCGGGACGAAAAACGCACGGAACTGAAATTCCTCAGCGAACGGCTTCGGTCGAAGGGCGACTTTGCGCCGGCGGACACGGTCGTCGTGCATCCCTACGGCCGCTACTGCAACGCCTACAAGTTCGCCGGCGAAACCGACGTGTTCGAGGCGACCCAGCGCGCTCAAAGCGCTTATGGCACCGATCCTCACCGCCGGGCGATCCGCGGGTTTTCCATGGGCGGCGGTGGGACGTGGCACTTGGCGGCGCACTTCCCGGATTACTGGCGGGCCGCGGCACCGGGTGCCGGATTCGTGGACACGCCGGGTTACACCGGAATCCTGACGAAGCCACCGTTGCCGCCGCCGTGGGAGCAAACCCTGTGGCGGCTTTACGACGTGCCGGGCTACGCCGCCAATTTCCACCACCTCGACGTCATCGCCTACAGCGGCGAGCTCGACCGGCAAAAGCTCGCCGCCGACACGATGGCCGCAGCGATGCGGAACGCGGGACTGGAACTGCGTCACCTCGTCGGCCCCGGCGTGGAGCACAAATACGAGCCCGCTACGAAGGCGGAACTGGCGCGGCAGTTCGACGCGCTCATGGCGACGCCGAAGGAGCTGGAGCCGCGTCGGATCGAGTTCACGACCTTCACGGCGCAGTATCCTGACCACGGGCAGTTGTCATGGTTCGCCCTCGAACAGCTCCAGCGGCATTGGGAACCCACCCGGGTGGCGGCGGAGGTGGTGGGTTCCAATCGGATTGTCGTGCGGACGACCA
>JBEISV010000559.1:0-2981 GCA_040375265.1 Verrucomicrobiales bacterium
CAGCGCGGAGGAAAATCCGACGACGGCAACCAGCGAAACGGCAACGATGTGCTTCATGCGCAGCAAGTGGACGGAGAGTAGCGGGGGAATGTTCGGAGGTGTCAAACTTCCGGAAACGGAGAAATCGGGGAAACCCGGCGGGCGGCGCCACAGCCAATCCTGTCAAACCGGCATCGCCACGTCCCCGACCGCTCCGGTAAAACCCTTCGGCGCCGGCCCGCTCCGGGTTAACCCGGTCGCTTCCATCCGGGGTCGGTCCAACGTGACGCCGGCTTCCAGCCGGCGGAACGCCGAGTTGGCCCCGCCCCGCGGACGAGCCGGCGTCCACTTCCAACCCGCGCCCTTGTCGGCCTCCGGCCGAAGCCTGCGGCGGGCGCGGATGACCGCCGGCAGCCCTTCCCGGACAATCACCGCACGAGCCGTCAGGGACTCCCGGCAAGATGCCGGCAGCACTTTGTAACGCGCGCTCGACCCTGAACCGATTCCGGCAAACTGTTCCCCATGATCACCTTCGCCCGTTGCCTGGGTTTTGCCTTCGCCGTCGGTTGCCTTGGCCGCCTGCTGGCCGCCGACACCGTCCGTAGTTGGGTCACCTCGGAAGACCTTACACTTCGATTGGCGGCCCAGCCTGAACTGACGTTCTCGGCCTCCCCCACGACGGCCGGCACGGTCATCACCGTCGATCCAGCCAAGACCTTTCAGACCATCTACGGACTCGGCGCTTCGCTTGAGCACACCACCTGCTCGAACCTCTTCCGCATGGCGCCCGCCGAACGCGAGCGCGCCATGGACCTGCTCGTCTCGCCCGACCGCGGCCTCGGCATGAATCTCATGCGCGTCTGCCTCGGCACGTCCGACTTCGCAGGCGAACCCTGGTATTCCTACAGCGATTTGCCGGCCGGCCAGACCGATCCCGAATTGAAGGGCTTCAGCATTGCGAAGGACCAAGCCTACATCCTTCCCTGCCTCAAGCTGGCCAAGGCACGCAATCCCGAGCTGATCTTCTTCGCCTCGCCGTGGAGTCCGCCCGGCTGGATGAAGACCACCGGCAACATGATCGGCGGCGAACTGAAGCGGGAATGGTATCCGGCCTACGCGCAGTATTTCGTGAAGTTCATCCGGGCCTACGCCGCCGAAGGCATCGCGATCGAAGCCGTCACCGTGCAGAACGAACCCGGCGTGGACCGCGCCAAGGAAAGGGACCCGAAGTGGTTCTACCCTTCCTGCCACTGGACCGGCGAACAGGAGCGCGACTTCATCCGCGACCACCTCGGTCCCGCCTTCCGGCGCGCCGGCCTGAAGACGAAGATCTGGTGCTACGACCACAACTACAACGCCGTCACCAAGGACGACTCCGCCGGCCTGCCGCATCCGCGCACCATCCTCAGCGACCCCGCGGCCGCTGCGTTCGTGGACGGCGTAGGCTTCCATCATTACGAAGGCAAGCCCGACGGCATGACGCAGTTCCACACAGAGTTTCCTACGAAGCCGATCCATTTCACCGAAGGCTCCGTCTTCTCCATTTGGGGCGGCTACGACCTAGTAGAACGGCTGCGCAACTGGGCCACCAGCTACAACGCCTGGGTCGCCATCCTCGATGAAAAAGGCCGGCCCAACAACGGTCCCTTCCCCGCCACCAAGGCCATCCTGCGCTACGACTCGGAAACCGGCCGCGTGGAGGAAATCTTCGAGTATTTCAACTACGGCCACTTCATGAAGTTCATCCGCCGCGGCGCCGTGCGGATCGACAGCACGCCCAGCACCCAGGACCTCAGCCACGTCGCCTTCCGCAATCCCAATGGCGAACTCGTGCTGGTGCTAGCCAACACCACGGGCCTGGCCAAATCCATCGTCGTGACCACCGATGCAGAAACCTTCCCGGCCACCGTGCCCGGAAAATCGGTCATGACCTGCGTGTGGCGCCCTTGACTGGTCGGCAGTGTCCGCCCCGGCGAGCAGGCGTCCCGCCCGTCAGACACCCGCCGCCAGCAAGGCCCGCAAGCTCTGCAATTCCTCGTCGATCGCGACTTCCGTCGGCTCCCGAAGAGTGTCGGCGACTTGGGCCCTCAAGGCGGTGCGAAACCGGTCCCGAAGCCGGGAAATCGCCTGTCGGAGGGCGACGTCACTCAGTCCCAGTGAGGTTGCCAGTTGCGCCGACTCGAAAACTCCACCGCCACCCGCGCCGAGGCACGGACGCAATGCCGTGAATACTGCGGAGCGCCCCGTCGCCGCATAATCGGCTTCCACCCGCCGCAGGGCGCCTTCCAGGACGGTGGCAGCCCAAGCGGCCTCAAACACGCGGGTCGGTTCGCCGCCAGGCGCCTCAGCCTGAAAGCGGTTTTCCGCCGCCAGCAGGTCGAGCAAAACGACTTCCGCCCCGCCGCCGCGCTTTTGCCGAGCGCCGTCGCGCCGCGCGTCGGCCAGGTCACGGCCAAAGGCCTTCAGCAGGAAAGATCGGAGCCGCCCCAACGAGGGGTCGGCGGCGGCGAACAGGTTCTCCGCCAGGACCGAGCGAAAGAAGGACTGCGTGGCATCCTCGGCATCCTCGGGAC
This sequence comes from Verrucomicrobiales bacterium, assembly GCA_040375265.1. Classification (GTDB taxonomy): domain Bacteria; phylum Verrucomicrobiota; class Verrucomicrobiia; order Limisphaerales; family UBA9464; genus CAIWAH01. The sequence continues at coordinate 2,553 of JBEISV010000559.1, forward strand.
CCAAACCACGCCGCCGGGCGTAGGCATAAATCGGATACCAATAGAGAGCGCAGAGTTCCCCCATGGCCGTGTGCCCGCCCATCTGGTCGCCACTGGCGGCGGCGGCGGCGACCACTGACCACCGGGTCGCTGGAAACGATGAAGTCACGGGCGGGGATTCAGCCCGGCCACCGGCCGGGGAGCAAGCCTACCGCCTGCCTTGACGACTTTTCGCCTGTCACGCCCCCGGCCTTTTGGCGCAGTGTAGGGTGACACGGTGGCGGATATCCCTCCAGCGCTCGACGGCTTGAACCTTGACGGCCTATTGGCCGAAGGGCTGCGCGCGCCCGCACCCAATCCGACCGCCTGGGAACCGCCCTCACCGGCGGAATTGAGCGGTCTATTGCCGCGTCACCAAATTGTCCGGCTGATTGGACGCGGCGGGATGGG
>JBEISV010000484.1:0-3642 GCA_040375265.1 Verrucomicrobiales bacterium
TGCAGTTGTAGGTTGCGCCGGTGCAACTCCGGCTGGGTTCCCAGCGTCACGCCGTCACGCTTCCAGGCAAAGGTCGTGCCGGGCGGAACCAGAACCCGCGGGATCAGGTCCAGCGAGTGCCCTTCGGTCACCGTGACCGCCTCGGGCAAACTGACGATGGCTGGCGTCGCTACGGGCACGACCGGAACGAACACCGCCAACGGTTGGGGCAACGCCCTGCCATTGACGCCCAGGAATTTGCCCGCCACGAACACCCGCCCGCCGACCATTTCGCCGAGCCCGTGGACTCGCGTATCCGCGGTGCCCAAAGGCGCCGGAACCACCGTGTCCAGGGTCGCGACGAAATTCGCATCCACCGTTCCCGCGGGCAGCAGGCGAGCCACGCCAATGCGGACCAACCCGTCCACCTGGTCGAAGGCCCCGGCCAGCAAAACTGCGGAATCCGCCTGCCGATGCATCGCGCCAATCACTCCTTGAAGCGGCACCGGGCGAAAACCCGCGTCGACACTGCCATCGGGTTTGAATCGATGAACCCGGTCGACGCCTCCGCCCATAGAGAGCAACCGCCCTGCCGCCAGGAAATCGCCGCCCGCTAGCGGCAATACCCGCACCGGCGCAGCGAAGTCGAACTCCAGCGGCGAAAACGAATCATCCTTCGCACCGCCCGGCCCCAGCCGGTAGACGCCGGTCAGCGCATTGACTAGGTAGCCATCACCCGCCGGGGCCACTTCAGTCGCACCGCCCCAGCGATTGAAGACACCGGTCAGGGCGAAACTTCCATCAAACTCCCAGTTCGGATTTAGGCGACGCAACAGATCGTTCACCGGAGTGCCTGCCCCGTTGGCCCCACCCAGCATCACCGAGCCATCCGGCATCGGCGCGACGCAGGTGATCGAGGGCGCGGGAATGGTCACGACAAACTGGTGATCCGTGCGGCCGTCGGGCAATAGGCGGGCCAACTGACAGGTGCCGACCGAGCTTCCTTCCGGACGGTAGGCGACCAGCATCTTGCCGTCCGGAAGGACATGCAGCTGCCGGACAGAGAAGCCCGGCAACGACCGGCGCTGGAAAGTCTGATCCACCGAGCCGTCCCCTTTCAGGGCGACCAACTCGGGGCCGGTGGCAAACTGAAAGACGGTCAGCAGGCGACCATCCGGGTGGGCGGCAGCCGCGAGAGTTTCGCTGGCGGGCGGCAATGACAGATCCAACTGGAATCCGGGATCCAGATCGCCGGGCAAGGGAGCGGCAAGGCCGGCCCACGTCGCCAGCAGCAGGCCGGCGCGAGTGAGCCCGGCTTTCAACGAAGCAGGAACGGAGGTGAGGTTCATGGAGCGGGTTGAATGAACGTGGCGGTTGATGGTTCGGTCAGGTCAGGGCTTCAGGTGACGGGACCGTGATGCCATGATTGTTTACACACGTCAATTATTATTGACTACATATGTAACCATTCACCAAGACGCCATGCGTCTGCTTGGATCGATTTCTGGAATAAAGCCCAGGCGGACCCGGGCGGCCGTAGCTCAGACGCGGTTGGGCGTCGCCAACCCCACCCGGCTGCGCTCCTGCGCGAAAGCCAGCGCCAACGCCAACGCGTCGGCAGCGTCAGGCGCGGGCAGCTCCGTCAGCGCCAGGAGGCGCTGCACCATCTTGGCGACGGCTATCTTCTGGGCACCACCGAAGCCGACGATCGCGAGCTTCACTTTCCGCGGCGCCATTTCGTAGATCGGCAATCCCGCCTCGGCGATCACCGCCAGCGCAGCACCGCGCGCCTCGCCCATGATGAGCGCCGTGCGCAGGTTCTTGGCGTGGAACAATCCCTCGACGGCGCAGACTTCCGGGCGCTGCTGGCGGATGACCTCACGCAGGGTTGCCGCGATGTGCCCGAGGCAGCGCGACCGCACCCACGCGGGCGGACACTTGATGGTGCCGCTCGTCACGCCGGTCGGGTGCGGCAGACCAAGTTCAATCACGCCGAAGCCAGTTCCGCGCAACGACGGGTCCACCCCAAGCACCCGTCGGTAGACCGGCATGGCATTCGCCGTCAGCTCGGCTTCGGGCTTGCGTGTCTTGCCCGAAAGTCGCTGCTGAAGTTTCGCGAACTCCTGCGGAGAAATACCCATGGGATGAACGTCGGATCAGGGTGTGCAGCGATGCTTCCGTCACCAGCGTCACGCTTTGGCGAGCACTTGCGTGGCCCGGGTCTTGAAAGCGCTCAACACGGCCTCGGTCACGGGCGTCAGGCGTTCGCGCCACAACGCGCCGATCCGCAGCGGCGGGATGTCCGGCAGCGGCAACACGCGGATGCCGGCGGGACGTTTGGCCCCGGGCAACTGACAGGACAGGCCCACGCCAAAACCACCGGCGACATAAACGTCCACTAGGTCGAGCGAGGACACTTCGAGGGAAGTCGCCCAGCCGATGCGCCGGCCAGTGAGGTATTCCTGGAAGCGACGGACCATGGATTCGTGGGGCGCCAGGCTGATCAGGGAGTCCGCAATTTGGTCCTGCTGCAACACATCTTCGGCGGTGCGCCATTTCGTTTCGGTGGACACGAGCAGGATGAGAGGCAGCTCGATCAGCGGTTCGGCCGTGATGCCGGGGCCGGTCTTGCCTTCGATGACGGTCACCGCGAAGTCGATTTCCTGCTGGTTGAGGTAAGATTCCGCCTGTGATTGGCTCGCCTCGCGCAACATCAGGCGCAGGCCCGGAAACTTCTTCCGCACCTGCGGCATGATTGCGGGCAGGTGATCCCGCAGCACCGGGGCCGGCGCGCCCATGCGGATGAGTTTCGTCACGCCGCCACGGATGCGCTCGCCCATCGCCTCCACGTTGCCAAAGAAGGGCTGGATGAACGCGTAAAGTTCCTCGCCCGGGCCGGTGAGCTTGAACGGGCGGCGCTGGAACAGCTTCGTGCCAAGGTCCGCCTCCAACTGGATGATCTGGGCGCTGACCGCCGGCTGCTGGATGCCGTAGGGCATGCGCCGGACGGCCTCCATGATGCCCCCGTTCTTGGCGACGTAATAGAACAGTTCGAGGTGGTGGAGGTTCACGCCCGGCAGGCTTTCGCGGGACCGGGAAAAGCTCAAAGCAAATTCGGGGCGCACCGGCACTCGCGGCTTTTCCGAATGGCAGCGCGTCAGGCATCGTCGGCCAACGCCAGCCGCAATGTCTCCTTTCACCGCCAAGTTCGCTTCGGTTTGCCTCGCCTTCGGGCTGGGCGCGGTCGTGGCCGCGACGGAGGCGCCAGGGGCCAAGGACGAAGCCCGCCTCGCCTTCTTCGAGCAACGCATCCGGCCGGTGCTGGTCGAGCATTGCTACGAATGCCATTCCACGGAGAGCCAGAAGCTGAAAGGCGGACTGCGGCTGGATTTTAGGGACGGCGGGCTGCGTGGCGGCGACACCCGCCCCGCCGTGGTGCCCGGCAAGGCCGCCGAAAGCCTACTGGTGGCGGCCCTTTCCTACACAAACCGCGACCTGCAGATGCCGCCGAAGGGGAAGCTACCCGACGCGGTCATCGCGGACTTGGTGAAATGGGTGAACGATGGGGCGGCCGATCCGCGAACCGAGCCCACCGCAGCAGTGGCAGCCAAGAAGGCGGATGGCGCCGGACATTGGGCTTTCCAGCCGATCCGCGACGTTACA
>JBEISV010000351.1:0-5080 GCA_040375265.1 Verrucomicrobiales bacterium
GCCGAGCGCTTGTGGAAGGCGAAGGGAGGGTTGGAGCGTGCTGACCGTAACTCACGCTTGGACTTGCGCCAAGCACGTGCCTGCTGACGGATCTCCTTGCCGGCGGCAAGGGCGGTGAAGAAGGCGTCGAACTGGGTCTGGTAGGGGTGGTCGCTCACGTCGCCGGAATCGAGCATCTTCATGGCGAGTTCACTCCACTTGGCCTTGTTCGTGTGCAGCCTCTGGGAGTGGAACTTGTTGTCGAGCAGGCTGCCTTCGCTGCCGCAGAGCTGCGTGTGGAAGTAGTAGGGCTGGAGGCAGTCCACCACGGCGGCGCATTTGCCGATCTTGCCGCTCTTGAACTTCAGGATGGTGACGCTGCTGGTCGTGTATTCGTAGGGCTCGAACAGCTTGCTCTTGGTCTTCGTGTCGTAGCTGCTGACCTCGGCCACGTCGTCGCCCAGGCAGAGCAGCAGCGCATCGAGGGCGTGGCAACCGGCCGTGAGCAGGGAGCTGCCGCCGGCGTCCTTGCGCGTGTTCCAGCGGAACTGGCCATACCAGGGACCGATGCCGTGGTAGTAGTCCACCTCGCCGTAGTGCAGTTCGCCGAGCAGGCCCTGGTCGATGACCGCCTTGGTCGCGAGGAACTGGCTGGACCAACGGCATTCGAAACACACGCACGTCTTCACGCCGGCCTCGCGGATCGCCTTGTCCATCGCCAGGCAATCCTTCCACGACAGCGCGAGCGGTTTCTCGATGATCAGGTGTTTGCCGGCCTTGGCCGCGGCGATGACCTGCTTGGCGTGGTCGAACGGGTAGCTGCACACCGTCACCACGTCGATCGACGGGTCGGCGAGCATGGCGCCGAGGTCGTTGTAACCCTTCACCGGCGAACCGTATTTCGCGCTCAGCTCGGCGTCGTTCAGCGGCCGCGCGCTGTAGACGGCGGTGACCTGGGCCTTGCCGGTGGCGTTGATGGCGGGGATGTGGGCGGTGGCGACCCAGCCGTGGCCGATGACGCCGACATTGAATTTCTTGCTCATGGGAAAACGGAGTTGCCCCGTCAATCTGCGGCGAACCTTCCGCCAAGTCACGCCCACGAACGGGGCGCCCGGAGTTCGGGTGCACCTTTTCATCGTGAACTGAGGGGTTCGCCGCAAAGTCCACTTTCCTGGCGCGTGTGGCGGGGAGAGGCGGTGCCCCGACATCCCGATCCTTGCAGCTTGGCATCGACGCCGGGGCGGAATCCCGGGGAGGCTCTCCGCGCCATGAGCGACCTTGCCTTCAGTCCCGGTCCCACGCCGAACACGGTCCGCACCGCGGAGGGCAAAGTCCTGACCGTGCCGACCGGCTGGGTTCTGCTACCGCCGGGCGACGCCGCGCTGACCCGGCGGGTCAAGGCGGGTGGCGAATTCTGGGCCGTCGCCGAGAAACGCGGGCGGAAGATTTTCTCCCAAGGCATCTGGGCACCCGCCGCGACCATTGAACAGATCCGGGGCGGCCTGGTGGCGGAGCGCGCGACGGAGGGCTTCGCCAAACGCAAGGAGGCCGATGCCCGGCGCCGGGTGGCGGAACAGGCGGAATACGTCGAGGACTTCCACGGCGCGGTGCTGGGGTTCCTCGCCTTCCACCCCGCCCACGCCGCGGTGGCCGAACGCCTGGCCCGGGCGGTGACCGCGCACGCCACGCCGGTGGGCAGCGGCACCGTGGCGCGGACCGAACGCATTCCCCTCGCGGAGCGGGCCGAAGCCGCCGTGATCGCCTGGATGCGCCACCAGACGACCGGCTATGATTCGCTCGTGATTCCCCGGGTGAAAGGCCAGCGCCGCGAGGTGCGTCGGATCCTGGCCCGGCGTTCGCACGAGCTGCTGGAGCAGTATCGCCGCGGGGCGACGACCTCCGCCGGTTGCCCGCTCGTGAAGGCGCTTGGGGCGGGGAACTGACGCCACGCCGCCGCCGTCCCGGACGGAATCAGCGGCGGCACGGAGCAGTTCCGCTCAGTCCACGACCACGCGGTAGAAGCGGGGCAGGGGGCCGGGGGTAACCGAGCCCGTGACGACCCGCTCGCCCGGCCGGGCGTCAATGGTGACCTGGGTGGACCAGACCGGCAGTTCGACCGAGTCGGCCGCCTGGAGCGCGTAGCCCAGCCCATCTGCCGCCGTGAAACGGATAGCCAGTCCGCGGACGTCGCCCGGGCCGATGGTCACGCGCAGGACGCTGGCGGCGTTGCGCGGATCGGTGCCGGCGAGGAGTTCCTCCCGGTTGCTCGCCCCGTCGCCGTCGGTATCGGCCAACGCGTCGGCAGGGTCCGCGGCGGATAGTCCATGGGCGAGTTCCCAGTCATCGGGAACGCCATCGCGATCCGCGTCGGCGCGATTGGCGGCGCCGGGCGTGGGCAGGGAGGGGAATTTGACCCGGTTCGCCGAACTGTCGGGGAAGCGCCCTTCGCTGACGCCCTTGGCGGCGGCGAGGTAGGAAATCTGGCTGACGAGCAGGCCGTCGGGCGTGGCCAAGCCGATGGATTCGCCCTTGTTGTCGAGCTTGAAGCTGACGTGGTTGCCGGCACCACCCGCCGAACCGTCGGCGACCAGTTTCAGGAAGCCGTGGGCGCCGGTGCCGAGGAAGCTGAGCGGCGGCAGCGTGTGTTTCGCGGGTGCGGTGAGGTCGTCGGTGACGTGCCAGCCGGAGAGGTCCACGGGCAGGGAACCGGGATTGTGCAGCTCGAACCAATCCTCGCCGGTCGCCGGATTCGGCATCCACTCGTTGACCGTTACCCGGGCGGCGTCGCCCAGCGGGGCGGCGACGTTGGCGGCCTTGAGCGTGGGCCGCGTGAGCCGCCACGGGCCGGAACCGTCGGGCACCCGGCCGATGGTCAGGTCGGCAACCTGGGGACCGAACCGCACCGCATCCAGCAGGGCCCGGGAATTGGCCTTGGTGTCGAGCAGGTAGATCTGGTCGCCGTCGCCATCGAGCCGGAAGAAGGCGAGGTAGTCCGAAAGGAGATCCCGCCGGAAAAGGAAGTATTCCGGCCGCTCCAGCCGGACGCGGAGGAACGAACGGCCGGGCAGGTGGGTCCGCGGGGGAAACTCTCCGCGTTCCGGCAGGGCCAGGTCATCGGTGAGGGCGAGGCCGCTGAGGTCGAGCGTCTGGTCGTTGGGGTTGTAAAGTTCGACCCACTCGGTAACGGCGGAGCCGTCATCGGCGAGGCTGTAGTTGCGGGCCAACACCTCGTTGATCACTGGCGGCAGGAGGCTTCCGCCGATGTTCGTGCGGCTCAGGCTTTGGAACAGCCGGAGGGCAAACGTGAGGTCGCTGCTCCCGGAATTGGCCTGGTGCACCTCGACCGCGAGCACGTTGTCGCCGGGCAGCAGCGCGGCGGACGGCACGTCGTTGGGGCCGTTGAGCGCGGCGGTGCTGACCGTGGAGGCCGCATAGTCCCCATATGCCGGAGTCGCCGGCGTGAGGTTCTGCCGGTAGAGCGGCTGGCCGTTGAGCCACACCAGCGCCCCGTCGTCGATCAGGGTCTGGAGACGCAGGATCGCCGCCGGATGGTTGGTGGCCGGGTTGAAATGGGTCCGGAAGTAGTAGGCCGATTTGCCGAGCGTGAGCGTCGTGTTCTTCGGCACCGTGAAGGAGTCGTTGCCCACGTAAAAGAGGCCATTGCCCTGCGGCCAGGCGGTGTCGTTGAACTCCGGCGTCTGCCACCCGGCCGGCGGTGCGCCGGCCTGGAAGTAGTGCCAGGCATTCGTGAACGTCACGAGGTCGAACGTGACCGTCGTGACGTTGGTCTCGCCGGCCGCGCCGCCGGGATTGCCGGCGCCGGGCGTGGGCGTGGGCAGATACCGGAGCGTCGAGGAACCGTTGGGGCTGCGGCCCTGGGCGACATCGGTGAACTGCGGGCCGTAAAAGACTGTGTCGAGCACCGACAGCAGCGTGGGGATGACTCCCGGGAAACCACACGGATCCTGTCCCAGCGCGACCTGGAGGACGCCGTTCTCGGCGGCGAGCTTGAAGGACAGGTGATCGCCCCCCGCGGCGGCGTCACCGTCGGCGGTCAGCGCGAGGTAACCGCGGGCGTCCACAAAGCTGAGTGGCGGCAGGCCGTGGCGCAGCGGCAGGCCCACGGGATTGTCGGTGAGGAAGACGCCGTCCAGGCGCACGGGCAGGATTCCGGGATTGTAGAGTTCGACGAAGTCGCTGGCGAACTGCGTCGCCGAGGCGGCGAGCCATTCGTTGAGCTTGAGTCCCTCCACCTCGCCGAGGGCGACGAACACATTCGGGCCGCCGAAGGTGGGTTCGGTCAACGACCAGTGCTGGTTGGGGCAAGGCGTCGTGCGTGACCCGCCAGGCCATTGGCCGATGGAACGGTCGGCCAGTTGCGGGCCAAACGTCACCGCGTCGGCGACGCCGCCACCCGGGTGGAATAACACCAGCGTGTCGCCTGAGGCGCGGAGCGCGAAGGGCAGATTCAACAGCCGGTTGCCCGCGTCGGGATCGGCTGTGAGCACCAGGTAGCCGCCCGGCGGCACGATCGTCCCGGCGGGGAAGCGGAACGCCGGCGGCAGGGCGGCGTCGCGGCCCAGGCCATAGCCAGCCAAGTCCCGCGGCCGCGCGCTGTCATTGAAGAGTTCCACGAAGTCCGGCGTGGTTCCATCGGGCTGCACCAGCCCGTCATTGCGCGCCAAGACCTCGCTAAGCACGACTCGTGAAAACGCCGGGCTGACGGTCCATTCGACCGCGCTGGCCGCCACGCCATCGTCGCCGAGCAGGGGCGAATCCTGCCAGAGCCCGGCGTCGTTCTGGCCCACCGTTTCCAGCCGATGCGGGCCTTCGGAGAGCCCGCTCAGGCGGATGGGTTCGGTGCCGGCGACGGGTTCACTCCATGCGCCGTTGTCCAGCCGCCAACGGTAGCGCGGGAAGCCGGCGCCGTCCGCCCAGACTGCCGGGACGCCGTTCGTCACGAGCGGACCGACGCGAATCTCCGCAGTGTCCAAGCGAGTGACCCCGACCGGGGCGCCGCTCAGGCGGACGCCGCGCGCACCGTCGAAGCCGGCGATCCGGGCGGTGTAGGACGTGGGCGTCTGCCGGAACCAATCGCGCA
>JBEISV010000441.1:0-4107 GCA_040375265.1 Verrucomicrobiales bacterium
AGCCGCCGTTGGGCGATCAGGAGTGATTCCTCGCCCGAAAGTCCGGCCTCGCGCAGCGCGGCCACCGAAGTGCGGAGGTGTTCCTCCAGTTCGGCGAGGGCGTCGGCTTGGCCGGCGAGTTCTTCGCTGAGGTGCGCCCGCCAAGTTTGGATGGCGGCTTCTAGGTCGAAACGGGTTGCAGGTTCCATAGTTTGCCCAGCGTGTTGTGAACGGTCAGCCAATTGGCTTTCTCTTCCTTGAGGGAGCTCCGGCCTTTGGTGGTCAGGCGATAGTATTTGCGCTCGCGGCCGGATTCGGCCTGCCGCCACTCGGCGGTAATGAGTTCGTCGCGCTCCAGGCGGTGCAGCACGGGATAAAGCATGCCGTCGGTCCACTGAATCTCCTCCGCGGAGAGTTCGCGGACGCGCTGGATGATTGCGTAACCGTAACTTTCGCCCTCCGCCAAGATGGAGAGCACCAGCGGCGTGGACGAAGCGGCAACTAGATCTCGGGGCACCACGCAACGATTGATGCATTGCGAAGCTATGTATTGCAAGGGCGCCGACCGAAAATGTTGTCCCGGACGCCAAATTGCCGCCGGTGGGAACGGTTGGACGGTCGTTTTGGACTGCGCCGGCACGACGGCGCTTTGGCTTCGCCGTGACTTTATCCAGCGCACCGATCACGCGGGTGCACCGAAATCAAAGCGGGGCCTTGGCCCCGCAGTCCAAAGGTTGGCGGCAGCCTACTCCCGCAGCCGCTCGGCCAGCCCGGAGCGGCGCACGCTGCCGGAGCCGACGGCTTCGCGCACGGCGAAGGCGGAGGCGAGCAGCGTGACTTGGTGCCGGGCGCGGGTCAGGCCGGTGTAGATCAGTTCGCGGGTGCAGACGGGCGCCGGGGTCGGCGGCAGGAGCACCAGCACTTCGTCGAACTCCGAGCCCTGGCTCTTGTGAACGGTCAGGGCGAAGGCCGTTTCGTGTGCTGGCAGGCGGTCGGGCACGAGGCTGCGCACGCCGGCGGGACCGGTAAACCAGACTTGGAGCCGTCCTGCGTCGTCGGGCCAGGCGATCCCGAGATCGCCGTTGAATAGCCCGAGGTGCGGCGCGTTGGCGGTGATCAGGATCGGGCGGCCCGAATACCATACCTGGCCACTGCGGCGGAACCCGGCGGCGTCGGCGAGGGATTCCATCGTGGCGTTGACGCCGTCGCGCCCGAAGGCGCCCCGCTTGAGCGCGCAGAGAATCTGGAACCGGCCGAGCGCAGCAAGTGCGTCGGCGGGTGTCGTCGCCGGCCAGCGTGGCCGAAGGTGCCGGTCAAAGGCTTCCCGCAGCTCGGCCGCGAGCGCGTCGGCGTCGCCCGTGTCACGCCAGTGGACGGAATCATCCGGCCCCAACTGGCCAAGCGCCGCGAGGGTGGCGGCGACGTTGCCGGCGCGGATGTGGGCCGTCAGCCGCGGGATCGCGTGGCCGCGGCCGAAGCGGTGATTGTGGAGCAGTTCCACGGCGACGCCGGTGCCCGGTTCCATGGGTGGAACCGAAACTCCACTGGCACGAAGCCGGTCGGCGAAGACGGCAGGAAAACGGTTGAGGCCGACCGCTTCGCACAGGTCACCGAGCACGTAGCCGGCTTCAACGGAAGCCAGTTGATCCTTGTCGCCCAGCAGGACGAGGCGTGCCTCCGGGCGGAGCGCCGTGGCCAGGCGGCTCATCAGGGTGAGATCCACCATGCTCGCCTCGTCCACCAGCACGAGGTCCGCCGCCAACGAATTGTCGGGACCGTGTCGGAACCGTCGCCCATCGGCCGAGGCGCCGAGCAAGCGGTGCAAGGTCATCGCCTCCGGCGCCGGTGCGGTCCCGATGCCCAGGTCCGTCCACGTCTTCGCAATGGATTCGCCGAGACGGGCCGCCGCCTTTCCGGTCGGGGCCGCGAGGGCAACCTTCACGCCGGGCTGAAAGCGGTTCACCGCGGCGAGCAGCACGGCGGCGGTCCGGGTCTTGCCAGTGCCCGGCCCGCCCGAAATCACGAGCAACGGTCGCACGAGACCGGCGAGCACCGCCACGGCCTGCCAATCCACTTCGTCACCGGCCAGCAGTCCGCAGCCCCGGAGGAAGGGCACCGCCGCCGCGAAGTCCGCCGGCAGGTCCGCGGCGGCCAGGCGCGTTCTTAGGGCGTGGGCCACGGTGCCTTCGTACAGGAACATTCGGCGCAGGTAAACGCGGTCGCCAGCGCAGATCAGCGGCAACGCCTCGCCCGGCCGGCCGGCGACCCCGGAGGCCAGAAGGTCGACGGTCGCGTCGGTCGTCAGGCAGGCGTGGCCGGCGGCTTCGGCTTGCACCAAGGCGGCAACGGTTGTGCGGACGAGTTCCTGGTGTTGGCTCGCCAACCCGGCGAGGAACCGGGCGAGGCAGTCGGCGAGGCAGTCGGCGAGGGGCGACTCCGCCTTGGGCGTCGGCGGCTTCACGCGGCACCTCCCGATTCCAGGGCGCGTTCCAGATCGTCGAGCAAGGCGTCGTCCGGGCGGTGGAAGAACCAGCCTTGCCCGGGTTGCGCCGGATCAATGCCGCGGAGGAACGCGTAAAACACGCCGCCCCACGCCGCGTCAAAATCGGCCTCGGGCCGCCGCAGGCGCAGGTAGCGCCGCAGTGCCACCGCGTAGAGATGGTATTGCAGCACGTAGAAGCCGCCGCGCATCGCCCGGTTCACGGTCGCCGCCGTGTAGGCCGCGGCCGTGGGGCCAAGCCAGTTGGTTTTCCAATCGATCAGGTAGTAGCGGCTGGCGTGCTCCACGATGGCATCCACGTAGCCGTGGAGGAATCCGTCGCCGGCCTCGAAGCCGAGGTCCGCGACGCGCGTCGGCCAATCAGCGACCGGGACGTCGATGGCGTGACGGGCAAAAGCCTGTTGGAGGGAAGACACGTTGAAGCCGCGCAACGGCAGGAAGAACTCCAGTTCGTTGATGCGTTGCGTAGGCGGGATGTCCCGCAGACGAAACGTGTCTCCGGCCGCTGCCAACGGGGCGGCCATGACGCGTTCCAACAGCCGCAGCGTCGGGTCGCGCCAAAGTTCGACGGGCAACTGGTGCCGGCGCAGGCTGGTTTCGACGAGTGGCGTCCAAGTGTCGCGGGCGGCGGTGAAATCCATCAGCTCGAACACTTCGTGCAGGCAGGTGCCTAGCGTGGCGCCGCGCGGCAGGCGGGCAAATTCGTCGAGTTCCTCGGCCTCGGCCTCGGCGGGTTCCGCGGCGAGTTCGACGCCGTCGTGATCCGGCGCCTCTTCGGCCGCCCCGGCAATCAGGCCGGAGTAACTCTGGATCGCCCAGCGGTCGAAGCCTCCCCGATGGAATTCCCGCGGGCCGGCCAACGTGACCGATGCTTCCGCCCAACCACCGCCCACAGGCGCTAGGCTCGGCAGGGTGTCCGCCAAGGCGATCGTGCCGCCGGATTGGTCTGCGATGCCTTGGAGTTCCGCGCGCATCGCGGGCAACGGCAAATCTTGGAGGCGCGTGCGCAGGGCTGCGAGATCGGGAACTTCGCCCGCGGGAGGCCGCGCGTGCAGCAGCCAGCCGAGCGCCGAGGATTCGAGGCCGCTAATCGGGCCGGTGAGCAGGTAGCAGCGGTTGCGAGCCCGGGTAAGCGCGACGTAAAGCAGGCGCAGGTGTTCCTGCAGCATGTCGGCGGCATACGCTTCGCGGTGCGTGGAATCGCGATAGCCCGCAAGGTCGATCAACGGTCCGCCGGTGGCGCGACGGATCACCAACGGGTCCCGTTCGCGGTTCTTGGACGGCTCCACGCCGCGCCACAGGAATGCGCAGAACACGATCGGATACTCCAACCCCTTGCTCTTGTGGATAGTGACGAGACGGACCGCGCTGGCATCGCTTTCGAGGCGCATCTCCGTGTCGTCGGCCGCCTGAGCGTCAGCAGACTTCTGGTCGGCGAGCCAGCGGGAGAGCGCGGTGCCCGTGTGCCCGGCTTGCTCGGCGGCGTGCAGCAATTCGCCGAGGTGTAGCAGGTTGGTCAGGCGCCGTTCGCCGTCGGGCCGGGCCATGAGACGGGCACGGACACCCTCGCCTTCCAGCCAACCCCGGAACGCCGCCGCGAAACCGCGCCGCTGCCAGTTTTGGACGTG
>JBEISV010000037.1:0-18439 GCA_040375265.1 Verrucomicrobiales bacterium
CGGCATGCGGGTCTCCATCTTCGATCGCAACCACAAGCCCGTCTTCGAGGACGGTGCCGCCAGCTTCACCAAATATGGCCGCTGGGTCTTCGAAACCCTCGCCTGGGACCTGTCGCGTTACAGCAAGTTCCAGATCGAGCTGGAAGGCCACAGTGAACAGGGCCGGCAGGCGTCTGACGCCGATTACGGCGTGTGGGAGCTGACATCGGATTACGCCAATGCCGCCCGCCGCCTGCTGATCCAGAACGGCGTGCAGGACGAGCAAATGCGCAAGGTCGCCGGTTTCGGCGCCACCAAACCCCTGCCCGACCGCAAAGGAAACGACCCCAGTAACCGCCGGGTGACGGTGCTGATCCGGGTCGCTAAGGAGGAGCCCAGCAAATGAACACCACGGCCCAGGAATCGTTCGTTCCCTTCACTACCGCGCGGATTTCGCAGACCGGCGAATCAGGGACCCGCAGCAGGCCCCTGCCCCGGGGCGGCGACCGCGCAGGTTTCGTTCCGGGCATGCCCGGCGCCGCGCCGACACCGACGGACTTCACTGCGTCTTCAACCGCGCCGGCGTCGACCGCCCCCCACGCCGCGGCCCCTTCCGCCACTGTGGTTGCGCCGCGCGCCCACGCCGAGCATGCCAAACCGGTCGTCTCGCTCCGGCGCGAAGGAGACAAAGTGGTCGGCATCCGTGTGGAATGCACCTGCGGCAGCGTGATCGAGCTCGACTGCGTCTACTGACACGCGGTCACGGAAGCAGGCGCACCCGGTAAAACCGCTCGGCCGCTTCCCCCACGGTATCGACCCCATCGCTTGTCCGCGCCGAAGCGCCGATTGCGTCCCCGACCGGCCGCCAATCGGGAAACTCCAGGCCGCGGGCAGCCTCCAATTGGTAGCGCACACCCGGGAACGAGCTCCAAGTGACTTGAAAAACCCCGGCTTCCGCCGCGACCTTCATGATTTCCGGTCCGGGCACGGTGTTTCCGGTCCCAGGCGTAGCCGACGGCAATGCCCCGGCGAACACTCCACCGTCTGGCGCCCGACCTTCGGCGACATCTGGCTGCTGCGGCCCAAACGTGACCGCGTCAATCACCGTGCCATCGGCCGCGGCGAGGACGATCCCCTCCCCGTTGGCCGACAACCGGAAGTCGGCATGCAGCGCCGCGTCACCGGGTTGATTCATCTGCGGCTTCCGGTCGGCCCACACCAGCAACCGCCCCCGGGCCGGAACCACGTAGCCGGCCGGGATGGCAAACTGCCGCGGATTTTCCAGGGAGGTTCCGAGATAGAATCCGGACAAGTTGGCCGGCGTGGAACCGGCGTTGAACAGCTCGAACCAGTCCTTGAATCCGCCGTCCGCCGGATCACGCAGCGTCGCCGTGTTATCCGCCATCCACTCATTGACGAACACGTTCAAAATGGGACCGGCGAGCGAATTGCGAGCCCGGGGCGTCGGTTGCGCGAACACATGCCGGGCGCTCAGGTCCCCATCGGGAAAATCACCGACCGAACGGTCCGGTCCCGGCGAGACATAGCGCAGGTAGTCCAGCAGCTGGGTGCGACCGCCGGCCACCTGGGCCAGGGTGACCACGCCGCTGGCCGGCGCGAGGCGGAATCCGGCGTGCAACTGCGTAGCGGTGGTTTGCCCCGGTTGGCCGTCCAGCCAGACCAGCAACGTGCCGCCGGCCGGAACACTCACCCCGGCCGGAAAGGCCCACGCCGTGAGATTGGTCAGGGACTCACCCAGATAGCAGCCGGCCAAGTTCATCGGCGTCGCGCCGCCATTGAAGAGCTCAAGCCACGGTTCGCGTTGCCCCGCGTTGTCGGCCGGGCCGGAGAGGTTTTCCGGCTGCACTTCGTTGAGCCAAACCATCGGCCACGGCGGCAGGGTGGCGTTGACCGAATTCAGCGAACCCGGGGTTACCTGGCTGACGACCGGCGCCGTCCGCGTAAGGTCCACGGAACCGCGAATGCCGTTGCCGGACAACCGGACGGTCAAGTTGCCGCTGGCGGTGACGGGCCGATACCAAAGGCTGACGGTGTAGGTCTGCTCCGCCACCAAGGCCGGCGTGAGGTCCTGCACCAGCGCGGAATCACGGGTTGTGCCCCCGGAGCTGGCGACCAGCCGGAGGGACGCCTTGCCGGATTGAAAGACCGCGGTATCGATGACTGAGCCCGCGTGGTTGGCCGCCACCTCCCAGGTGCCGGCCAAAGGGCTCTCGAAGTCACCATTGACCAGGAGATTTGGCCCCAAGTCAGGATCGGTGCCGGCGACGAGGCGCAGATCGTCCACCTGCACCTGCCCGGCGTTTTCGAGGTAGAGGTAAAGGGCGGAGCTGCTGGCCGTCCCGGTTGCGATCAGGCGTTGCCATTGCAGTCCGGTCACGGTGTTCGTCAGGACCGCGGTCCAGTTGCCAGGGCGGTTGTTGTCCTGCAGCGGGTCGATGAGCTGCAACGATCCGCCGGCGAGTGCCGCGGCCGGCCAAGGTGCACCGGTCTCATACGTGAATTGATCCACCACGATCTCATCCGTGCCATTGGGCGCCGGGCGGAGGAGCCGAAGGGTTTCGCCGCCACTGCCCAGTTTGCCGGTATACGCGCCGAGCGGTTTCAGCAGGCTGCCAAACGCCTCCGCGAATACGTAGGCATCCTCCACCACGACGGCATGGCTACCAGGCGCGAGCACGGTCCCGGGCGGGAACGAAAAATCCACACCAGCGATCCGCCAACCGCCGAGGTTGAACGCAGTCCGGGCCGAGAGATTGCGCAGCTCGATGAAGGCGCTGCCCGGCCGGGACGGGTGGTGGTGCACCTCGCTGAAGATCAACTGTCCCTCGGGCGCCTCGGCCGGACCGGTGAATTCGACGGCGAGTTCGTCGGGGGCATTGGTGATGGCCTGGCCGCCCGAATCGAGGCCGGCGAGGACAAAGCGGTTGGCACCGGGCGTGAGCGCGACGGTAGCCGTCCAGTTGGTGAGCGTGGTCCAACGCACGTCCAACGGCGCCCCATTCAGGAGCAGGGTGCGGGCGGTGAGCGGCGCGGTGCCCGTCAACGTGGCGAGGCTGTTCGTGGTGGCGAACGGGGCGCCGCCATTGACGGTGAAGGCCAAGTTGGCCGCCCGGTTCGTCAGCAACTGGTTGATGAAGGTGCGCCGGGTCGCCACGTAGGTGCGAATGGCGGACCCGGCGGCGAGGCCCGACGCCCCATTCGTCCGCATGCCATTGTAGCGGGCGTCGATGATCGGGTTGGAACGTTCCGCCATCAACGGGCCGATGGCCGCATCGAGGAGCGCCTGCCAATAAAGGCGCGCAAAGGGCGCGTGGCTGTTCACCGGCCCAACGCTCTGGCCGCCGATGCCAAACAGGTCGCTCCGCGCATCCGCCGCGGCGAAGGCGAAGTCGATGTCCCAGATCAAGAGCTGCCACGGGCCGTTCGTCGGCTTGTAGGCATACATGTTCTGGCCGCCGCCGTAACTGTAGCTGTCGTTGTTGCCCACCAGATGTTCGGTGACGTGCGTCCGGAACCATTGGTCCACGTCGGTCGCCTGCTGCAACGTCCGCGTGTAAGTGTCCCCGCTGATCGGCGTGTTCACCGCGTCCACGAGGCGAAACAGGTTGGTGTAGTTGTGCGGATCGTTGCCAAACGCCCGCAGCGGCCAATTCCAGCGGTAACGCGCCCGCTTCAGGGCTCCCGCGCTGTTGTAACGGCTCAGGTTCGCCCCCACGGCGTCGAAGGTGGAACCGGTGTTGTCGAACTCGAACCAAAGTTGGATCTTCCGGAGCTCACCCTCGGAGTCGTCCGGAAACCATTGCCGGACGTAGTCGCGGGTCGGCTGTTGGGCGTCGTCGTAAACCTGGCCACGGCGGACGCCGTTGACGTAGAGCAGCACCGGCCGCCGGTGGCAGAAGGGCAGTCCCAACTGCTCGGCGATCCAATACGCGTGCTTCTCCTGCTGCCCGGTGGAATCGCCGCCGCCGTTGCCCGGCTGAAGGAGGTTCAGCTCCTGTTCGCCGAGGAACAGGTCGTCGGCCGGCAGCACGAAGACGTAGTCGCAATTGGCCCCGGTCGGCGTCGTGTAGCTGGGCGCGTGGTAGGGACTGCCGCTGTATTGGGCACCGGCGTTGTAGATCACGCGGAAATTGCCGTAGACGAACGTGGAATCGAGCGGTTCGTTGCTCAGCTTCACCCGCCGGCTCCACAGATCCACGTTGGTCTTGGTCGCCCATAGCCGGTAGCTGCCCATGGCGCCGTTCACGAGGGTTTCCCCCCAGCGAACGAGACATTCGCGCACCGGGGCCTCGGCCGGAAACGTCGTCGCCGCGGCCGGGGCCCCCCCATCCGCGGCGACGACGTAGAAGGCACCAAGTCCGGCGGCGCCAGGCGCGGGAATGGTGGCGGAGAAAAGGCCGGCGCCGTTGTCCACCATCGCCACATCGGTGTAGTTGGTGGCCGGGTCGCGCCGCCACCGCAGGGTGAGCGAATCAATCCCGTCGGCATCGGCGACCCGGGCAGTGACCAGCACCTCCTGGTTCACGGTCGGCAAGATGGGCGTGTGCGTCACGTCGAAGACGGCCGGGCCCGAATTCGCCGTCCGGCGCGAGTTCGGCCGACCGGGGGTGCCCAGGTTTTTCGCCGTCAGCACATAGCCCGGGGCTTCGTGCCAGTTGCCGTGCAGGCGGAAGTGGATGTTTTCGGTCCCGGCCAGCCAACGAACCTTCGCCCGGATGGTCACCGTCTGCCCGTTGCTGACCGACGTGCGCAGCGGGACCCGGATGCGATTGGGGCCTGTATGTCCCGGCCCGGTGGCGCGCACATGCAGCGACTGGCGGCTTTGGAAACCTTCGGTTGTCTCCAGCCCGCTGGCGCCGTGATTGCCCTGGAAGACCCAGTTCGTCGCTCCGGTTTCGAAATCCGGATTCGCCAGCAGGTTGGTGCCGCCGATCCCGATGACTTCCACATTGTCCACCAGCGCCTCGCCTGCCCCGTAAAGGAACAGTTCCAACCCATTGGCGGTCTGGTTCCCGTTGTCCGCGAGACCGGTCGCGGCCACGGTGACCCACGACGATTTGGCCGTTTCATCGCTGTCGGCCCAGCTCGCCGCCCGCCGACGGTCCGCCTGCGGATGGCGCAGTTCCAAGCTGCTCCCGCCGCCGTCCGACCAACGTCCCCACCGTCCGCCCGTGCCATAGGTCACCTCGTCGATGACGATGTGGAGCCGGTTGGTCACCACTCCGCCGGCGGCATTCGTGGAGGTGATCAGGTCCGGAAAGCTCAGCGCCACACGCTCACCGCCGTCGCCCAAGGTGCCGGCGAAATCGCCCACCAAGGTCACCGGGCTCAGGTCTGGGTGATTGGCCTTGAGCCGGAACGCCGACTTGGCCACGACCAAATAGCCACCCGCGGGCAGCACCGTTCCCGCGGCAAACTCGAACTCGACTCCGTCCTCCAGGCGCCAGCCGCCAAGGTTTACCGGCAGCACGCCCGGATTGTGCAGCTCCACGTATTCCTCGGCGGAGTCGTCGCTGGCCGGATGATACATGAGCTCGTTGATGACGACCGCCGGCGCCCGTGGCGAATCGTTGGCGGATCCTGCGGTGACCGATGCAAGTCGGCGGAACTCCGGCGCGCCGTCCGGAAACCGGCCAAGGCTGACACCGTTCTCCTGGTCATCGAACCGCACCGCGTCCAGGACCCGGCTTCCGTCCGGACTCCGCAGGATCACGGTTTCGCCCGCTGCGTTGAGCGCAAAACCCAACTGCGTCTCGGGCAAGGAGAGGAACCCTCGGGGGCCGATAATGGTGTTCGGCGGCAGAACGAACTTCGCCCGAGCCGGATCGTCGGTCAGCACGCACCCACTGAGGTCCACAGCGGCGTCCGAGTAATTGAACAGCTCCACGAAATCGGTCTGTGGCGGGTCGGTGTGGGCAAGCAGCTCGTTGATCACCACGGTGCGCAGGCCAAAATCACCGTCCGGTTCCGGTTGGCCGGGCGAACCGCCGACCCGTTCGCTCGCGCCCCACGCTTTCGGATCCCGTTCTCCGAAGCTGGGCCGCGCCAGCACCAACGATGGTCCGACGCCATCCGCCGCGGCGGGCCAAGGGCCGTCGTCGCGATACTCGACCTCAAACTGGACGGCGCCGAGCCGGTGGCGCAGCCGCAGGGTTCCGTTGCCGTTCGGCAGATTGCCGGTGAACGGACCCAGCACGTTGGTGAGGCCCGTTACCTGGGCAAACTGGACCGGGTCCGCCGCGATGACGGCATAGCCCCGTGACGGCAGGGAGAAATTCGTGGGAAAGGTGAAATCCACGTCTCCCGAAATGCGCCAGCGCCCCATTTCCTGGAACCACGGCAGCGAATTGAACACCTCGATGAATTGCCCATTGAGCCGATCCGCTCGTGCCGCCGGGTGATACATGATCTCGGAGATCACCACGCCGGCTCGGCGCGACGAAGGGCCGGGCGGTTCCGGCGCGGGACGATAAAAGTCCGGACCGAGGGCAGGGCCTTTCGCGGGCGCCCCCACCGCGATTCCCGCAGCGACAACGAATAGCCACGCGACGACCCGCAGCCGGAAAACCAATGCTGATATCCAGACACTCATGGAAGTATTGGGTGGACTGTAGTCGGCAGCGGCCGGACGAAGCCAAATGAAACGACCTTGCATCAGCCAACTTGCCCGGAGATTTGTTCCCTCGGAACAACACCGCGACTCCGATGAATCAGATCTTTCAGCCTGATCTTGCCCGGCGACAGTTCTTGCGCGCCCTACTCGCGACCACGGTCCTCAGCGGAGGGACTACCCATGCCTGGGGCCAGCGGCAGGAAACCGGAGTGCCGTTCTTTTATCCCTTCCATGCCATCCACACCGGAATCGAAGGGTTGGTGAAAGTATACGCCGAAGTCAGCGAAGAGGGTTATGTCACCTTTGTCCGGACTGAAACGTCCTCGGGACATGAAATCCTCGATCAAGCGGCCGAGGGGATGGTTGCGCTGTGGGCGTTCCGGGAGAATTTGCCCGAGGCCAAAAGAAAAATGATCATTCCACTGCAGTTCAAGCTGACGGAAAAGTCCCTCAAAGATCTGCCGCCGAAGGACAAGGATGGCCATTTCAAGGTCAAGAAGCCCAAGGTGTTCTACCCTCACCAGGCGAACCAACGAAACCTATCCGGGAAAAGCTCCATTTTGGCCACGGTCTCGGACGCCGGCTTTGCTGAGAAGGCGCTGATTGAGGAATCCAATCCGGCCCCGATTCTCAATCAGTGCGCCCTGTTGTTCACCCTGATTTACGGCTTTGGCCCCGGCACCAAGCCGCCCGACGGCGAGCAACGGCAGGTGAAACTTCCCTGGATATTCAGGATCCAATAAACGGCAGGAAGAGTTGGCCTTCCGGAAGCGAAGCGGCGTCTGACAGGCGAACCGTGATTATTCTCCGGGCGTTCAACGGTTGACGGGCTGCGCAATTACACCCGCGTCGGGAGGGTCGCCAATGCTCACCATTTCAGCTTGCCCGGCAGATACTCCTCCACCAGCTCGCGGTAATACGGGAGGCACTTCTCCGCGTTGGGCTTGGCGTCACCCTTGGAGTAGAGGTCGAAGGGATTGAAGGCCTTCACCCATTTCAGATGCCTGCGATCCTGCTCGTTCAGCAGCCAGAGGTATTCCCGCTCGCGATGTAGCGGATAGAATGAGTGGTAACGGATGATGTATTGGGCCTCGATCGGCAGGTAATCGCGGGTGACGTAGTATAGGTATTCGTCGTGGCCCCACGACATGAAGGCCTTGTCCAGCCCGCAGCCGGGCTCGTAGATGCCGTAGGGGCGCTGGTATTCCGGGACCTTCAGGTCGGGGTTTTCCGCAAAGAACTCGGGAAACACAATCTCGTCGGAAAACGGGCAGCCGACGGGAAACGTGTCGCCGACCACCGCCCACTGGGGTTCGCCGAAACAGCACAGCACCTTGCCGAGGTCATGGATGAACGTGGTGAGCACAAACCAGCGCGGGAGTCCGGCTTCGCGGGCCGCCTCGCCGGACTGGAGTGCGTGCCAAATCTGGGAGTTCTCATTGTCCGGATCACTGTCGTCCACGATGGTGTCGAGCAACTCAATGGCTTCCCAAACCGACATCTCCTTGCGGTTCAGCCGGCCGAAATCCTTCTGCTTGGCCTTCACCAAATCGAGGATCTGGTGGATGTGGTTCAGCCGGTAAAACTCCTTCACCCCGGGGCGGGCCTCGGCGCGGTAGTCACGATACCCCTCGCGCCGCTGCATGGTGCGCTGCATCGGCGGCGGGACGATCTGCCCGTCCAGCGGCGTGGGATAACGTTCCTCCATGAAATGCTCCCATTCCTCGAACCCGCTGAGGGTGTCGGCCGGATTGCGGGGAGCGGAAACAACGGGGGCGTCAGTCATAGGTGCGCGATGAGGTTCCGACGGTAATGCCCGACGGCCGGACGCCCCGCTGCGCCAAAGTTGGCGGGCGTTGACCTCCCATTGCGGACAACCGGTTCAGCGGACGGCCTCGCGAACTCGCTCCAGGATGACGTCGGCCAGCAGCGGTTCGCTGCCGACGCTGCGGGCATACCACACCCGCCGGCCATTGCGCTCGGTCGGATTCTCGAACGTCGGCCGACCCGCTACCAACCGCGCTCGCACCGCGTCGGCCGGCTCTCCCAGCATCATGGGAATGTCCTCCTGGGAATGCAGCCCGTCGCTGATGAAGAAGGGCACGATCACCAAGTCCGCGGCGGTGGCCAACTCAAAGCACCGGCCAATCTGCGGCTCCTCTTCCATAAAGATCGCTTGGGTCGAATGAAACCGGCCTCGGGCGGAAATCAGTTCCACCTGCCGTTCGATGGCCTTGCGTGAGTTTTCGTTCCGGCCAGTGCCATGCCCGGCAATGAACAGGCTTAGCTCCCGCGCTGCGGGCAACCGTCCGTCCGGGCCGGGATTCTGGGCGACCACTTCGTCTGCCCGTGCCAGAATCACCTCGGTCATGCTCGGGTGGGACCCGACCGCCCCGCAGTAGAAAACGGTCTGCTGTCCGCGCACCTGTGCCCGGGCGAAGTCGGTGTCCCCTGGCCGGAACAAGCCCAATTCCCGGGGTATGACCTGCGCGGTGAAGTAACCCTCGCTGATGAAAAATGGGACGACGAAGACCCGGATTCCGTAGGCGTCCCGCAATACTCCGGCAATGGTCGGTTGCTCCTTCCAGAAGCATTCGACGACCTGGCCGAAGAGCCGACGGCGGCGTAGTGCTTCGGCTTGCTGCCAGACTGGCGCCGCGGAATCCGCGTTCAGTGTCGAGCCGTGCCCAACCAGCACGAGGGTGGAATCGGAGAAGTCGTCGGTCACGCCACGCGACCTTCGCCAGCCTCGCCCGCGGCGCAAGCCGGCGCTGGTCTGGGACCAACCCACATTTTGGCTATTTCGCCCCGCGAAACCAGCCACTCACCCCTCGCCAGTTACGTCCCGCGGCAGACTCCTCAAGCTCGCGGGAAATCGTTTCCTGCTCATGGCTGACGAATCTCCATCCTCCGCACCCAGTGGCTCCGCCCCGTCGGCGACCAAGAAGAAATACGTGCGCGCCATAGGCCCGAAGCTGCGCATCGTCCTGAATGTCGTGTGGGCGTTGCTCGCCATCCTCGGCGTCAACTCGGCCTACCTCTCGGCCATCACCTTCTTCGAGTGGCTGGATCGCGCCAAAGGCCTCAGCTACCAGAACTATTTCTACCAGTTCCAGTTCCTTGGGCACCTCGTGCTCGGGATCGTGTTCATCGTCCCGTTCCTGGCGTTCAACATCGTCCACATCCTGAACACGGCGAACCGGCCCAATCGCAAGGCAGTCTGGGTCGGCTACTTCCTGTTCGCCGCCAGCCTGGTGGTGCTGGGCAGTGGGTTCGTGCTAATGCGGGTCGAGGGCCTGGAGTGGCTGGAAGTCAGGAACAACACGGGCCGCAGCCTCGCGTATTGGGCCCATGTGCTGGCCCCGCTGGTGTGCGTTTGGCTCTACATTCTCCACCGGTTGGCCGGCCCTCGCATCAAGTGGAAGGTGGGCTTGGGTTGGGCGGCCGGCATGGCGGTTTTGGTGCTCGCGATGGTGGCCCTGCACCGGCACGACCCGCGCGTCTGGAACGCCAAGGGACCGAAGGATGGGGAGAAGTATTTCCATCCCAGCAGCACCCGCACGGCTTCCGGCAACTTCATCCCGCCGAAGACGATGATGAACAACGAGTATTGCCTCGAATGCCACAAGGACTCCTACGAAGGCTGGTTCCATTCGGCGCACCGTTTCAGCTCTTTCAACAACCCGTTCTACCTCGCGGCGGTCAAGACCACCCGCGACCTGGCAATGAAGCGTGACGGTAACGTGAAGATGTCCCGTTTCTGTGCCGGCTGCCACGACCCGGTGCCGTTCCTGAGCGGAGCCTTTGACGACCCCAATTTCGACTTCGAGAAGGACCCGACCGCCCACGCCGGACTGACCTGCGTGGCGTGCCATTCCATCACCGCCCTCGAAGGCAGCGACAAGGGCCACATTGGCAACGGCAATTACACGATCGAGGAACCCGTCCACTATCCGTTCGCCGACGCGCCCACCAACTCGCTGGCCTTCTTCCTCAACAAACAGCTGGTGAAGGGCAAACCGGAATTCCACAAGAAGACGTTCCTGAAGGACTTCCACAAGACCACCGAATTCTGCTCGGTGTGCCACAAGGTGAGCATCCCAAAGACGGTCAATGACTACAAAGACTGGCTGCGCGGACAAAACCACTACGATTCCTTCCTGCTGTCAGGCGTCTCCGGAATTAACGCGCGAGCGTTCTATTTCCCGGAGAAGGCGAAGGCGAATTGCAGCGAGTGCCACATGCCGCTCCAAAAGTCGGACGACTTTGCCGCGAAGAAGTTTGGCACCAACCAATTCACCTCCATCCACAATCACCTTTTCCCCAGCGCCAACACCGGCGTCGCCTACGTGCGAGACCAACCCGAGGCTGTGAAGGCGGAAGTCATCCGGAAGCATCAGGAGTTCATGAAGGATACCGTGCGGGTGGACATCTTCGGCCTGAAGGAAGGCGG
The DNA here is from genome assembly GCA_040375265.1 of Verrucomicrobiales bacterium. Lineage (GTDB taxonomy): Bacteria > Verrucomicrobiota > Verrucomicrobiia > Limisphaerales > UBA9464 > CAIWAH01. The sequence continues at coordinate 11,067 of JBEISV010000037.1, forward strand.
CACGATTGACGCGCCTTTCATTGGTCCGATCCGGCCGACCTTGCCCAAGCTGAAGCCCGGCAAGACCTACCTGCTGGAAACCGTCGTCCGCACCGTCGGGGTCGGGCACCCGCTCACGCAAGGCACGGTGGACTCCAACGAACTGTGGGTGGACGCAAACGTCACGGACACGTCGGGCGAGGTCCTCGGCCGCAGCGGCGGGCTCGGCCGGCATAAGGAAACCGATCCTTGGTCCCACTTCGTCAACGTCTACATGCTGGACCGGGAGGGCTACCGCATCGACCGGCGCAATGCCCAGGACATTTTTGTGCCGCTCTACAACAACCAGATTCCCCCGGGCGCCGCGAACGTCGTGCATTATCGCCTCACGGTTCCGCCCGACCAGAAAGAGCCGCTGACGGTGGAGGTGAAGCTGAACTACCGGAAGTTCGACACGATCTACTACAACTACACGTATCACAAAGGATACCAGCGCGGCGACCCGCTCCAGCTCACGAATCCGCTGCCCATCACGGTGATGTGTTCCGACAAGGTCACCTTTCCAATCGAGGGGGGGCTATCCCTGCCGGCGGACCTTACCAACCAAACCCGGAACTTGCCGCCGTGGCAGCGTTGGAATGACTACGGAATCGGCCTGTTCCTCAAGGGCGACAAGGGCAGCGAGAAAGGTGAACTCATCCAGGCAGCCCGGGCTTTCGAGGAGGTCGAGAAACTGGGGCGCCCGGACGGCCCGTTGAATTTGGCCCGCGTGTTCTTCAAGGAAGGCCGGCTCAACGACGCCGTGACGGCGTTGCAACGCGCCAACGACACGAACCGATTCAGCCCACCGGGCAATCGCTGGACCATCGCATGGCTTAACGGCTTGGTGAACAAGCAGAACGGCTACCTCGACGAAGCCATCAAGGAGTTCACCAGCATCCTTGAGGATCGCTACCCGGAACTGGAGAAGCGGGGCTTCAATTTCAGCCGCGACTACGAGGTCATCAACGAATTGGGCCAGACACTCTTCGAGCGGGCCAAGATGGAGCGGGCGAATCCAACGCGGCGAGACGAGTTCCTGCGGGCAGCCGAGAAGCGTTTCAAGGATACCCTCGCCATTGACACGGAGAACATGACCGCCCACTACAACCTCGGATTGATCTACGCCTCGCTCGGCGACAAGGCGAAGTCCGAGGAACACCGCCGCCTGCATGAAAAGTATCGCCCGGACGACAACGCCCGCGACCTGGCGGTCGCCGCCGCCCGCCGCCGCGACCCCGCCGCCGATCACGCGGCCCAAGCCATCGTGATCTATGACCTTCAACGACCCGGCGGGTTCGAATTGCCAAAAATCAACCGCGACACGGCAATGAGGCCACTTGAGGCTACAAAGTAATTGCACGTGACGCCACTTGCGGCCACACTGCGGGCATGAAGAAATCCAAGAAGACATTCCGCTACCCGGAAGCCGCTCCCACCGGGGTGACGCTCCAAGAAGCAGCCCTAGCTGAGCCGCCTTCCATGTCCATCAACGTGCGCTCGGCCAAGGACCAGCTTTCCAGCCTTCTGGAGGAAGCCGCCCTGGGGAATGAGGTCATCATTACCAGCGACGGCCAGCCCAAGGCCCGCTTGGTCTCGGTCCGCGCCCGGCGAAAGGTATTTCGGGTCGATTGGGAATGGCTTCGCTCCCAACCACTGGCGGGCGGCCCTTCGGCCGAAAAAATCATCCGCGATGACCGGGACGGTCGCGCCTGACCATGTATCTGGACTCTAGCATTCTGTTGAAGCTACTCGTGCGCGAGCCGGACAGCGAATTCTACGGCCGGCTGACAGATGGTCAGCCGGTCTCCTCCTCGATGCTGGCCTACACGGAAGTTTGGGCAGCCTTGATCGCGAAGGAGCGGCACAAAGGCATTGCTCCCGAACTTCGGCGCCACGCGTGGCGCCTGTTCGAGCGGCATTACCTCGAAGACGTCTTCGACCTTGCCTCGATTTCCGACGCCGTCGTCCGGCGGGCAAACTGGATCATCGAACGGGTGCATCCCGAGGTTCCGCTCCGTTCGTTGGATGCGCTACACCTCGCCACGGCTGACCAATTGCAGGACTGGCCCTTGGTGACCGGGGATCGGCGCATGCGAGACGCCGCCAAGCTGATGGGCTACCCGCTCTGCGATCTGCCGGATTCGTCTGCCCTTATTCCATGAAACAAGCCAATCCCCCGCCCCCGGAAGAACAGGAAGAGTTGGTCCAGCAGGATGACGCCGCGATCAGCCGGGGCCTGCGAATCTCATTGGTGGGCCTGATTGTGCTCGCCGCCTTGGGTGGGGGCGCATTTGCGCTGCTCAAGCCGAAGAAGTCAGCCGGGCCGGTCAAGGTCACCCACGTATCCGCGCCCGAGGCCGCTCCAACGAATGCCGTCGCCCGAGTTCCCGCCGTCCGCTTTACCGACGTCACCGCCGCGGCAGGCATCTCCTTCCGTCACCAAAACGGCGCGTATGGCGACAAGTTGTTGCCCGAGACGATGGGGAGCGGCGTCGCCTTTGCCGACTTGGATGGCGACGGCGCGCCGGAACTCCTTTTCGTCAACTCCACTCAATGGCCGGGCAAACTGCCGGCCGGAACCAAGGCGGCGACTTCGACCCTCTACCGTAACGACGGCAAAGGACACTTCACGGAGGCGACCGCGGGATCGGGCTTGGATGTCCCGTTGTATGGGATGGGCGTCGCCCTGGGCGACTACGATGGCGACGGCCGAACCGATGTCTTCATCTCGTCCGTAGGCGGCGGACACCTCTTTCACAATGAAGGTTCGCTGAAATTCCGGGAGGTCACCGCCAGTGCGGGCGTCGCCGGTGATCCGAAGGATTGGAGCACGGCCGGCGCCTTCTTCGATTTGGATAACGACGGAGACCTCGACCTCTTTGTCGGCAGTTACGTCCGTTGGTCGCCGGAGATTGATCGTGAAGTCGGCTACACGCTGGTCGGGGTAGGCCGCGCTTACGGGCCGCCGATGAACTTCCAAGGCGCCTTCCCTCACCTCTACCGCAACGACGGCGACGGAAAATTCACCGATGTCTCCGGGACTTCCGGGGTGCAAGTCAAGAACACCTCCACCGGGGTGCCGCTGGCCAAGACGCTGGGAGTAGCCCCGTTCGACTACAACGGCGACGGCTGGATGGACTTGGTCATCGCCAATGACACGACCCAGAACCTCCTGCTCGAAAACCAGCGGAACGGCACCTTCAAGGAGGTCGGCGCCCTCGCCGGGGTGGCCTTCGACAGTTACGGAAACACCCGCGGAGCAATGGGGATCGACACGGCCCGATTTACCCGGGAAGGCAAAGCCGCCATCGGCATCGGCAACTTCGCCAATGAAATGACCGCGTTCTACGTGGCACAAGGCGACGGGACCCTGTTCACCGACGAGGCGATTTCCTGGGGAATCGGCCCTGCCAGCCGGCTGCTCCTCAAGTTCGGCTTCTTCTTCTTCGACTACGACCTCGACGGACGTTCCGACGTGCTCACTTGCAATGGGCACTTGGAGGAGGAAATCACCAAGGTCCAGGCGAGCCAATCCTATCGCCAGCCGGCCCAGCTTTTCTGGAATGCGGGCGACAGCGGACTCATCAATGTCACCGCGCAGCAGGCCGGACCCGACTTGTTCAAGCCTGCCGTCGGGCGTGGCAGCGCGTTTGCCGACATGGATGGCGACGGCGACCTGGACGTCGTGCTGACGGAGGTCGGAGGCAGTCCGATGCTGCTTCGCAACGACCAAGCCATCGGCAACCATCACGTGCGGTTGAAGTTGGTCGGCTCGAAGTCAAACCGGGACGCCATCGGGGCATGGGTCAAGGTGACCGCCGGCGGCGAATCCCTGTGGCGGCAAGTGATGCCGGCGAAGAGCTATCTCAGCGCAAGCGAGTTCGAGGTGACCTTCGGTCTCGGCCCGAACTCAAAGGTTGATGCGGCGGAGGTCATCTGGCCTTCCGGCGCAAAGCAGATCATCGCGGACGTGGGCATCGACCGCCGAAACGTCGTGCAGGAATCCCGCTGACCCACCTGACTACCAGCGCAATCGACCGTGGGATCTGCCGATTCCACTCAGGTTGGCGAGTTGGGCGAGGCTGGCGAAACATGACGAATTTTAGGCCCCAGAAAACCAAACTCCTGCTCAGGCAACTTGGCGCTGCCCTCCGCCGGTTGGACGTATAACCTGAAGCCATGCGGATCGGTCTATACGGTGGTTCATTTGATCCGGTGCATTGCGGGCACCTGCTGGTCGCCCATGCGGCGCTGGAGGAACTGTCATTGGATCGGCTGATCTTTCTGCCGGCATCGCAATCTCCCTTCAAGCCAGGCTCGCTTCCAGCGTCCGGCGCCATCCGGTCCAGGATGCTTCGGGTCGCCACGGCCGGAGGATCGCGTTTCACCGTAAGCGAAATTGAACTCCGACGCGGCGGTGTCAGTTACACCGTAGATACCGTGGCGGCGCTTGCCGCCGACTACCCGGCGGCTGAGCTGTTCTGGCTGATCGGCGCGGACCATGTGCCGACCTTGCCGAAATGGAGGGCGGCGGACCGCCTTGCGAGCATGGTGACGTTTGTGGTGATCCCGAGGCCAGGCCAAGCCGACGCGACCTTGCCACCGCCATGGCGCTTGGTTCACCTCGCGGGCTGGCCGCTAAAGGTCTCGTCGTCGGAACTTCGGCAACGGGTCGCCGACGGTAAGCCCATCGCCCACCTGGTCCCGGCGGGTGTGGCCGAAATCATCGAGAAAGAAGGCTGCTACCGGCCCACCTAGTCCACGTGCAACGCCCGCCGCTGCGTTCCCCCTCAACTGTTCATAAGGGGCACTTCCCGCAACAGCTGCTGCCAGCGCCGGCGGGTCGGCAGTTTACCGGGCGGCACTTCAGTGGCCGCACACCCAGTGGCGATCGCCCAACGCAGCCAATTCGCCGGCTGGTCTGATCGGTTGGAAGCGGCAATCGCACCCGCCAGCATCGCGTCGCCCGCGCCCACCGTGTTCCTGACGGTCACAGCCGGCACCCCGGCCGACAGCTGGATTCCGGCCTTTTCGCTGACCAGTAACGCCCCAGATCCGGCCCGGGAAACCAGCACATAGCCGCCGGTCACCCGGGACAGCTCGGCTGCCGCACGGGCCACTTTGTCGAGGGACGGCAACTCACTTCCAGCCCACTGGGCGAGCTCGAATTCGTTCGGCTTCACCAGGAACGGCGACTCTTGGAGCGCCCGGTTGAAGGGCTCCCGATCACAATCCAGAAAAACCCGGCGCCGAGCTCGCCGTGCCGTCGCCGCAATCCGGGCGTAGCTGTCCGCCGGGGCGCCGAACGCCAACGTCCCGGAAATGACGACCGGATCTCCCCGGCGGGCCAGCTCTGCTGCCCGCGACACCAGCCGTCGAGAAGTCACCCTGTCCAATTGCGGGCGGGTTTGGTTAAACCGGAATTGAGGCCCGGATTCCTGCGTCACAACCACGTTGACCCGGTTGGATTCCTTGAGTGGGAAGCGGGCAAATGTGAGTCCCTCCGCCCGCAACCCCTGCGAAAGCTCACGCCCGGTATCCCCTCCCAGCGGGAGAAACAGTCGATTCGGCTCCATCAGCCAAGTCAGCCAGCGGGCCACGTTGATCCCCTTCCCACCGGGCCAACGGACTTCCTCCAGAATCTCGTTCTTTTCCTCGGGCAAGACCGCCTTGACCCGCCATTCGCAGTCAACGGCAGGATTAAGCGAGATGACGAGTGCCCCCACGGCAGGTTCAGGGATTCGGGAGTTGGATTACCCGGTAGTAGAACGTTGGGAACGTCGGGTTCGCGAAGGGAATCAACGCCAACCCTTGCTCTCCAGGCATCACCGCGGGGGAAATGACGGGGGTCCAGACCAAGGGGTTCAACGACAGGTTGGGTGTCGACTGAACCTGATACAACTCACCGGGCACGGAATTCCATTGGATGATGGGAGTCTGTCCCGCCGCAGTCGGATCACTGTAAGTCATCACCAGGGGAGCCGCGCTGACCAGCAATCCATTTTGTCGGGTCGCCGCCCGCACCGTGCACTCAACCGCGTTGGTCAAGGCACCCGGAAAGCGGACCTGCACATACCATTCGCCGCCCAGTTGCGGGAAACGATCATCGGCCGCGACCACCAGTTCGTTCTGCAACCCCGGCTTGATGCTGAAAAGCACCGTCGGACTCTGATCCGGCGGAAGGTCCTTGGACACCAGCAGATCTGCATCGCCGGTGAGGCCGTAAATCTCAAAAATGATCCGGGTGGTCGAATCGGGAGGCACGTCAAACCGATACAGGAGGTTAGTCGGCCCCACGGTGGCCGAAGCGATGTCGGGCACGGAATCGAGGAGGAACCGGATGTTCGTATCGGGCTCCTGATACTTGGCCACGACCGTGTAACTGACCGGCACCGGATCGCGGGGAATGACCGCCAAATACCAGCGGCCAGGCGATTGCAGGTCCGAGTTCCGGATGGCTTGCAGCGCAATCAGTTCATCCGCGTTGCCAGAATTCGTGCTGGCATACTGGAAGGATGACGGCCCCGGGAGCGGCAACCCCTTCCGCACGTAGAGATCGACATCGCCAATGACGTTAGTCACGGCGAAGGTGACCGATTCCACGGTGTTGGTGATGTCGAGGTAATAGTATTCGATCACGCCCGCATTCGTGATCGCCGCCGCCAAAGGCACACCATTGGTAATGGGTGTCGTATTACCGACCAATTCCTGCGCCAGAATCGTGTAGCTGATCTGGTTCGTCGGATTCGGATCGGAGGGATAAACTCCCAGATACCAGAGCCCTGGAGCCAGTGGCACCGGATTGCTGAACGGGTCGATCTGCACCGATTCCGGCAGGATACCGGTGTTCGTGCTCGCATAGTCAAACACCGTTCGGGTCGGGAAGTCCGGCGCGCGCCTCACGACCAAATTGACATCACCGTTGAGGTTCGACACTGAGAACCGCACTCCCAAGGCGTCCGGTGTCACGTTGAACGAATAATAATCGATCAAGCCGCGATTGGGATTGGTGCCCTGGAACGGCACATTGTTGGTGAGCGCCGTCAACGGCAGTCCGAAATCGACCTGGACCGTGAAGGTGGTTGCCAGGCCTGGAATCGGGTTCTGCACGCCCAGATAGTAGCGCTGCCCGGGCTGGAGCTGCGGCAGGACGTTGGTCAAAAGCAGGCTGGATTGGGGCGTGTCGATCACGCCACTCAGCAGCAGGTAATCGTCTGTCTGGAAGCCGTCCGGCAATCCCGTCTGACTATAGAGCAAGTTGAGCGGACCACCCGTCACGCTGACCAAGGTGTTGGTCGTCGCGTAAACCTCGGGCGGAACTTCCACAATGAAATAGGTCACGCCCTCGCCCA
>JBEISV010000565.1:0-2910 GCA_040375265.1 Verrucomicrobiales bacterium
GGCCAGCCGGTTGGCGAGGCGGCGCACCGAACGCGGAGTCTGTTCCTGCAAGTGCGCCAGATGGTTCGCCACCAGCGGCGGGACGCGGGCCAGCAGCGAGTGCGAAGCGCCGATTCGGTGCAGGAAAACTTCCGCGATGGGTGCCCCGGCCGGCTCGTGGCCCGGTGACACGATGCGCATCTGCCCGTGCTTCTCGGTCGCGAAGGTGCACTGCGGCTTCGCGAAGTCGTGCGCCAGCACCGCGAACATCACGGCGATCCGGGTTTCCTCCTCCAGCGCCCGCCACTCGGGCAGCTCGGCCAGCGCGTCGCAGCAATGCAGCGTGTGCGTCCACACATCGCCTTCCGGATGCCACTCCGGGTCCTGCGGCACGCCGACGAGCGCGCTGACCTCCGAGAAGTGCGCCAGCCACCCGACCTGACGGAGGAAGTTGAGCCCGGCACTGGGCAGCACCGACTTCGCCGCCCACTTGAGCCATTCCTCTCGCACCCGCTCCACCGGCAGCTCGCGGTAGGTGTCGGCGATGCTCCGGCACAGCTCGATCGTCTCGGGCACCGCGGTCAGCCGGAAGCGGGACGCGAACTGCATGCCGCGCAGCACGCGCAGCGGGTCTTCCGGGAAGGCGTCGCTCGTGTGGCGGAGCACGCGGTTCCGGAGGTCATCCTGGCCGCGGTTGAAGTCCAGCAGCACGTTCCGGCGCGGGTCCCACATCAGCGCGTTGATCGTGAAGTCGCGCCGGGCCGACGCCTCCTCCGGCGAGAGGTCCGGGTCGCACTGGACCTGGAACCCGCGGTGGCCCGGGGCGACCTTCGAGTCGCGCCGCGGCAGGCTGAAATCGTAGGTCTCGCCCGGCGCCACGGTGAGCTTCACCACGCCGAAGGAGCGGCCGACGACATCGGTCCGGCCCCAGCGGGACAGCACGCCGTTGAGGCGTTCGTAGCCGAGGCCGAAGATCTCGACGTCAAAGTCCTTCACCGGCACCTGGAGGAGCCAGTCGCGCACGCAGCCGCCCACGAGGAAGGCGCCCTGAAATTCGGGCGTTTCCCGGAGAATCCGCAGCAAGGTTGGAGGCAGGCTTTCGTTCATTGAAAATTTCTCCCGGAGTTCAACCGCCCCGGACGGCGTCGCGCAATCCCGCTTCCGGATCGAGGCGCATGTCGGTCAGACCCCGGGGATAACTGCGGCCCATGTAGCCCCGCGCCCAGGCGAGCACTACGGCGGCGCTCACGAGGTCCGGCACGCAGAAGATGATCCGCGGCACGAAGAGCACGGCCAACGCCTTGCCCAGGGCCGCCATCGGACTGCCCGAATTTACCCCGAACCGCACGCTCAGCCAGCCCAGCACCACGAGGTCGAGGACCAAAGTGCCCACAACCAGGGCGGGCAAAACCAAGTTGCCCGCGGCGGACAGCACCAAGGCGTTGGTGCCAGATTGATCGACGAGCCCGCTCAGAATTGCGGTCAGCGCATAGGCGCCTACCAGGACCATCAGTGGTGTCTGGACCAGCGACCGGGCCGTGGCCCAACCGCCCCCGATGAGCTGCATTTCCCGCAGCGGGGTGGTCAGCAACAGTTCCCCCGCGCCGTGCCGCAAGCCGTTGAAGAAGACGCAGCACCGCCACGCGAACACGCCCTTGAGCAGCAGGAACGCCGGCGAGAACCACGGGGAACCCCAAACCGGGAACGTCATGCCAAAGTTCCCCGTCAGCGCCCAGCCGGCGGCGACCGCCAAAGTGACGCCCGTGATCGTCCAGACCAACGCCTGCTCGCGTCTTGTGGGCCGGGCCAGCCGGGCCACGGGATTGAGTGCGTCTGCCATCGGACGCCAGTCCCGCCGCGCTCGGGGCGCCAGTTCGGTGGTCTCCGCGGGTTGATCTTGCCACGCCCGCGGCAACCACCACGCCGCCACCCCCAGGCAGCCCCATCCCACCCCATGCGACACGGCCAAGGCTTGCCAGTAGCGATCCGGTCGCATGGTAAAGTAACCGTGGTCGGCATGGCTGAACGCCTCCACCGGGCTCACCGCCCACAGCCAATCAAGCGACGGAAACAGGCTCGCCTGCCGAACCACGCTGGCCAACCAAGGCCAACCGACCGTCAGCAACAGCAGCGCTATTCCGCCATAGACCAGACTGCGCCCGCTTTCCCGGGTGGACACGCTGGCCAGCAGTCCCACGCAAACGGAAACCCACAGCAGGTTCACCAGGGCAAACGTGTGCCGCCAGAATTCGCCGGCGGTCACGCCGCCCAGGATCATGCCCACGGCCATGACCGGAAACACCGCCAGCAACGCCGTCGCCGCCGCTGCGCTCGCGGCCACCAGCTTGCCCAGCAGCACGTCGGCTCCGGTCAGGTCCGTGAGGAACAGCAGGCCCAGCGTGCCTTCGCGCCGTTCCGCGGCGATGGCGTCGGACGTCAGGATCAGGCCCGCCACGGCGCTGACGAACGCCGCGAGGTAGGCGAGGAAATGGAACACCGGTGCCCCGGCCCCGTTGCCCGAGCCGTTGCCCAGCAGACCCAGGAATCCGACCAGCACCGCGAGGATGCCGGCCGCCCCCCGGACGCGAAACGTGACCCGCCGCCGCGAGGCGGCGAGCAGCTCACGCTGGGCGACCGGAAGAAACGTCATGGCGGAAAAGCCTACCGTGGCCGATTTCAGGAAGCACGCTTCCCCGCGCAGGAATCTGGCCGGGCATTGGGTGCTCCGGGAGCCACACCCCAGTTCGCACATTTTTCCCGTAATCGGCCCGCGGTTTCCCGGTGGTAGTGGCTGAAGCGGCTTCCCAGCGCAGGGAGGCCGCTCCTCGGAACCGCACCATGTTTTTGCCGAAGCATTCAATTCGACGCTGGAAATCGTCCTTGTCCGTCCTCTTCGCCCTCGTCGCGGGGGCACCCCCCCCGGGGGCCGCC
>JBEISV010000226.1:0-7416 GCA_040375265.1 Verrucomicrobiales bacterium
AGCATGACCATCCCCGCTTCCTCGGCGAGTGGACCAAGCTGCTCGGCGAACGCGGCGTCACCACCAGCGGCGCGATGGAGTTCCCCACCGCCGCCCAGCTCGACGCCACCGACGTCGTGATCATCTACGCCGCGGACGGCATGAAGATCGTCGGCGACGAACGCACCCGCTTCGAGAAGTTCCTGCAACGCGGCGGCGGCGTGGTGGTGATCCACGACGGCGTGGTGAGCGCCGACCAGCACGAATGGTGCAAACGCATCATCGGCGGCGCCTGGCGCTGGGACGGCGAGAAGAAGACCCAGTGGCGCGAGGGCGAGGTCGGCATCTACTTCGTGAACCCGGAGGACCCGATCACGAAGGGCATGTCGAACTTCGACTGGAAGGACGAGGTCTACAACCAGATGGACATGGCGACGGACGTGAACGTGCTCGCGCAGAGCTTCGTGGACGTCTTCAGCATCTGGCCGCAGGTCTGGACCTACGAGAAGACCCTGGCCGGCGGCGCGGCTCCCTACCGGGTGTTCGTGAGCTTGCCCGGCCACGAGTTCGACGTGTTCAGCACGCCGCACTACCGCACGCTGCTGCTGCGCGGCCTGGCCTGGGCCGGCAAGCGCGCCAACTTGGACGAATTCTCCAAGGCCGAGGAGCTCGCCTCGCTGAAGTATCCTGCCGGTGGCCCGCGCAAGGCGGCCGACGCGATCAAGACCTTCAACACGCATCCCGAGTTTAACGTCACGCTGACGGCCGACGAGAACGTGTCCGAGAAGATCATGTCGGTGGACTGGGACGCGCAGGGCCGCCTCTGGGTGGTCGAAACGCCCGAATATCCCGGCGGCCTCGACGTGAACAAGAACGACTTCAAGGCCTACTGGAACCGCGCCAATGATCCCGCGCACTTCCCGGTCGGCGGCAAACAGCCGCGCAAGCCGCAGGACCGCATCTCGATCCTGGAAGACACGAACGGCGACGGCGTGATGGACAAGAAGACGGTCTTTGCCGACGGCCTGGAGCTGCCCACGTCATCGGTGTTCTGGAAGGACGGCGTCATCGTTTCGCAGGCGCCCGACATCCTCTTCATCCGTGACACGAACGGCGACGGCACGGCCGACAAGGTCGAGACGCTCTACACCGGTTGGGGCACATTCGACACGCACGCCGTCATCAACAACTTCAAGTGGGGCTTTGACGGCTGGGTTTACGGCACGGTCGGTTACACCCGCGGCCGCGTGACCTCCGGCGACGGCTCGAAGAAATTCGGCGACATCGCGGCCGGTGTGTTCCGGTTCCGTCCCGATGGTTCGATGCTCGAGCAGATCGCCGCCGGCGGCTGCAACACCTGGGGCTGCGAAGTCGCGCCCGACGGCGAAATCGTCTTCACGACCGCCACCTGCGGCGAGCCGATCTGCCATGTCGTCATTCCCGAGAAGGTCCTCGCCCGCGGCCAGATCGGCGGCATGAAGGCGTTCCTCAACGTCATCGAGGAGAACAAGATTTATCCGGCCTTTGATGAGAAGCGTCAGCCTTACGTGCAGATTGACTGGGTTGGCGCCTGGACCGCCGCGGCCGGTTCAACGATCTACGACGGCGGCGCCTGGCCCGCCAAGTGGGCACCAGACGATCGCTATTCGTTCTTCATGAGCGAGGCGACGCGCCAACTCTTCCACCACGAGTTCCTCGACCCAAAGGGCGCGACCTACCAGGGCCGCAAGGAAGACGGCCGCAAGCAGACCGAGTTCATCGCGAGCACCGACTACTGGTTCCGCCCGATCACGGCCCGCGTCGGCCCCGACGGCGCGATCTACCTCGTGGACTTCTACAACCAGATCGCCGTCCACAACGACACCCGCGGCCCCGCCCACGGCGCGCGCAACGCCGCCACTCGGCCTGACCGCGACCATCACTTCACCCGCGTCTATCGCATCCAGCACAAGGAGGCCAAGGCGCTGCCCGCCGCGAAGCTCGACGCCAAGGATCCCGCCGGCCTCGTGAAGCTGCTGGAACATCCCAACGGCTGGGTCCGCGGCACCGCCAACCGCCTGCTCAACGAGACACAGGCCCCGCAGGCCGCAGAACCGCTGGTGCAGACCGCAAAGGGCAGCGCCAGCAAGTATGGCCGCCTCCAGGCCGTGTATGCCCTGAACAACCTCGGCAAGCTCGACGACGCCGTGCTGCTCGCCGCGTTGCAGGACAAGGACGGCGCCGTCCGCAAGAACGCCGCGAAGATCGCCGGCGAACGCACCGAGATCAGCAACCCGTCCCGCACCGCCATCCAGGCCTTGCTCAAGGACCAGGACGGCCGCGCGCAGATCAATGCGCTGATGGCCCTCGGATCCTTCCCGGCCACCCGCGAGACCGCCGACGCCGTGGTCGCCGTCTGGCCCAGCCTCAAGGATCGTTGGGTGGAATCGGCCGCCGTCGGCGCCGCCGCCAAGGATCCCCTGCTCTACCTCGAAGCCGCGTTCGGCGCGAAGGACCCCGCCTTCCTGGCCAGCTTCGTCCCGCACCTCGCCCGCCTCGCGGCCAACAGCCCCGACGCCACCACTGGGGCCAAGCTGGTCGCGTTGCTTGCCGGCGCTCCCGCCTCGGCCGACGGCCTGAAGCAGGCCACGCTCGACGCCTTCACCGCGAACCTGAAGGGCAACGCCGCCCCCGCCTGGAGCGATTCCCTCGCCGCGTCGCTGAAGAAGCTGCTCGGTTCCGAACGCACTGCCGGCTCGGTCCTGCCGCTCGTCGCCCGCTGGGACCAGGACGGCAAGCTAGCCAACGACGTGAAGCCCGCCGTCACCAAGGCCATCGCCGCGCTCGCCGACAAGTCGCTCAATGACGACGCCCGCGGCCAGGTTGCGGCCAACCTCGTCGGCGTCCGCAAGCTCGATGGCAGTATCGTTCCCGCGGTCGCCAAGCTGCTCGGCGGGGACGCCAGCATCGCATTGCAAAAGCGCATCGTAGACGCCCTCGGCAACGCGCCCGACGCCGCCGGGGCGCTGGTGCCGGTCTTCGGCCAACTGGCCGCCGACCTCGTTGAGCCCGCCTTCGGCCAGCTCGTGAAGCGCGCCGACACGGCCAACGCGTTCCTCGACGCGGTCGCCGCCAAGCAGGTGGACCTCCTCAAGCTCGGGCCGGCCCGCCAGCACCGTCTGCGCACGCACCCCGACCAGGCCGTCGCCAAGCGCGCCAACCAGGTGATCGACGACCTCAAGGGCCCCGAGGCCAAGGAGAAGGACGCACTCATCGCGAAGTTCACCCCCGAGGTGGTGAAGCCCGGCAACCTGGAGAACGGCAAGAAGCTCTACGCCGCCAACTGCGCCGGCTGCCACGTCTACAAGAACGAGGGGCGCAACCTAGCGCCAAACCTCACCGGCATGGGTGCCCACGGGCCGGCCGACCTGCTGATCCATATCGTGGACCCCAACCGACTGGTCGAACCCAACTTCGTCTCGACGCTCATCGAGACGAAGGATGAGCAGACCTACGATGGCATCATTGACCGCGAGAACGCCAGCGAGGTCGTCCTGCGCAACGCCACCTCCGACTTCACGCTGCGGACGGCCGACATCAAGTCCCGGAGCTCCACCGGCCGCTCGCTCATGCCCGAGGGCTTCGAGCAGCTTGGCGCCGAGGGCCTCCGCGACATGCTGGCCTACCTGTGCGCTGACGAAAGCCGGTTCCGCATGATTGACCTGACCAGCGCGTTCACGGCCAACAACAGCCGCGGCCTCTACATCAGCCCCGACAACGTGGACGAGACCGTGACCTTCCGCAGCTATGGCCTGAAGAAGGTGGGCGACATTCCGTTCGACGTCATCAGCCCGCAGAAGGCCGTCGCGAACGTGGTCCTGCTCAAGGGCGGCGCCCCGGACTCATGGGCCCGGAAGACCCTGCCGAAGCGGGTCGAGGTCAAGGTCGGCGTCGCGGCCGCCCAACTGCACTTCCTCGGTGGCGTCGGCGGCTGGGCCTACCCGGCCGTCAGCGACGAGGTCCCGGTGATGAAGGTCACTCTCCACCATGCCGGCGGTGAGACGCAGGAGATGGTCTTCCGCAACGGCGTCGAGATCGCCGACTACAACGGCGCGCACGATGTGCCGGGCTCAAAGAGCCTGCCCCAGCTGGTCCGGGGCCGCGGACAGATCCGCTGGTTCAGCAAGGCGGTGAAGAATTTCAAGGCCGTCATCGAGAAGCTGACGCTGGAGAGCTACGACAACTCCGTCACGCCGACGCTCTTCGCCATCACCGCGGACACCGAAGCCGGCACCCCGGCCCCAGCGTCGACCGAACCGGCCAAAGCCAAACGCGCCGCGTTAAAGTGGGGCGACGGCCTCAAGACGCTGCTCATCGGCGGCGGCGCGTCGCACGACTACGAACGGTGGTTCAACCTCGCCGACGTGCGGATGCTGAACGCCACCGCCAAAATCAGCGCCAACTACCTCGAACCGCAGGACGTCACGGTCGACGACGTGAAGGCCGCCGACGTGCTGCTGATCAGCGCCAACAAGGCGTTCCCCGACGCCGGCGTGCGCGAGGCGGTCTTCGCCCATGCGGCGGCCGGCAAGGGCCTCGTGCTGCTGCATCCCGGCCTCTGGTATAACTGGCCCGACTGGTCGGCCTTCAACAAGGAGCTGGCCGGCGGCGGTTCCCGCGGTCACGACCGTTACGGTGAATTCGACGTCACGGTCACCGACGCCTCCCATCCCCTGCTGAAGGGTGTGCCCCCCAGCTTCAAGCTCAGCGACGAGCTGTATTACTTCGAGCCCGACACGGCCGGCACGCCCATCCAGGTGCTGGCGACCGCCACCTCCACCGCGAAGAACAAGACCTACCCGCAGGTCTTCGTGGTCAAGCACCCGGCGACCCGCATCGCGGGCATCACCCTCGGCCACGACGGTGTCGCCCACAGCCATCCCGCCTACCAACAGTTGCTGAAGAACTCGGTCCTCTGGGCGGCCAAGAAGGACGACCTGATTACCACCGGTCCGCAATAAGCGCTCCGCGCTAGGGAAGCCGAACGCCGGACGGGGCCACCGTCCGGCGTCTTTTTTTGCCGATGCTCCAGGCCTGCGTTCCGGACCGACCCCGGCTAAGCTTTCGGCCATACGATGCACCTGCGTTGCTTCTTCGATTGCGGGGCCGGCGTCTGCCTGTGGGCCGCCGACTCGGCCGCCCGGAACCGGTTTGGTTACGCCGTCGAGCTGTCCGCCCTGCCACTCGCCGCGGAAACCGTGGCTGCCGGCGAAAGCCTGATGGCGGAACATGATGCTTTCGTGAACGCCACCCTCGGCGGACAGCCACCCGGAGAGGAAGCGGTCTCCGCTTGGTTTCGCCACGCCCGGCTGTGGTTGGACCAGCTTCGCCGCGAACTCGGCTCCGCCGTGACCATCGAGGACGCCCTCGCCCCACCGGAGGCCGCACCTGCCGCGGACAAATCGCTGCCCCCCGAGGGACGGGTCATCGGCTGCTTTGCCTCGCCGGCCGCGGGCGAAGCCGCCCGGGGTCGCCTGCGGGCCAATCATCAGTGGGAGGATTCGGTCGAATTCACCCTCGCAGCCCAACCGCACTGGCTGCCAGGACTTCCGCAGCAGATCCTCGCCGCGTTGTCGCAGGAATCCGGCTTCACCGTTGGTTGGCACCAGGCGGCGGACGGCGGCCCCTCCTGCTTTCTGGCCGGCGATCCGCTGGAACATGCCATCGTCTGCGCCCGCACCCGCAACGTCACCGGCCTGGTCAATTCCCTCCGGGAACTGCGCTGCTGCCGGGTCCTCGTGGGTGACGATTGGGTAACAGCGCCCTGGCAACCGTCGCCGCGGCATCGGCACGAAGCTTCGCCCGGCGCCGCAGCGTGGGATGGATTCGTCACCGCGGCGCAACAAGCGCTCGCCGGGCGGCCCGCCAATCCAGACATTCTGGCCCGCGAGCGGGACCGCCTGCTCTACACTTGGGAGCTTCCTTGGCCGGCCACCTTGGCCGAAGCGCTGATTCAGGCCGGCTTCACCCGGCACGGCTTCAATGACTTTGGCCGGCCCGAATGACTCGGCGGCGAATTGGGGCCGCGAGGCGCCAAAGCCGCCGGGAAAGAGACAGCCAGCCCCGGCCAACGAAGGGCGAAGTTTGGCTTTCGCCGGCCGGCGCTTTCCACCACCCTGTGACCTGTGGATTCCGCCGCAGTGACCGGCCACAGCCTTGCCCGCGTCCCCTCGGACGCCCGGGCGGCCGTGGCCTACAATGACCTCCCGCGCGCCCTCGCCCTCTACCGGGCGATGCTCGCGTCGCGGCTCGTGGACAAGGTCGAGATGGAACTCGTCAACCGCGGCGAGGCGTTCTTCCACGTCGGTGGCGCGGGCCACGAGGCCTGCGCGGCGCTGAACTCGCACCTGACGCCCGACGACTGGCTGCACCTGCATTACCGCGACAAGGCGCTGATGCTGGCCCGCGGCATTTCGGCCGAGCAATTCTTCCATAGTTCGATCTGCACCGCCGGCTCCCATTCCGCCGGCCGCCAGATGAGCGCCCACCTGAGCGCGCCCAAGCTCAAGGTGCTCAGCCTCGTCGGCCCGGTCGGCAACAACGCCCTCCAGGCCGTCGGCGTCGCCCACGAGGTGATCGCCGACCGCATCCGCAATGCCCGCAACGGCACCGCGCCGCTCGTGGTCTGCGCCGTGGGCGACAGCACGAGCCAGCAGGGGGAGTTTCTGGAGGCCGTCGCCGAGGCCGTCCGCGCACAGCTTCCGGTGCTCTTCTGGATCGAAGACAACGGCTACGGCATCTCCACCCGCACCGGCGGCAACACGTTTTACCATCGGCCCGACGGTGAGGCGGATGAGTTTTACGGGATGCCCATCCACCGGCTGGACGGCCGCGACGCGCTGGCCTGCGACGCCGCGCTCGGTCCCATCGTGGCGTCCGTCCGCATCGGCAAGCCGACCGTGGTCGTCTTTCAGGTCGAGCGCCTCACGCACCACACCAACGCCGACGACGAAAAGATTTACCGCGAAGAAGGCGAGCTGAAACAGGTCCGTGCCGAAGCCGATCCGATCACCCGGTTGCGCGAGCGGCTTCTGGCCCTTGGCGTTACCGAAGCCGACCTCGAAAAGCTTTCCACCGAGCTGGAGTCGGAAATCCGCGCCGCCGCCGACCGCGCCCTCGCCGCGCCGAATCCGATGGCGAACTTGGATGCCCGGGCACCACTTTCTGCCGGTAGCAGCCGACGTGAGGAGGCTCCATCGTCGAATTCGGAACTCGGAACTCGGATTTCGGAACTCACACAGAAGCCCCTCTCCATGCTGGAGGCGATGCGCGAGGTGCTCCGCGCGCAGCTCGGTGCCGATCCGCGGGTCACGCTCTACGGCGAGGACATTGAAGACCCCAAGGGTGACGTCTTCGGACTGACCCGCAGCCTCACGCGGGCCTTCCCGACGCAGGTCA
>JBEISV010000306.1:0-5803 GCA_040375265.1 Verrucomicrobiales bacterium
CCGGCAGATCTGGGTTCGGGCCGCTTCCGCTTACCACGCCAGTCCCAGGGGCGCCAAACCGGCCCGCAGCGCCGCGACATCGAACAGGTCCAGGCGCCCGTCACGCCACAGCACGCCGAACCGCTGGCTGTCCGGCAGGAACCGCACCGCCGCCACGAGGCCCGAGGCGCCCGGAACTTCGAACGAGGCCAGCCGGGAACCGTCCGCGGTGGCGACGAAATGCACGCCGGTCTGGCTGGCGATGACCGCGAGGCTGCCGTCCGGCGCGAGGGCGAAGGTGGTCGCATTTCCGGCCAATCCGCCCTTGAGCGATGCCACAACCTGCCACTCCCGCGTGTCCCAGAGCGTGCTGTCAGTTCGGCCGTTCGAGGTCAGCGCGTAGCGGCCCGCCGCGGACCAGGCGGCTTCCCCGGCCGCATCGCCTTCCAGGTCCCGGACCACCGAGCCGTCGGCCCGATGAACCCGCATGCGTTGGGCGGCCGGATTTTCACCGGCGCCACCGCAGGTCACGAGCAGGGTCTCGCCGTCTGGACTCACCGCGGCGGAATAGAGGCCGTCCGCGGTCCAGCGGGCGAGCGATCGCACGGTGGTGCCGTTCAATTCCAGGAACTTCAGCGTCCCGGTCTCGTTGTTGGCCAACACCACCCGCCGGCCGTCCGCGGTGTGATCGGTGATCGCAAAGCCGGGCTCCGCATCCAGCGTCACCGGCGGTCCGAACCGGACCCGGCCCTCCGCGGTATCCGTGACCGGCACGGCCGCCAATCCGCCCAGGGTGGAGCAATGCAGCAAGGTCCTGCCACCGCCGGCCACGGCGACCGAGGAAAGGTCCATGGCCTTCCGGTCGGGCAGCTCCAGTTCGCCGAGCAGCCGACCGGTGGCGGTGTCCCGCACGATGACGTAACGGCCGTGCCCGCTGAAGGCGCGGCGGCCGTCGGGGGTGAAGTCGAGGCACCCGTTGCCGAAGGCGTCGTTGTAGCCGTTGGGCCGGCCCGGGGCCAACGGCTGCCAGCCCACCGGCGCCCGCACCTGCCAGCGGGTCATCACATTCTGCAACGAGGACAACCGGAACCCATCGCCGCCGGCCGGCGTCGCGGCCCCGCGCAACGAGGCGGGACTGCAATCGTCGAGCAGGACTTCTTCCCGGCCCGTCGCCGCGTTGACCAGCACCACCCGCCCGAAACCGCCGCTGATGGCCACGAACTGGTCGCCGCCCACCCAGGTCAGTTCCGAGGGATCCCGGATGGTGAGCGCAAAGCGGTCCACTGTCCGCCGCGTCTCGGCGTCGAAGAACACCAGCGTGTTGTCGGTCAGCGTGGTCGCGAGCCGGCGTCCATCGGGCGACCACGCCATGGCGTTCACCGCCGCCGACAGTTCCAAGGTGTGCACCAACGTCAGGTCCGCCGCCCGCAACAAGGAAATCTCCCGCACGTCGGTCCGCGAAGTGCGCGCCGCGGCGAGGTGACGGCCATCGGGGGACCAGGCGACCCGATTGAACAGGTGGCCGCCTTCCCACCGGAGGATTTCCCCGCCGTCCGCCGTGCGCTGCACCGACAAGCCCCGCGGGGACAGGCCGAGGGCGAAAAGTTTCCCGTCGGGACTGAAGTCATAGTCGGTGTTGAAGCCCTCGACGTTGAGCCCGCCGCCGGGCAACGGCCGGTGTTCGAGCGTGACGACGGGATTCGTCTCGCCCGTTCGCCAGAGCCGCAGCGTCGCGTCATCATACCGGCCCATCAGCAGCGCCCCGTCCTGGCTGAACACCAGCGAACCGACCATGTCCGCGCCGGCCACGGCGACTCGGCCGAAGGGTTGGTTCGCCCCCCAACGCCAAAGCACGGCGGGTTCGCGGCTGAAGCCGTCGTTGCGGCGAACTTCGGTGGCGATCACGTCGCCCGTCGGCGCTGGCACAAACTGGGCGTGCCGCTCGAGCGGCGGTGCCCACTGCCCGGACCGCTCCAAGTCCGGCAACAGCAGCGCTCCCAGCGCCTCGTCGCGCAGGCCCAGGTCCGGCCGAATGCGCATCGCCTCCGTGAGCGCGGCCAAGGCCTGTCCCCTGCGACCCGGCACGGTATTGCGCCGCACCGCCTTCGCTTCGGCCACCCGGGCTTCGCGCAACCGTTCCCGGCCGGCGGCCTCCGCAATTACCGTCCGGTCGAGCGCCGCCTCTGCGCGGACCCGTTCGGACCGGATCCAGAACGCCGCCCCGGTCGAACCGATCGCCAAAGCCGCCATCAGAACCCAAACGCCGGCCAGCGCGGGTCGGCGGCGGCACCAGCGCACCAGCCGTTCCGCCGCACCTGCGGGCCGGGCCACGATGGGTTCGCCATCCAGGAACCGCCGCACGTCCTCCGCCAGCGCCGCCGCGCTGGGGTAACGCCGGGCCGGTTCCCGTTCCAGGCACTTGAGGCAGATGGTTTCGAGGTCGCGAGGGACGGCCGGGGCCAGCAGGCGGGGCGAGGGTGGTTCCGACGCGGCGACCAACGCCGGCAGCGTCGCCGGGGTGGCCCCGGCAAACGGCGTCCGGCCGGTGAGCAGTTCGAAGAGGATCACGCCGAGCGCGTAAAGGTCGCTCGCGACCGACAGGGCGCCGCTGCCGTGCCGCAGGGCTTCCGGCGCGAGGTAGTGCGGCGTGCCGATGACCGCACTGACCCGCGTGAGGTCGCCGCCGGCCTCGAGCTGGGCGGCCAAGCCGAAGTCCGCCAGGCGCGGTTCGTCGCCGTCCAGGAGTATGTTCGAAGGCTTGAGGTCGCGGTGCAGCACGTTCTCCGCGTGCGCATAGGCCAGCGCCTGCGCCAGCTTGCGCAGCAGCGAGGCCGCTTCCCACGGGGCGAGCGGGCGTTCGCGGAGGCGTTGTGCCAGGTCGCCGCCCTCGACGTAATCCATCGAGAAATAGACCAGCCCGTCGGCCCGGCCGAAATCGTGCACGCTTACGATGCCCGGATGCCGCAGGCGGGCCGCCGTCTGCGCCTCGCGAAAGAACCGCATCTCGATTTCGGCCGGCACCGAACCCGCCCCGAAGCCCATCACTTTGAGCGCCACGATTCGCCCCAGTCCCGCCTGCCGGGCAGCAAACACGCGCCCCATGCCCCCGTGCCCGATCTCCTCGATTAGGTCGTAGGGTCCCACCCGGTCCGGCATCGGCAGCGCGGCGGCCGGGACCAACGCCGGGGCCGAAGATTTCGTTGCCGCCGCCAGGATGGCGGAATCGTCGAGCTCAAGGGCGAGGATGCGCTCCGCGGCGCAGCGCAGGCAGATGCCGCCGGCCAACGCGACCGAGGAGGCGTTCCGGCACTTGGGGCATTGGCCGAAGCTGGTGCGGATAAAATGTTTGGTATCGTTCATCTGCCCGTCTGAGGCGGTGGGCCTCATGCCAGATTACGGGAATCGCTGGCGCCAATTACACGGAATCTTTCCCTGGGGGTTCGCGTCAGCGGCGCAGCACGGCGACCAGGTGCTGCAATTCCGCCTTCACTTCCGCGGGATCGTCCACCGTCGCGGCGATCTCCAGCTTGACGAGTTCGGCGTAACGTTGGCCCAGCCGGTGGACCCACACCGCGACGTTCGTCCGGCTGGTGCCGAGTTCCTGCGCGGCCGCCTCGTAGTCGCCGCGAGTCGGTGTGGCGCTGAGGTAAGGTTTCAGCACCACGAATTGGCGCGTCTTGCCCGCCGCGAGTTGCTCCTCTTCCAAGCGACGCAGGGCCTTGGCCATCACGGCCAGCGCCCAGCTGGTTTCGTAGGCCTCGCCCGGGTCCTGCTGGATCAGCCCGTGGTTGGCCAGCTCGCGTTCGGCCTCCGCGGTTGTCCAATCGAGGAACTGCACGCCACCACCGCGTTTCTGCGCCGCCTGCCGCTCGGCCTGGCCAGCCAGGAACTGCCGCAGGGCGGACATCAGGAAACCCCGGAAACGGCCCCGGGCCGGATCGGGTTGGTCCAGGAAATCGCCGGTCAGCAGTTGGGTGAAAAAGCCCTGGGTCAGGTCCTCGGCGTCGGCCGGCGCGTTGCCCCGACGGCGCAGGTAGCTGTAGATCGGCAGCCAATAGGTGCCGCACAGCGTTTCGAGCGCCTCGCGCCGGCGGGCCGAATCGCTCCGCGCGGCGAGGACCACGCTCCATTGCGTCGGCGCAAACCCGGCCCGCCCGGGCGGCAGGTCGAGATTGGGGTCGGTGGCGGCTGGAACGGGCGTATCGATGACGCGGTTCTCCGCGTTCCCGCCCTGCCCGGTCAAGCCGTTTGCCTGCCGGGGCGGCGAAATCGCCCGTTTCCGGGTTCCAACTTCCGCGGGCCGGGTTCAACGTCCCGGGGACGTCCATGAAATGGCCCTCGTTCAGCCTCCTCTTTTTCGCCAGCCAGTCCGCCGAGTTTGAGCGTGGCAAGTTTGAACTGTTCCGCGCCACCACCCGGTTTGCCGACGAACGCGGCTTCGAGGCGGTCTGGATTCCCGAGCGGCATTTCCATGCGTTCGGCGGCCTGTTCCCGAACCCCACGCTCGCCGCGGTCGTGCTGGCCGAGACCACGCAACGCATCCGCATCCGCGCCGGCAGCGTGGTCATGCCGCTGCATCATCCGATCCGCGTGGCCGAGGAATGGGCGGTCGTGGACAACCTGTCGAACGGGCGCGTGGACCTGTCCTTTGCCATCGGCTGGAACCCGAACGACTTCGCCCTAGCGCCGCAGAACTACGCCAACCGCAAGCAGCTCACGCTCGACGGCATCCGCGACGTGCGCCGCATGTGGTCCGGCCAGCCGTTTCCCGTGACCAACGGCAACGGCGAGGCGACGGAGGTGACGGTGCATCCGCTGCCCGTCCAGCCGGAGCTGAACATCTGGTTCACCTGTTCCGGCGGCGCCGAACGGTTCGGTGAAACCGGCGCCTGGGGTTTCAATGCGCTCACTGCGCTGCTCTTCCAGAAGGTCGAGGAACTCGCCCCGAAGATCGCCGCCTACCGGGCCGCCCGGGCCGAGGCGGGCTTCGCGGGCCCGGGCAAGGTGACGCTGATGCTGCACACGTTTGTTGGGACGGACGAAGCGACGGTGAAGCAGACCGTCCGCGAGCCCTTCAAGCGTTACCTCGAAAGCAGCGCGGACCTCTGGCAGATCGGTGACGCGCGCCTGAAGGACATGTCGGAACGGAAGAAGAACGACATGCTGGAATACGCCTTCGAGCGTTATTACCAGAAGACCGGCCTGATGGGGTCGGTCGAAGCCTGCGCGAAGATGGTCGAGGCCGTCGCTGCGATCGGCGTGGACGAAATCGCGTGCCTGATCGACTTCGGCCTGCCCCACGACACGATCATGGCGGGTTTGGAGCAGTTGGGCCGCCTGCGCCGGCGGGACTTTTGAATCGCGGCCCAGTTCCGCCGCCCAGCCGGCCGCTCAAAGGTTGCCCAGCACCGTCAGCGACCGTGGCCGCACCTCGAAGCGGGCCGGGGTCATCCCGACGACCTCGCCGTCGATCGCCAGCGGTTGCGGCGGGTCGGCGTCCAGCTCCATCCAGGTGCCGCGAAAGAACCGGACCTTGGGATGCCGGACGTGGGTCCCGCGCAGCAGCCGGCCAAACTGGAGCGCGAGTTCCAGGCGCCCCACCGCCTCGACCAGCGTGAACTCCAATTGCCCGTCGGTCAGCGAGGCGCCGGGGCCGATCTGCATCATGCGGCCGCCCGCATGCGGCGCATTGCCGGCGAGGGCCAGCACGCCGTTGGTCTGCGTCCATTCGCCGGCGGCGGTGCGGACCCGGAGCGTCGGCGGCCGAAAGGACGCCAAAGCCCGGAAGAAGCCGACCGAGTAGCACAGCTTCGGGCCGAACAGC
>JBEISV010000628.1:0-2405 GCA_040375265.1 Verrucomicrobiales bacterium
CTTTCGGATTGGAGTGGACTCCGTCCCATGCACCTCCTGCTCCCGCTCAAGTCCCGGCGCACCTTCCTCCGGCATGCCGGCCTCGCCGCCGCCTTCTTCACCACCACCGGGGCCTTTGCCGAGGCGCTGACCCGGACGCCGGCGCAGACCGAAGGACCGTATTATCCGAACCATCTGCCGCTCGACACCGACAACGACCTGCTCGTCATCAACAACGGGATCACGCCCGGCGTGGGCGAGGTCACCTACGTCAGCGGCCGGGTGCTGGACGCCCGCGGCAAACCCGTCCGCAACGCGCTCGTCGAGATCTGGCAGTGTGATGCCAACGGCGTTTACCTGCACACCGACGACACCGCCAACCGCGCCAAGCAGGACAAAAACTTCCAGGGTTTCGGCCGGTTCATCACCGGCACCACCGGCGAATACCTCTTCCGCACGATCAAGCCGGTGCCCTACGTCCCGCGCACGCCACACATCCACTACAAGGTTCGGCGCGGCGGCCAGGACCTGCTCACCACGCAGCTCTACATCAAGGGCCATCCTGGCAATGCGCAGGATGGCGTCTGGAAGGAACTCAAGGCCGGCCGCGAACGTGATTTGGTCACCGTGAAGTTCGCCCCGTTGAAGGGCGGCAAGGCTGGCGAACTGGCGGCGAAATTCAACCTCGTGCTTGGCGTGACGCCGGAGGCGTGAGTTGCGAAAGGTTACTCCTGCTCACATCGGCTGATCATTCTGTTAGGCCACTCGTCTATGCCGGTTCATTGCCCCAAATGCAAAGCCGCCATGGTTTTGGTTTCGCCACCGAACACGACGCTGACAGTGCTTCGGTGTCTCGCGTGTGCGCACGAGGAGTCGAGTCTCTGGGATGCCGCTCCCCCCGAGCCCGCTCTGGATGATCTGATTTCGGTTACTGCGGTTGTGCATTGGCGCAGTGCTCGAGCTTCCAAAGAGGAAGTTATGGCGTTGCGCCACTTTCTGACAGATTTCAGAGACCGGCCATTACCCGAGTTTTGGAAGTTGGTGCGCGATGCCGAGAGTTGGCACATCGGGAATTTTCCGCGAGGTCGCGCGCTTCGCATTCAGGAAGAGGCCCAGAGAGTCGGACTGATTGTTCAGATACATAAAATCGTGGCCTCCTGAGAATCTACCCGCGCAAGCCGTCGGTATTGAACGAAGGTGAAGTCCAGGGCGGTGGGATGTTCTGGAGACAAGCAAGTTCTCCTGCGTTTCAGTCTGGATTCCCAATGGGCAAAGGTTTCTTGCCCGCCCGGGTTCCTGTTTTCCTGATTTCCAAATTCCCCTCCGCCCCGCCGTTATGGAACGGCCGCCGGAACCGGACTTGGTTTTGCCGGCACGCCGAGGCGTTGTTCATGGAATTTCCGCCACGCTTCGCCCAGCTCCTCGACCGTCTTGCCGGTCGCTTTCGGCCACAGTTCCTCACGATAGGTGCCCGCGCGGCCGGCTGCGTTGAGCTTCCGCACGAGGTTCGCGTCGTGGTTGGTCGTGACCCAGTTGAGGAAGTTCGCGCTGATGCGGTAGCTGGCGTCATGTCGCGCCCGGTTCAGGTTGCGCGTGGTGATCTCCGCTCCCTGCGTCTGCGGTTCATAGATGAACCAGCGGATGTAGTCGGGGATGCCTTCGACCAGCCAGCCGGGAATCCGGGTGTTTCCGGCGCCACTGCGCCGGCCGTTGC
Organism: Verrucomicrobiales bacterium; assembly: GCA_040375265.1. GTDB lineage: Bacteria > Verrucomicrobiota > Verrucomicrobiia > Limisphaerales > UBA9464 > CAIWAH01. The sequence continues at coordinate 1,694 of JBEISV010000628.1, forward strand.
CATAGCTCTGGACGACATGCACCAACTCGTGGACGACCGAGCCGAGCGCCTCGCGTTGCAGCTCCCGCCGGAACCAGCCGGCGTTGCAGTTCACGAAGCGTCCGCCCGCCGAGGCCGGGGTGCCGCCCATGTCGTCCCGGAAACGCACGGTGACGTTGGTGCGCGCGGTGAAGCCTTCGCTGGGCAGCAGGGCCACGATCTTGGGATACCACTCCTGCACGACCGGACGCAGCTTTTGGTCCGCCCATTCGGTGAGGTCCGGGGCCACGGTCGTATCGAGGGTGAAGTGATACCGGCCGCCGTCGGCCACGAACGATTGGGTAATCGGCCGGGGGGCCTCCGTCGTGATGGCGACGGCCGTTGAGTCCGTGCCGATCACATCGATTTCCGCGAAGAAGGTTTGGCCGAACGGATCGTCGGCAGCGGTGCGCGCGACGTCGAAGAGCAGATACCGGTGGCGGCCCAAGTCGGCCTGGGAATCCCGGACACTGACTCCGTGCTGGCCGCCGACCTGGCTGTCCTGGGCTCGGGTGTCGATGGCGGCGATGAGTTTCCAGCCGCACGTCTCGGGGTCCGTGCCGCGCTTCGGCTCCGCGTTGAAGCCGGTTGCGTCGCCGTCGCTGGCATACAGCCGGTAAACCTGCGGCGCCCGGCTGCCGGGATGCCACGAGTAGGTGTTGATCTGCCGGACCGCGATAGGGTTGCCCAGGTC
>JBEISV010000630.1:0-2385 GCA_040375265.1 Verrucomicrobiales bacterium
CAGCGAGGGCTTGTTCTTCATTCGTCGGCGCTAGGCTGGGGCGCGTCGCCGGCCGGTGCAATGGCTTCGTGACCGCCGGCCGGCGCCCAGTCAGGCAGCCCGGAGTGCCGATCTCCGCTCCGGCGTATGTCCGTGCCGTCGTTTACGCCGCCCCGGTCGGAGGTCGGCGCTCCGAGGGGATGCCAGGATGCCCCCCAGATTGGGCTTGGGGCAGATAATCGTTGTCGGCGCGGCCGATTGGGAGCACCACCAAGACAGAACAGCCGGCCTGAGTTTCAGGGGGGCACCGGAGCGGCCGGATCAGGCCGCTTAACCGTGCGCCCCCGTCTGGCGGCCGGGCCGCAGTGATTTCAAACCCCGAGCATTCATGAAACGCCCTTCACCCCGACGTTCCCGAAAGGTCACCGCCGTGTCGCCTGCCCGGCGCGTCGCCCAAATCCATCCGGTGGTCATCTATCCATTCCGGCAACCCGACGATTATTCGGATCTCACGGAGCTCTACGGGATGATCGCGCGCCTCGACGCGGATCGCGACACCTACGCCCGGCCGATCACGGTGGTCGACCACAAGACCATCCGCGCCGCCGGCAGCCGCGAGGGGTTTGACGAGTTCCGCCGGTCCACCGTCGCCCGGCACTCCGAAGTGATGGATGCCTGGTGCGTGGACACCTGCCAGATGTGGTATGCCGGATTGGGCGCGGCGTATGAGCGAGGGCAACCGGGCGACGTCTATTGGCTGATTCCGGGCGACTTCAACTACGGTTCCGCGGTCGGTCGCGAAGTCCTCGCCCGGCTGCACGACCTGCCGGAAATCATCCGCGAGCTGAAGCAGGATGTCTGCATCGGCGAGATCGCCACCGACCACGGCAACTCCAAGCAACTGATCGACACCTACGGAACCTTCGCGCTGCTCTACAACTGGTTCCCGCACGAGGCCCAGGAGATCCGCCAATACACGGAACGGCCGCGCTCGGAATTCTTCGCCCTCCGCCACGAGTTCCTCGGCGAGCTGCTGACCCAACGGTGGTTTGCCTACGAGCAGACGGTGGTCACGTTGCTGCGCGCGGTCTTTCGCGACAAACAGATCAGCCGCTACTTCGTCGGGCAGATCACCGACCTGACCGAGGGGCGCGAATCGTTCGCGTCGGCGTTGCAACAGGTGGAGCGCACGGAGCGGGTGCTGCGAACCCTGTGGCGCGAACGCAACCAGCTGACCGACGGCTGGTCCGCCCGCTACCGGCAGTTGGACCTCCAGTCGGAACAGATTCGCCGGACCGCGTCCGTCATCCTCGAAAACCTGCTGGGCTGAGGCGGCGGGTGCCCGTGACGGAGCGCCTTCGGCCCGGTCCAACCCGACAACGGTGCCCCCATCCGAAAGTCCCTTGCGCTCCAGTTGCCCCGGGGCAGGTTGGGACAAAATAATCACATTTGCGAACATGACGCCGCACAAAAGCCTTCGGGCCATCAACTTCTTCTGCCTCGCACCCGAGGCCAAGGCGGTCAGCGTGGTGGGCGATTTCAACCGCTGGAATCCGGTAATCCACCCGATGCGCCAGGGCCCGGACAAGGCGTGGACCCTGTCGGTGGAGCTCAAGCACGGCCACCACCGTTATGCCTTCCTGGTGGACGGGACGCTGACCCTGGATCCGCGGGCCCAGGGCGTGACCCGCAATGACCAGAACCAACGGGTGTCCTTGGTGCCCGTGAGCTGAGCCGGTTCCCGCTGGTTGGTCCGCCGGCAGACCCGGGAACGCGCCGTCGGGCCGGCACCGCCGGCGTAATTGCCCGTTGCCGCGGGCGGCCGAGGGCTCAGGCTCGCCACCGCCAATGAAAACCTCCCTCCGCCTCCCGCTGTTGCTGTGCCTTTTACTGACCGCGGCGTCCGCCTCCGGGCAGGGATTGTTCGAGCGCCTGGGCCTCTCCAAGGGGAAGACGGCGGAAGCCGTGGCCGCAGCCGGCAAGATCGCTGGGGTCTCCCCGGAGGAAATGACCGCCGGCCTGCGGGAGGCGCTGGCCAAGGGCATGCAGCAGGCCGTCACGAAGCTCGGGACCACCAATGGATTTCTTGCCGACGCCGACGTGAAGATTCCATTGCCGGACAGCGTGCGCCGACTGGAGAAGGTTCTCCGCAAGCTGAAACAGGAGCAGTTGGCCGACCAGTTCGTGACCACGATGAACCGGGCCGCCGAACAGGCGGTGCCGCAGGCGGCCGAGGTGCTGGGCGATTCCCTCCGCCAGATGACTCTGGCCGATGCCGAGGCCATCCTGCGGGGCACCACCAACGCGGCGACCGCGTATTTCCGCCGGACGTGCGAGACGAACCTGCGGGCGCGCTTCCAGCCGATTGTCCAGCAGGCGACGCTCGCGACCGGCGCCACGGCGGCC
>JBEISV010000196.1:0-8161 GCA_040375265.1 Verrucomicrobiales bacterium
CCTTGGACTCGCCCTTGAAATCGACGAGTTCGGGCACGCTGCTCTGCATGCGGAAGGCCATCTCGTATTGGGCGATGCGCGTGAGCGTCTCAGGATCGCCGAAGCGTTCGTGGCCGCGCTGGTTCAGCGTGTTGAGCGCATCGAGCATCGTGCGGCGGTCGGAGGCGCTGACGCCGGGCGGGTTCTGGATGTAGAGGACGGGGTCGCCGACGGAGCGGAGGGCCACGCCATTGTAGCGGCCGGGCAGGAAGCCGCTGCTCCACATTCGGGTGAAGAGGGCCTGAGCGGCGGATTTCGAGGACCAGGTGGGTGTGAGAACGACAAACGCGGGCAAGTCGTTGTTCTCGCTGCCGAGGCCGTAGGCGAGCCAGGAACCGAGGCTGGCCTTGCCGGACACTTCGCTGCCGGTCATCACGAACGTGCAGGCGGGGTCGTGATTGATGGCGTTGGTGTTGACCGTCTTGACCAGAGCGAGGTCGTCGACGATGCCGGCGGTGTGCGGCAGCAACTCGCTGATCCAACGGCCGCACTGGCCCGCCTGGCTGAACTTGAACATGGACGGCGCCACCGGGAAGCGGGCCTGGCCGGACGTCATCGTGGTGATGCGCTGGCCCTGCCGCACGGAGTCGGGCAGCTCCTTGTCGAAGTATTCGCCGAGCCCCGGCTTGTAGTCCCACATGTCGAGCTGGGACGGCGCGCCGTTCATGTGCAGGTAGATCAGGTTCTTCGCCTTGGGCGCGAAGTGCGGGAAACCCGGCAATGGCGGATGAACCCGTTCCGGCGACGACGCCCCGAGCAGGCGGCCGCCGGCGGTTTTGGCCCCCATCATGGCCAGGGCCAGACCGCCGAGGCGAAGGCCGGTGTGGCCGAAGAACTGGCGGCGGGTTTGGTGGGCGTGAAACTCAAGCAAGGGGTTCATAAGCGAATGACCAAGGTTCAATGACCAATGACCGGAATATCAACGTTGGCGGAAGATGGCGGCGAAGATCAGTTTCAGTTCCCGCGCTTCCTTCCAGACGGCGCGGGCGTCCACTTTCAAGCTAGGTTGGGCCGTGACGACCATGCGGAGGAAAAACTGGGTTTCGCGGGCTTCCTTCTTGCAGATACCAATGCGGTGCATGAAGTCCTTTCGGGAGATTCCTTCGTCCGCTTCGCAATAGTTCGCACCGACCGAGGTTCCGGCACCAACCAGCTGATCAATCAGGCGATTCGTGACCGGTGACTGGGGAATCCGCTGTGCAAAACGGATGACAGCCTCACCGAACAATGCGGTCCGCTCCGCAAGGTCGTATCGTGTCGGCGCCGCAGCCGACTCGTTCGTCACCAAGGCTTCCGGTTCCAACTCCCACCAAACACAGTCACGGTGATCCTGCTCCGCCTCCGCCAGCAGTTCCGCCTCGTTGGTCATTGGAAATTGTTCCTTGGTCATTTCCCAAATCAGTTCCGGGTGACGGTTTCGTCGAGATTGAGCAGGAGGTTGGCGGTGAGCGTGTAGGCGGCCAGTTCCGGCGCCTTCAACGTCCCGTCGGGCTTGGATTCCCCAAAGGCGATGACCTGTTTGGCGGCCTCAGCGTCGGCCTCGTAACGAGCCAAGTGCTGCTTCAGGGCATTGGTCACCACGGTCAGTTCCGCACCCGACGGTTTGCGGCCGAGCACCGTGCGGTAACCAAACGCGAGTCGGTCGGCGACGGACTTGCCGCCTTCCTTCAGCATGCGCTGGGCGAGGTTCCGGGCCGCCTCGAAATGCTGGACGTCGTTCATGAGCTGGAGCGCCTGGAGCGGCGTGTTGCTGCGCTCGCGGCGGGTGCACATCAGCTCGCGGTTCGGCGCGTCGAAGGTGCCCATGAACGGCGGCGGCGCGGTGCGCTTGAAGAACGCGTAAAGGCTGCGGCGGTAGAGTGCGTTGCCGGAGTCCTGCTTGTAGTCCTTGGTGTTCGAGCCGGAGTAGGCGACCGGCTCCCAGATGTTGGGCGGCTGATACGACTTCACGCCCTTGCCGCCAAAGGTGAGGTCCATGAGGCCGGAGACGAAAAGCGCGTTGTCCCGCAGCTGTTCGGCGTCGAGGCGGAATCGCGGGCCGCGCGCCAGCAGGCGGTTTTCGGGGTCGCGCTGGAGCAGTTCCGGGGAAACCCGCGACGCCTGGCGATACGTGGCGGACGTGACGAGGAGCTTCACGAAGCGCTTCACGTCCCAGCCGGAGTTACGGAAATCGGACGCGAGCCAGTCGAGCAATTCGGGATGGCTGGGCGGCGTGCCTTGGGAGCCGAAGTCGTCGGCCGTCTTCACGAGCCCAATGCCCATGAACTGCTGCCAGAAGCGATTGACCGTCACCCGGGCGGTCAGCGGGTTCTCGTCGTTGACCAGCCATTCGGCGAGCGTGAGGCGATTCAGGTTGTTGGTCTGGCGGAGCGGCGGCAGCGCGGCGGGAACGCTGCGGAAGACGCGCTCACCCGGCTTGTCGTAGGCACCGCGGAGCATCACGAAACTTTCCCGCGGCTTCTCGAGGTCCCGGAAGATGAACGACTGCACGATGCCCTCGTTGAATTCATTCTGCCGCTTCTGCGCGGTGGAGATGGCCTCGGTGAGCGGTGCGAAGGTCGGCTTCGTGGTCGCGCAGGCACGGGACAGGTAATACTCGCGCAACTGCGTCACCTGCTCCGGCGTGCGATTGGTCGGCGCCACGTCCTTGAAGACCTTACGCAAGTTGTCGGGCAGGCCGTTGGCATCCTTGCCGTCAAATTGCCGGGTCCACGCGACGAACGATTGCGTGGGATCGTTCGCCGGATCAATCCGTCCGACCACACCGGCCTTGTCCCAAAGCACGGTGCCCTCGAACTGCGTGAAGGCTAGGCCACGGATCGGGTCGCCGGCCTTCAAGCCAACCTCGGCCACGTCCACTTCCAGGCGCACCCATTCGCCGGGTTTGGGCAGAGCGCCCAAGTGCCGGCGGCTGGCTTTGCCTTTCTCGCCCCACTGGATCGCCTCGATGTCGCCCCAGACGGCACGGTGCTCCCAATCGCCGGTGTTGAATTGCAGCATGACCTGCTTCGGCGGGTCCTTCGGATCGAGGTAAACGTAGGCGAACAGCTTGGCGTTCTGCGGCACGGTCAACGCCGGCGTGCTGCTCTCGAACACGTCCTGGACGCCGTCGCTCGCCTTGCGGCGCAGCGCCTTCCGGCCGGAAAACACGGGCTGCCCCTCGCCCACGAAGTTCGGCGAGCCTTGGGCCTTGAAGCCGGCGGGCACGTCGTCCTCCAACCAAACGACTTCCTCGTCGCGCGGCGCGGGCGGCGGGTTGAGCGACGCGGGATCGGTATAGGTTACGGTCTTCAACCCCTCGCTCAGCTTCGCCTCGGCCTGCCGGATTTCGGCCTTCAGTTCGGCCAACCGACGTTCGTCCTCGTCGCCCTTGAGCTGCACGGTCGGCGCGGTGCGGAGCACATTGCCATCCATGGCCGGATCGGCGGCGCTATGGAAAAAGGCGTAGAGCGAATAGAATTCCTTGTGCGAGATCGGATCGAACTTGTGGTCGTGGCACACAGCGCAACCCGCGGTGAGGCCCAACCACGCCTGCGCGGTCGTGGCGGTGCGATCCACGGCGTAGCGAAAGATCCACTCAGCATCGATCGAGCCGCCTTCGCCGGTGGTGACGTTGCAGCGGTTGAAGCCGGTAGCGACCAGTTGTTCGGTCGTGGGTTCGGGCAGGAGATCGCCGGCCAACTGCTCGATGGTGAAGCGGTCGAAGGGCAGGTTGCGATTGAACGCCTTCACGACCCAGTCGCGGTAGGCCCACATCTGGCGCTCGTTGTCGAGGTGCATGCCATGGGTGTCGGCGTAGCGGGCGACATCCAGCCAATGCTTGGCCATGTGCTCGCCGTAATGCGGTGAATCCAGCAGGCGGTCCGTGAGCTGTTCGTAGGCATCGGGCCGGCGATCGGCGAGAAACTGGTCCACTTCAGCCGGAGTCGGCGGCAGGCCGCGCAGGTCAAAGCTGAGGCGACGGATCAGCGTCACCCGGTCGGCTTCCGGCGCCGACTGGAGCTTCTCCTCGGCCAAACGGGCGCGAACGAAACGGTCCACGGGATTGCCGGCGCCCTTGAGCTCCGGCACTGGTGGCTGGGCAATGGGCTCAAACGCCCAGTGCTTCTGGTAAGGCGCGCCCTCCTCGATCCAGCGCTTCACGAGCGCCTTTTGCGCGGCGGTGAGCTGCTTGTGGGTGTCGGGCGGCGGCATCACGTCGTCCACGTCGGTCGTGTTGAGCCGGGCCCACAGGTCGCTGGCCGCTGGATTGCCGGGCTTGATCGCCACCTTGCCGTCCTTGTTCGGGGTGAAGGCGCCCTCCTGGGTGTCGAGACGCAGGCCCGCCTTGCGCTTCTTCGCGTCGAAGCCGTGGCAGGCGAAACAGTTATCGGACAGGATCGGCCGGATTTCCGCGTTGAAGGCGACTGGCGCCGCCCAAGCAGCCGAGGCGACGGTGCCAATGGCCAAGGCCAGCAGGGCGCCGAACGGACGCGAGGGTAATCGGTGGTTCATGAGGCGGAGAGTTGTGCAGAATGACGACGTTTTCAACGGCCGGTCTCCGGGAATCGCCGGAGCAGACCAACTCGGACGGCCCGGAAAATCCGGCATTCGAGGGTTGTGGGATTAAGTCCCGGGCCGCCCCGCCGATGGGTGAGGTTGGTATCCGTGGGGTGAATTCCCGAATGACCTGCCCCAGGTTTTCGGCCTAGCCTCCGGGGTCGCGATCATGCCCGAACTTCTGCTAACGCCCCTCGCCGTCAGTCATCTAGGCGTGATGCTGCCGTTGGCGTTTGCCGTGGTGTTTCTGTGCCGTTCCGGCCGCCGGGCTGGTTGCGCCCCAGCGGCCGCATTCCTGAAATGGGGCTTGGTATTCGTGTTCGGCTTCTCGGCGTGCGGCTTCCTGGTCAATGCCCTGCCGACCTCTGCGGCCCTGATCCCACTGATTCTGGGGCCCTGGTTCCTGGGCTGCGCCCTCTGGTTCATGGTGGGATTCGTCTATCGCTTTCCGGAATTGCCAGAGCACCAGCGGCGGGAGGCGCGGTGGGCCCAGATCATCGCGCTCGGGCTGCCCGGCCTGGAAACGGTCATCATGGTGGACCGACTGCTGGCGCTATTGGGATACGATCGGGTCAGGTGGCGGCCGGACTGGGCACACGCGCCGATGGCCGTGTGTTTTGCCTGGCTGAGTCTCGTGCTGTGGCGGCGGGTGGCCCGCCGGCCGTGGGGGCGCGACCGCAACGCCAAGTCAGCCAGTCCGGCCTACCGCGCCCAGCTAACGCTCGGATGGCTTTGCGTCTTTCTGGTCGGGCTCGTGACCTTGGAGGCCTACAATCCTGCATTCCTTTCCGACCTGGCCCGGGAAACCATCACCGCCCTCGGGCTGCTGGTGGCGACTTACATCCTGATCACGCTGGGATTCTCCGAGTATTGCGCCACCGCGAGTCTCCAGCTGCGCCTGGGGGCGTTTTCCTTGATGTCGGCATTGGCACTGCTCAACGCCGCCAATTGGTCTATCACCGGACTTTACCTGGAGGCCATGTCCGCGACCCGAGGAGACGCCGGCGGCCTGCGCACCGACTATGTCGCCTCGCGGCAGTCCATCACCTGCACGCCCACGGCGGACGGCGGCTATGAACTCGTCAGGGGAGCGTCGCAATTCAAGCAGCCGACCGGACGCCCCTTGGTAACCCGGGGCCATGAACAGCACGAACTGCGTCTGCCGTTTCCGTTCCATTATTTTCACGAAGAGGTCGACCGCGTCGTCGTGGACAAAAACGGTTGGATCGGATTCGGGCCGCGGCGGCCGGACTGGGCGGATTTTCGCTGGCAACATGGCAGCGCAGCCCTGCTGGCGCCGGCGCTGGTGGATTTCGAAACCGGCCCCGGCCCGACGGATGGGGTAATCCTGGACGAAAGCGCCGACAGCGTCCGGCTGACTTGGCAGGGAAATGCCATCCGGGATTGGCCCAAGGCCAAAGCGCTGCGTTTCCAGGTGGAGCTGCACCGCAATGGTGTGATCCGGTTCAATTACGCCTCTGCCGGCCAGAACCCGAACGTCTCGCTAACCCGAACGTTGCCGATCCATTTCGTGGGCCTGCTCCCGGGACTTCCGGGCCGACCGCCGGCGCAGACAGCGTTTGCCAATGGTCGGCTCGACAAGCCGCTCCTCGTGGGACCAAACGGAATCATCCACGACGCCCAACTCCAGTTGCGCCGGCAACTGCACCCCATTTCGCTGTGGATCACCTGGCTGACCCTCGTCGGCATCGTCGCGTTTGGAGTCGTGTTTCCCCTGACGGTGCACCGCCTGGTGCTGGGGCCGTTGAATCGCCTGCGGCAGGCCATCCGGGCGGTGGAAGCAGGCGAATCGGCGGCCGAAATCCCGGTGCGGCAGAACGACGAAATCGGCGACCTCACGGCCACCTTCAACCGGATGTCCGAAGCGGTGAGAGGCGCGACCGCCACATTGCGCCGGCACCGCGACGACCTCGAACACCAGGTTGCCATCCGCACCGCGGACCTGCGCACCGAAATCGAGGAGCGCAAACGGGTGGCCGAACAGTTGGCCCTGTCGAAGGTCGCGGCCGAAGCCGCCAGCCAGGCCAAAAGCGAGTTCCTGGCGAGCATGAGCCACGAAATCCGGACACCGATGAACGGCATCATCGGGACGGCCAATCTCCTGCTCGAGACCAACCTCACCCGCGACCAACGGGAACTGGTCGAAATCGGCCGGAGTTCCAGCGAATCCCTGCTGACCATCGTCAACGACATCCTCGACTTCTCGAAGATTGAGGCCGGGCAGATGCATCTGGAGCACATCCGCCTCGACCTTCGCGAACTGCTTGATGGCGTGTTGGACACCTTCGGGGCCGCGACCAGCAGCCGCTTCCTGGGGTTGCTGTGGTGGGCCGACGCCAACGTGCCCCGGTTCATCCAGGGCGACCCCATCCGCCTTCGCCAAGTGCTGGTAAACCTGGTCAACAACGCGGTGAAATTCACCCGTGAAGGCGGCGTTGACCTCTACCTGAGCCTCGGCCCGGCCGCTTCCGGCGAAACGCGGCTGCGCCTGGCGGTCCGCGACACCGGCATCGGAATGTCGGAGGAGACCCAAGGGCGCCTGTTCCGGGCCTTTTCCCAGGCCGACAGTTCCACGACCCGGCGGTTCGGCGGCACCGGCCTTGGCCTGGTCATTTGCCGCCAGTTGGTCGAGCTGATGGGTGGCGATATCTCAGTGACCAGCGCGCCGGACGCCGGCTCAACCTTCCTCGTGACCCTGCCGCTGACGCCGGCCGAAAACCTCGTCGAGCCATTGCTGCCGACGGTCAATTTTCCGGCGCCCCGGATCGTCCTGCATTCCGAGAACGAGTGGTTGCACGAACGTCTCCGGCCGGCGCTGGCGGCAACGCTGGGCGATCGCCCGGACGGCGCCCCGGCGCCCGGCGACGTCGTCGTGCTCTGGGATGCGTCCCTGCCCTGGGCCAAGGCCGCCAGCCTCGGCGCACCCGCCGGCCGGCGGATTCTGCTGAGCCTCATGGCCCAACGTCCGACCCCGACAGCGCTGGCTTCCGCGGGTTTCTCCGGCGTGCTGACGCTGCCCCTCAAGCCGGCCCAACTGCTGTCCGGCCTCGCCAACCTGCCTCCCGCCCCAGAACCGACCCCGCCGTCATCCGTCGGCGTGAGGTTGTTGGTGGTCGAGGACAACCCGGTGAACGAAAAACTCGTCCGGGCGATGCTCGGCCGCCTCGGTATCCCGCACGACATCGCCCGTGACGGCCAGGAAGCCCTGCGCCTCAGCGCGGCGAAGGCCTACGAGACCCTCCTGCTGGATTGCCAGTTGCCCGATCTGCCCGGCTGGGAAGTCTGCCGGCAACTGCGGGCGCCGGGACACGCTTCGCGCGGCGCGAAGGTGATCGCCTTTACGGCCGGCCTGACTCCGCCCGAGCGGGAGCTTTGCAGCCAAGCCGGCGTGGACGAGTTCCTCGGCAAGCCCGTGCAACTCGCGGAACTCCGGGCCAAATTGCTGCCCGACACGCCGGCGCCCGTTGCTTGACCCGGCGGCGACCGCTCCCGGAGGCTGGCCGCCATGACGCTCCCATTCCCCCGCCTCCTGCGGTTGCTGGCGCTCGGCGGCCTGCTCGTC
>JBEISV010000392.1:0-4585 GCA_040375265.1 Verrucomicrobiales bacterium
CGGTTCGGGAGTTGGAACCGCAGGTTGCCAACCTGCGAAACAGCAGACTGCCAGTCTGCGCTACCGCACTCCGCCAACCTGACGCCGAGGATTTCCAACCTCGGTTGAAGGCCCGAAGCATTCAGTTCGCCGGCCAGATGAAGTTGAGGTCGGTTCCCGAGTTGGTCGCCGCGTCGCGGAACTGCTCCCCCATACGCCCGGATCTGACCTGCTGCACGCTGGCGTCGCCGAGCAGCAGGTTGCCGGCGCCCTGATGGATGTCCTGGGTCCAGACTGCCGAATTCATCGCGGCAAGGTTGGTAGCGGTCGCGTAGGGAATGCGGAGCGCGACCTGTGAAGGCGGCCTTTTCGGGTCGGCGCTGAAGGGGCCGCCGGCCAGATTGCGGTCGCCGCCCAGGATGGACTGGGGCTGCTCACCGCTGGCGCTGGTGCCGATGAAATAGCTGATGGCGCGGTCGCGAACTACGGCTTGTGCCGGTGCCATCAGGAAGGCGAACGAGTTGGTCTTCAGTTGGAACCGCTTCCCATCCGCGGGACACAGAAGAATCTTTGGTGTCGAAAATTCGTTGGTGACGAATGCGAAGACGGCTCCGACGCCTTGAGCGGGCACCAAGGCGGCACCCGGCACTGTGGCGTAGTTCGTGGGGCCAAAGACGGACCGGTTCGTGGCCGCAGTCTGCCAGGGATAGATGCCGTTGTTGTCCGTCGCGTAGATGCGCCACGCGAGGCCGATGTTCTTCAGGTTGTTGACGCAACTGATGCGCGAAATCTTTGCCGTTGGATGGGACAAGGGCGGAACAACGATCAAAGCCAGCAGCACCACGCACACGATCACCACCATCATTTCGATCCAGGTGAACGCAGCGTGGCGGTTCATCTTCGGGGCGCGCATGGCGTGAGTTAAGCAATGGCAGTGCCACTAGGTCGAGGGCGCACCCCAATTGCTGGGCAGGTGCGCCTCAGTTCGCCGGCCAGATGAAGTTGAGGTCGGAATCGGTGCTCAAGGCAGCGTCGCGGAACTGATCCCTCATGCGCCCGGAAGTAACCTGCTGCACGCTCCCGTCGCCGAGGAGCAAGTTGCCGGCGCCCTGGTGGATGGCCTGGGTCCAAACCGCCGACTTCATCGCGGCAGTATTGGTGGCCGTCGCCCACGGAAGGCGAAGCGCGACCTGCGAAGGCGGCGTATTGGGGTCGGCGCTGAAGGGACCGCCGGCCAGATTGCGGTCGCCGCCCAAGATGGACTGGGGTTCCTCCTCGTTGGCGCTGGTGCCAATGAAGTAGCTGATGGCGCGGTCGCGAACCGGGTTTTGGGCCGGAGCCATCAGGAAGGCGAACGTTTTGGTCTTCAGCGGGAACCGCGTCGTGTCGCTGGGACACAGGAGAATCTTCGGCGTCGAAAGCTCGTTGGTAACGAGTGCGAAAATGGCGGCGACGCCTTGGGCGGGCCCCAGTGCGGCGCCCGGCACTAAGGCGTAGTTCGTAGAGACGCAGGCGGGTCGATTCGTGGCGTCGGCCCACCAAGGATAGAGGCCGTTGTTGTCCGTCGAATAGATGCGCCACGATAGTCCGATATTCTTCAGGTTGTTGACGCAGTTGATGCGCGGAGCCTTGGGGGGCGTCGAAAAAATGGGAACGATAATGAAGAATCCCACCAGCACCACACACACGATCACCACCATCATTTCAATCCAGGTGAACGCGGCGTGGCGGTTCGTCTTCGGGGCGTGCATGGCGTGAGTTAAGCAATGGCAGTGCCACCCGGTCGAGCCCGACCCCAGCGGATCGCGGGGTCATCGCGGATCGTGAAAATCGGTGCGGGCAAAAGCAGGCCGCCCCTGGTTGGCGGTAGTTGGCCAAGCCAGGGGCGGTTTTGCGGTTTGCCCTGGGGTCAGTTCCTGGGCGGGATCATTTTCCCTTCACGTCGAAGCAGAACAGGTATTCCTGGTCGCGCAGGTAGAGCTTGCCGCCGACCACGACGGGATGGGGCCAGATGCCGCCCTGCTTGTTCCGCTGGTTGGACAGCGGGTCGAGCTTGAAGCGGCTCTTTTCATTCCAGCCCTTCGGTGAGGCCTCGACCAGCACGACTTCGCCGCTCTTTTCGTCCAGGCAGTAGAGCATGCCGTCGGCGAAATGGGTCGCACCCTTGCCGAAGCCCTTGTGCACCCAGACTTCCTTGCCGGTGGCGAGTTCCTGGCAGACCCAGCCGTAGCCGTCGGAATGGCCGTAGAGATAGCCGTCCACCAGCACGACGCCGCCGTGGTGGTTTTTCATGACCTTGTTGTTCTCGTAGAGCGTCTCGGCCGATTTGCCGTCCGCGCCCAGCTTCACGGCCTTGCAGCCGACGCCGTAGCCGGCGGTCACGTAGACAATGCCATCGCTGTAGATGGGCGTGGGAATGACCGCCACGCGACCTGGGAAATCGGCCTGCCATTGCACGGCCCCGGTCTCCGGATCGACGCCGAACATCTTCTTCTCCACGAGCTGGACGACCTGCGACTTGCCGGCGTGGCTGATCAGGATAGGCGAGGAATAATGGGCGTCGTCCTTCAGGTCGGTGCTCCGCCACAGCACGGCGCCGGTCTTGCGGTCGAGGGCCGCGAGGGTGCCCTGGCCGCCGCCGGGGGTGACGATGACGCGGTTGCCGACGATCAGCGGGGATTCGGTGTAACCCCAGCCGGGCAGCTTGCCGCCGAGGTCCTTGACCAGGGACTTTTCCCAGACGGGTTTGCCGTCCTTGGCGCTGACGCACACCAGCAGGCCTTGTCCGCCGATCGCATAGACGTGTCCGTCGTGGACTGTCGGGGTCATGCGCGGGCCGTCGCCCCAGCCGTTGGGATACTTCGGGCCGGCGGCAGCGTGCCAGACCTCGGTGCCGGTCTTGGTGTCCAGGGCGATCAGGAACTCCTGGTCATTGCGCAGGCCCATGGTGAACAGCCGGTCGCCCACCACGGAATAGCCGGCATAGCCGAGCCCGGCATCCTTGTAGAGCCAGGTGAGCTTGGGGCCGCCGGCCGGCCACTGCTTGAGCAGGCCGGAGTCGGGCGAGCGATCGGTGCGGCCGGCGCCACGCCATTCGGGCCAGTCGGCGGATTTGGAGGCGGCGTGGGAGGCGCAGCCGGTGGCGAGCAGCCCGGCGGCCAGGGCGCCGGCGAGCGGAACAAGGTGGAGTCGGAAGTTCATGCGCAGAGAGTGGTCAGTTCGGCGGGAGCGTGGGGAAAAATTCCGCGGGAGACAACAGCGGGAACGGCGGAGCGGAGCGGGAACGAAGCTGTCGCCGTGGGAAGCCTTTGGCGGGCGTTGAACTGCAAAAGGCTGGTTCCCAACGGCCGGGACCGCACACTTGGCGCGTTGAGCGCCGCCGCCCTCCAGCCACCGGCCGAGCCGGGCCGCGAATTGCCCGCCGGCTTTGCGAACCTCTACGTGTTCGCCGTGTTCAATGCGCTGTCCTACCAGCCGATCCTCGGCAGCCCCATGGTCCTGTTCGCCAAGTCGCTCGGGGCCAGCGCCACGGTGCTCGGCATCCTGGCCGGCATGATGCCGCTGCTGGTGACCACGCAGATCCCGGCAGCGAAGTTCGTCGGGCGCGTGGGCTACCGCCGCTTCATCCTGGCCGGGTGGTCGGTGCGGGTGGCGCTGATCTTCCTGGTCGCCCCTGCTACCGTTGACCGGCGGCTTCCTCGACCGCGCGACCCAGCTCGTGTTGCTGCTCGCGCTGCTGCTGGCCTTCAACGTCTCCCGCGGCATCTCCAGCGCCGCGTGGCTGCCGTGGATCATGGAACTCGTCCCGGCCACGTTCCGCGGGCGGCATTTCGCGCGGGACCAGGCCTACATGAACGGGGCGAGCTTCGTGGTGTTCGCCTTCTCCGCGTTCATGCTCGGCGCCGAACCCACGCCGGCGCGGTTTGCCGCGGTGTTCCTGTTCTCGGCGATCACCGGCGCCATCAGCCTGCCGTATCTCAAGCGGGTGCCCGATTGCCCGCCGCCGCCGGAAAGTTCGGGCGGTGCCGGTCCGGTCCCCTGGCGGGCGCTGGCCAGCCATCCGCCATTCCGCCGGCTGCTGGAGCTTAACGTCGCGTGGTCGCTGGCCTACGGCGGGGTGACGACCTTCGTGGTGAAGTTCCTGAAAGAGGGCCCGCAGATGCCCGACGATCGCATCCTGCTGCTCATGTCGGTGGCCTTTGCCGGCGGCTTGGTTTCGCCGTGGTTGATGGGGCCGCGCCTGGACCGTCTCGGCAGCCGGCCGCTGCTCGCCTTCACGATGGCCACCGGCGTCGTCATCGGGCTGGGCTGGTGGCTGATCGCGGCGGGCCTGGCGCCGGCCCGCAACGCGGTCGTGCTGCCGCTGATCGTCTGCGTGGGGCTCGTCAACGCCGTGTTCTCCGCGGCCAACAACCGCCTCGCGATGCAGCTCGCCCCGCCGCTGGGTCGGGACCACTTCTTCGCGATCTTCATGGTCGTCTGGCAGCTCACGCTCGGGCTGTCGCCCGTGCTGTGGGGCCTGCTGCTGGATGTGCTCGGGGCATGGAAAACCACGGTGCTGGGCGTCGAGTGGAACCGTTATTCGGTCTACTTCCTCCTGGTGGCC
>JBEISV010000563.1:0-2930 GCA_040375265.1 Verrucomicrobiales bacterium
CGTCGCCTCTTCTCAGGCGTGGCCGCGGCGGCTTGCATAGCGCCGTCGGCGCAGGCGGCCGACTTCTGGAGCGAGCACGTCGAACCCATCCTTCGCGACCATTGTGTCGAATGCCACAGCCAGACCAAGGCGAAGAGCGGGCTGGACCTGACGACGTTCCAGCTGGCGTTGCGCGGGGGCGACCGGGGCGCCGGATTCGTTCCGGGCCGGCCCGACGACAGCAACTTGGTTCTCTTCCTCAAGCCGGGCGCCGATCCGCACATGCCGCCCAAGCGTCAGCTCTCCGACGAGCAAATCGAGTTGGTGCGGACCGGCATCGAGAAGCTCGGCGTGACCAAGGCAGCCGAACCGGTCGCCGCGGCGGCGCCGGCTCCTGTCCCACTGAGCCAACCGGTCTGGGTGCCCCCGGCGAACCTGGCTGTCCCGGCGGTCATTGACCGCTTCGTGGAACTAGGCTGGCAGCAACGGAAGGTCCGCCCGGCCAAGCCCGCGGATGATGCCACATTCGTGCGCCGGGTTTACCTGGACCTCTTGGGACGTATTCCCTCGGTGGTAGAGGCGGCGCAGTTCCTCGCGAACCGTGAACGGGACCGCCGCGCGCAGTTGGTGGACGCGCTGCTGGCAAAGCCGGAACACGCCCGGCACCTGCGCGAAGTTTTCGATTACGTGCTGATGGGTCGGTCGGTGAAGAATTTCGAGGATCAGCGGCGGGGGCATGGTTGGTTCGACTTCCTGGAATCCTCATTCCGCACCAACCGGCCGTGGGATGCCATCGTGCGCGACCTGATCGTGGCCCGGCCGAAGCAGCCGGAGGAACGCGGCCTGATCCAGTTCCTCTACGAACGGCAGAACAACCCGCAGGCGATGGCCGAGGCGCTGGCACCGGTGGTGTTCGGCGTGCAGATCAAGTGCGCCCAGTGCCACGACCACATGGTCGCGCGGGAGATCAAGCAGGCGCATTACTGGGGCATGGTGGCGGCGTTCAACCGCACCAAGAGCGTGGACGCGGAGTCAGGACCAGGGCTGGCCGAGTCGGCCATCGGCGGCTTTGTGAGTTTTGCCAATCTGAAGAAGGAATCTCAGCCCGCGCGGCTCATATTCTTCAACGGACGTTCTGTTAACGAACCTTGGCCGGGCGAGGGTGAAAAGGAGGTCGACGCTCCGGAGAAATACCGGGTGCCGCCGCCGGCGGAGAAACAGAAGCCCAAGGCGCCGGCCGAGCCGAAATTCTCCCGCCGCGAAGCCTTGGCCGACGCGGTGACGCGCGACAATCCGCTGCTGGCCCGTGCCATGGTGAACCGCGTTTGGGCGATGCTGCTGGGCCGCGGCCTGGTGCATCCGGTGGATCTGATGGACTCGAAACATGCGCCAAGCCATCCCGACTTGCTGGACTGGCTGGCCCATGATTTCGAGCGCAGCGGTTACGACGTCCGTCAGCTCATCCGCAACGTGGTCCTGAGCCGGGCTTACCAGCTCGATTCGCGGCCGGCTGGCAAGGTAGCGCCGACCGACGAGGCATTTGCCCGCGCCTTGGACAAGCCGCTGACGGCCGAGCAACTCTACCGTTCCCTGCTGGCGGCCACGGCCAATCCAGTAGCCGCCGACGGCAAGGTTGCGGGGTTGACCGAGGAGGAACTGCGGAAGGCGTTTGTGCGCCAGTTTCCCGACCTGTTCGTGCCCGACTACAACGCGACGCTCCAGCAGGCGATGTTCTTGGCCAACTCGCCGCTATTGGACCCACTTCTGGCCACGCGCGACGGCAACCTGTCCGTGAAGTTGGCCTCGCAGCCGGACGATCCCCAGCGGGTGAAGGCGGCATTCCGCGCCGTGTTCGGCCGCGAACCGGACCGCGAGGAACTGAAGACGTCGTCGGCCTACCTCGCCGCGCATCCCGGTGAGCGCGGCCAACGGCAACTGCTCTGGGCGCTGCTCACGAGCACGGAATTCCAGGTGAATCACTGACGCATGAAGCTGCCCGAATCCCAGACAGGTTTGACCGGTTCGCTCTGCGGGCAGCCGGACCACATTTTTCACCGGCGGAAATTCCTCACCGGCATGACGGCAGCTGGCGCTGTGTCGGTCGCGAGCTGGGCCGGGTTGTTTTCGGTGCCGGCCTTCGCACAGCAGGTGAAGCGCACGGCCAAACGCTGCATCCTGCTCTGGCTTTGCGGCGCGCCGAGCCAGTTCGAGACGTGGGATCCCAAACCCGGCCGCATCACCGGCGGACCCTTCCGCGCGATCCCGACCAAGCTGCCCGGCGTTCAGTTCGGCGAGCTGATGTCCAAGTGCGCGACCATCGCCGACAAGCTGGCGGTCGTGCGCTGCATGAAGACCGATCAGGTCGAGCATCTCCAGGGCATCAACCTGCTTCAGCGTGGCGCGGCGCCCCGGCCGCCGTTCGTGCGACCCACGCTGGGCTCGGTGCTCGCGCAGCACCTTGGTCACTTGGACAACCCGGTGCCGAATTTCATCCTGCTCGACCCGTGTCCCGAAGGGAACGAGTTCAAGGAGTTCAAGGCCGGTAACTGGGCCGGCTGGCTCGGCGCGCAATACGGGCCCGTGCGCGTGGGCGGCGACTACCAGATCGAGAACGTGCTCCGTCAAGCCGACCTATCGGCCGAGGATCACGAGGCGCGGAACGAGCTGAGGCGCTTCTTCACGAAGAAGTTCGAGAACGAGCGCAAGTCGGCCGCCGCCGCGTCGCAGAACGCCGTGTTCGAGCGCGTGAAGGGACTGATGAGCTGCGCGCACCTATTCGACCTGGAACAACTTCCGGCGAAGGACCGCGAACGCTACGGCCCAGGTGCCTTTGCCACGCACACGTTGCAGGCTCGGCACTTGGTCGAGAACGGCGCGCCGTTCGTCATGGTCTCGAACGGGATGCCGTGGGACAGCCATGTCTTCCACAACGAGATCTACCAGATGCTCAC
>JBEISV010000612.1:0-2497 GCA_040375265.1 Verrucomicrobiales bacterium
ATCATCGTGGGCGTGGTGCTGGGCCGGCTGGGCAACTTGGGGCCGGGCGGTTCGGTCTGGCCCGCCCTCCGGCGCGCGGTGCACGAGGCGGCACTGGGCCGCAGCGTGGTGCTCCTCGTCGGGGCGCTCGTGATCGGGTGGGTCAGCGGCAAGCGGGGCTACGTGATGACAGAGGGCTTCTTCGTGACCCCGTTCCAGGGCGTGCTGTCCCTGTTCCTGCTCGAGATGGGCATGGTCGCGGCCCGGCGGTTTGGCGACCTGCGCAAGGTCGGGTTCTTCCTACTGGCGTTCGGCGTGGTGACGCCGCTGATCAACGGCCTGGCGGGCGCCTGGCTGGGCCAGGCGGTCGGCCTCGGCGTCGGGGGCACGACCCTGATGGCCGTCCTGGCCGCCAGCGCCAGCTACATCGCGGCCCCGGCTGCCATGCGCCTGAGCCTGCCGGAGGCGAATCCGACCTACTACCTCACCGCGTCCCTGGCCGTGACGTTTCCCTTCAACCTCACGTTGGGTTTGCCGCTCTATTTCGCCGCCGCCGAATGGCTCCACCGCCGTTGAACCTCTTTCCCCGCGAAGCCCCATGAACACCTACCCGATGAAACGCGTCACGGTCGTGTGCGAGGCCTATGCCCGCCAGCCGGTGGCCGAACTGATGGAAACGGTCGGCGCCCATGGTTGGACCGTGTTCCCGGTGGAAGGGCGCGGCCACCAGGGAACACGGCTGGGCGACATCCCGGAATCGGCCAACGTGCAGTTCGAGGTCATCGTCCAGCCCGGCGTGGCGGAATCGCTCCTGCAACGCCTCCATGCGGAGCTGTTCCCCAACTTCGCGATGGTCGCCTACGAGTCCGACATCCGCGTGCTGCGGCGGGACAAGTTCTGAACCGGCCTTGGCTCAGGCGAGCGCCGTCGCCCCGGCGCCGAGGTAGCTGGCCACGTCTTCCGTCGGTTCGACCGGCAGCACGCCGGCGATCAGCGGCTCCTGCGGGTTGCGGAACTGGACGCCCGCGAAGTCGAGGTAGTGGCCGAAGATCTCCGTGTTCTGGAGGAAGCCGGCGAAGCGTTCCGAACCGGGTCCGGTGGTAAGCACCGGCACGTAGTCGGAGGTGTGGTTGCCGCTGGTGAAGGCGATGCCGAGGTGGTTGGCCAGCACCTGGCCGAGCGCCGCCGTGTCCGAATTGAACCCGTCGAAGAGTGCGTAGCCCTTCTTCTTCAGGAAGGTGTCCAGCAGGTCCATCCGCCGGGCCGAGGCGGTGTAGCCGGTCGACTCCTTGAGGCGGGCGATGGCCTGGTCGCGGTTCTCGGCGGTGCGCAGGCGGTTCAGGATTTCGCCGCTGGATTGCCGGACCTGCTTCACGTGGCGCAACGTCGAGCCGCTCTTCTCGTAGTTGTCGCCCATGCCGTTGAGGCCGGGATTCGCCGTCGCATGGTCGGTGGTGACGAGGAGGAAGGTGTCCGGGTGTTCCCGCTGGAATTCGAGGCAGACGTCGAGCGCCTCGTCG
Organism: Verrucomicrobiales bacterium; assembly: GCA_040375265.1. Taxonomy (GTDB): domain Bacteria; phylum Verrucomicrobiota; class Verrucomicrobiia; order Limisphaerales; family UBA9464; genus CAIWAH01. The sequence goes on from JBEISV010000612.1 coordinate 1,500, forward strand.
AAGCTGATCAGTTCGTGGATGGCCGCGGCCGCGTCGTTGTTGTGGCAGCCGTGATCCACCCGCCCGCCCTCGACCTGCAGGACGAAACGTTCGTCGGTGACCAGCCGGCGGAGGGCCGCGCGGGTCATCGCCGCGAGCGAAGGGCTGGGAGCGGGCTTCGTGAGACCGCCGAGCTGGTCCACCACGTAGGGCAGATGGCCGTCGGCGAAGACACCCAGCCACGGGCGGTCCAAGGGTGCGGAGGCGAGGTCCTCCGGCTTCTGCAGCACGGCGTAACCGATCCGGCTGAAGTCGGCGAGCCGGTCGCGTTTGTCCTTCCGTTTGTCGGCGCGGAAGTGGTTCCGGGCACCGCCGAGCGCCACGTCGATCCGGCGCTCGTAAAGCTGATCCGCGATGTCCTCGCCACTGCCCCGGCTGTTCACGCAGGCGACAAAGCCCGAGGGTGTGGCGTGCGTGATCTCGGTGGTCGTGACCAGGCCGCGCTTCCAGCCGGCCTGCCCGAGCAGTTCGTAGAGGGTGACCAGTTTCCCGCCCTTGCTGGTCTGGTTCACCTTGCCGTTGGGAATCCGCACGCCGCTGCCCCAAGCCGACGCCGACGCCGATGAATCGGTGACCAGGGAGTTCTGCGACCGCACGTTCATCATCGCATGGTGCGTCGTGGGCCGGTCCAGCAGGTCCAGCCAGGTCAGCCGGCGGCCCCGGCTGAATTCCGAATACTGGTTGGCGCTGGCCAGCATGCCCGAGCTCATGCCGTCGGCGACCAGGTGAATGATGCGCCGCGGCGTGCCCACGGGCAGCGGGCTGGGCCGCACGACCGCCGGCGAACGGGTCCCGGCCGTGGCGCAGCCGGCAGTCATGGCCGGCACGGCCGCCAGGGACTTCAGAAAGTGACGACGATCATTCATGGCTCGCGGATGGACCGCCGATTGAAAGCCCCGGCGGCCGGTTTCGACAACCGCACAGTTGGGTGACGAAGGTGACGGGCCGGTGACGCCTCC
>JBEISV010000349.1:0-5095 GCA_040375265.1 Verrucomicrobiales bacterium
ACCCTGCGCCTCTACCGCGGCGGCCTGACGCCGGCAACCATCGCCAAGCAGCGCGACATCAAGGAGAGCACCGTGGCGTCGCACCTCGCCAACGCAGTCGAGGCCGGCGAAACGGTGGACCTCACGCAATTCTTCACCGCGGCGCAGGCCGCCGAGATGCAGGCGGCGTTCGAGCAGGCCGGCTGGGGCATGCTGAGCGGCGCGCACGCCGTGCTCGGCGGCCGCTACGACTACTCGGTGCTGCGCCTGTTCCGCGCCTGGCACGCCACGCAGAAGGCGTAGGCCGGGTTGACGGGCTGGACTACTTGGAGGCGGTTCGGCTCTGCTTGAAGACGAACACCGCCAGACCAAGACCGACGACGGCGAGCAGACCGAACGTAACCGAGCGCCGAATCCGTGCTAATGGCCGGTCTTCGGATAGCAGCGCACCAGACGGCAGGTCGAAGACAAAGCGGTTGCCCTTGGAAATCTCCAAACCTCTGTAGTGGAAGAAGAGCCCCCTCGGAATCGTCACCACCTCCAATTGGTCTGATTTCACCAGACGAAACGACTTCAACCAGGCGCGGCTGAACCGCCCATAATCGTCGGGTGCAAGGCTGAACCCGGTTGGATTCTCGACCAACTCAGCGGCCGAATAGGCACGAACCTCCTGTCCCTTGTTGAAAAAGCGGATCGCCTTGGGCGCTGACCGAGACGCGTCGGCCAGGGAATTATCGAGGGCGTATTCGTTGACCAATGCAATCGCTCCGAAATCTGGTGAGAATGCGAGCCCGTTCGACTCATAAGTCCGGTTCAAAAAATAGACCGGAACAAGGTCGGGCAGCCGGTAGACGCCGTTGGAGGGAAACTGGGTGTAGAGGTCAATTGTCCGTCCATCCGGCAAGGTGGCTAACCGTCCCGCATCGTTGGTCCAACGCCTCGACTGTGCGGGCCAGCTCATCACCAGACATCGCGTCTGGTCTTTCGAAATCAGCAGATAGGAATCGGGGGTGCGCTCCAGAAATCCGTAGACCGAAGCCGCACCAAACAACAACCAGACCGTGACGATGAACTTGGCGCGCATGACCGGTTGATTTAGGTCCGCCCAATCCACCCGCCGCCCAAGACCACGTCGCCTTCCTCGCCGCCATAAACCACACACGCCTGGCCTGGCGTCACGGCGCGGGCGGGGGTGTGCAGCTTCACCGTGGCTGTGCCGTTGGGGCCGGGTGTGACGGTCGCCGGGGTGCCGGGATGGTTGTAGCGGATCTTCGCCACGCATTCGAAGCTCGCCGGCGGGGTTTCCCACGCGATCCAGTTGCAGTTGGCGAGGGTGAAGGTGTCGCGGTCGAGCTGGCTGGAGTCGCCCACGATCACGCGGTTGTTCGCCGCGTCGAGTTCCACGACGTAGAGCGGGTCCTTCGACGAGATGCCCAGGCCCTTGCGCTGCCCGATGGTGTAGAACTCGATGCCGTCGTGTTCGCCCAGCTTGCGGCCGGTGGTGTCCACGAGGTCGCCGCGGTGTTTGGCGGACAGCTTCGCCTCCTGCAGGAACTTCCCGTAGTCGTTGTCCGGCACGAAGCAGATCTCCATGGACTCCTCCTTGTCGGCCGTCCGCAGCGAGCAGGCGCGGGCGACGTCGCGGGTGTCGGCCTTGGTCTTCTCGCCGAGCGGAAACATGGCCCGGGCGAGCTGGTCCTGGCGCAGGCTGAAGAGGAAATAGCTCTGGTCCTTGCGCGGGTCGCGGCCCTTGCGGAGCAGCACGCGGCCGGACGCGGCGTCACGTTCCAGCCGGGCGAAATGGCCGGTGGCGATGAAGTCGCAGCCAAGCTGGCGGGCGCGGTCGAGCAGCACGCCGAACTTGAGGTGCTGGTTGCACATCACGCAGGGGTTGGGCGTGCGGCCTGCTTTGTATTCCGCGGCGAAATACTCGATGACCTTCTGCTGGAAGAGCCCCGACTCGTCCACGAGGTAGTAGGGCACGCCAAGCTGGGCGCACACGCTGCGGGCGTCCATCACGGCCTGCGGACCGCAGCACTTGTCCTCGGCGCGGTTCACGCAGTCCTGCGGCCAGAGCTTGAGGGTGACGCCGACCACGTCGTAGCCCTGCGCCTGTAGCAGTGCGGCCGTGGCGGAGGAATCCACCCCGCCGCTCATGCCGACCAGCACCCGTTGTTTTCGTGTCCCGCTCACGGCGGCGACTGTGCCGGAATCCAGGCGGTCCGCCAGTGCCGGGGCGGCGGGCATAGCATTTGGAAGGCAGGAAAGCAGGAAGGAACGGAGAGCCTTCCGGTTCCTGCTTTCCTGGTTTCCAGATTCACCGCTCTTCGAAATCTAAGATTCCATCGGGTGAACCAAATCCGTCCACGGTCCGCTCAGTCGCCTTGCCGGACCCAGGCGACGTTGAAGTGCGCGTGCTTGATCGCGCCGCCCTTTTTCTCGTGGAAGCTGTAGCTCGCGTGGAGCGAACCGTCCCGGCTCTGGATCAGGCTCGGATAGCCGAAGGAGCTGCCGGCCTCGGACTCGGCCAGTTCCAAGTGGCGGCGGGCTTTCCAGGAACGGCCCTCGTCGTCGCTCAGCCACACGGCCAAGGAATGACGGCCCTTCTCGGTGTCGTTGCCGATGAAGGCCCAGGTGCCGTCGCGGAGCGCGATGACGTCGGCGCCGGAACCGGGATTGGGAATCTCGCTGTCCACGCCGGGAGTCCATGTCTCGCCGCGGTCGCGCGATTCGGCGACTTGGAGGCGTTTGGGCGGCGGGCCGTTGTCGCGCATGTAGGCGACCAGCGAACCGTCCTGGCGCGGCACGATGCACGCTTGGATGTTGCCGGCGCCGATGATGGGCGAGCTGGGCCGCCACGACGCGCCGCGGTCGTCCGAGATGGCGACGAGGCAGAACGAAAAGCCGTCGTGATACAGGGGCAGCAGCCAGCGGTCGCCGATGACCGTGGGATGCGAACGGCCCATCCAACCGAGGCGGCGGTAGAGTTTGTCGCCGGCGTGGTCGCGCATGGCGTTGAGGAAGTCGTCCACTTCGCGCCGGGTCTGTTCGGGCCAATTCTGGCCGTCAGCCAGCGCCTTCAGCCGCGGCAGGGCGTTGCTGATCGCTGTGTCGAACTCCGGTCCGGGCGTGATGTGCAGCACTTCCGCGCGGTCCCACTTTGGTGGCGTGGTGCGGCGCCAGTCGGAGCTCACGTAGCTCTTGAGCAGCGCGGATTCCCACAGGTTGGCGAGGATGGTGGTGTGGAAGAGCCAGAGCCGGCCGCGGTCGTCCACGTGCAGCAGCGGGTTGCAGTCGGGATAACCCGGCGTGTCGGCCAGCGTGAAGCGCGGCGACCAGGCGCGTTTGCCGCGCTTCAGGCGGGCGGCCTCGACGCGGACATCGTCCGCCTTGCGTTCGCCGGAGCCGTGAAACCAAGTGACGAACAGGTCGCCGTCCGGCGCCTCCACAATGCACGAGGAGTGGTTGTGCCAGGATTCCTGCGGGAAGATGAGTTCGGCGCGGTGGAAGGGCTTTTCCGCCGCCAGCAGGCAGACGGTGAAAAGCAGTCCGAGGGCGCGGAGCAGAACCGGGAGCATGCGTTCAGGCTAAGCAAGGGCCGGGTGAGTTGTCGCTACCGCAACTGAGGGAATCGGGTCACGAATCAGGCCCGGCGCCGACGCCATCGGCGCCAGACGGCACCCAATACCAGTCCCGCCAAGGCACCCGCCCCGCCGCCCCGCGCGACCGTGCGAGTGCGATCGGGGCCAACCGCGTGCCCGCTGCCCATGCCGGCTTGCACGACCATGAATTCCTCCTCGTCGACGGCGACCTTCCCCAAAGCGACCGACTCCCGTTGCAAGCCGTCGAGCACCTCCGCGACGATCTGCTCCTGGCGTTCCAGCGCGGCCAGTTGCCGGCGCGTATCCGCGGCATCCGTGAGTTGCCGCCGCAATTCTTGGAGGCGGCCCGTCAGCGCCTGCCGGCGCGCGTCGAGCCGTGACAGCTCGGCCTTGTGGGCGTCGGCCAGCAGTTCCTGAAACGACCGGAGATCGGCCTGGCGCGCCTTGAGTTCCGCTTCCATGCCCGCCTTGGCCTCCGTCGCGGTGCCGGTGGGCAAGTTGCCGAGGCGATTCTCCAGGCGGCGGACCTCGAATTGAAGGTCCAGCAGCCGGCCGGACTGGGCGTCCTGAAACTCGGACGGCAACGCCTTACGGGTGTCCAGCGCGAGCAAGTCCTGCTGGAGCCGGGTCACGGTCGTTTCGACTCCGGCCCACGGGTCGGATCCGGGCGCAAGGTCCTGTTGGGTGCGGAAGTTATCCAGGGCCACGACCGCCTGTTCGTGCTGCCGTTCCAGCGACAGAAGTTGCTGCTCAGACGACGCCCGGGCCGTCGAGACCTGCCCCCGCCGCTGTGCCTTGGCCAAGTCCACCAACTCCGACGCCCAGGCGGTCACAAAGTCTTTGGCGTAGGCGAAGTTGGTCGTTGTCACCCGCAGGGTGAGCAGTCCTCCCGAACTGGGAAATGCCTCCTGCACTGGCGTGGGCAGTGAGTCGGTGGCGTCGCGCGTCATTTGCAGCTTCTCGCGCACCCGGAATCCGACGATGTCGGTCAGGGCCAGCGTGCGCAGCGGGTCCCAGTTGGGCGGCGGTGCGTCAAACATCGACTTCCCCGTCGCCGACGCCGGCAGGCCGCGCGCGAGCGTGGCGGTCGCGGCATATTGGTTGGGTTGGCGCAACGCGATCAGACCCGCGGCGCCCGCGCCAATCAGGACGCCGGCAAGCACCGGTCGCCAGAGGGGTCGCCGCACGGGCAGTTCGGGTGTCGGGGACATGCGGGACGGATTGGTTCCCAATTCTTGCCGCCAATCAAACGGGAACTGGTCACGCCACCCGGGAGCGGCGGATCCGCGCGGGCAAGTTTGCCCCGGTGCCGACGCGACCCCGAAAACCACGCTGCCGGACCACTTCAGCGCCAACTCGGCGGGAGCTGGTTCGGCACTTCGATGCCTTCGAACCGTTTCGGCGGGGCCGGCTCGAACGTCTTCAGCCAAGCGGCCATCCGTTGCAGGCCATCCGCCAGTGAAACCGGGGGCGGGGGCTGGAACGCGGCCTGCGCCTTGGCGTGGTCGGCGAAG
>JBEISV010000205.1:0-7775 GCA_040375265.1 Verrucomicrobiales bacterium
AGGCGTGGACTTCGCCGCCGCCTTCGACCAGCAGGTGGGTCACCGGAATGCGACCCAGTTCGCGCATGAGCCACGGCAAGTCGATGCCTGACTTGGTCACGGGGGCGACGATGACGTGGGCCCGTTGGCGAAGCGCTGCGACGCGGCGAGGCGGGGCGGACTCGCCGACGACCACGATCGTCTGGGCGCGGGCGGGATCGTTCAGCAGCTTGGCGGTGAGCGGGGTCCTGGCTCGTGAATCCAGCACGATGCGCCGTCGGAAAGGCCGGGTGTGGCGATGGGCGGGCAGGAGCCCGGGATCGTCCAGCAGGACGGTGTTGAGCCCGACCAAAACCGCATCGGAGTCCCGGCGCAGGCGGAGGACCTCGGCCCGGGATCTTTCGTTGGTGATCCACTTCGACTCGCCGGCCGCGGTGGCGATCTTGCCATCCAAGGTCATCGCCGATTTGAGCGTTACCAACGGGGTTCGCTGGACGATCCAGTGGTTGAAGGCTGGATTCAGTTGGGCCGCTTCCGGCTCAGAAATGCCAATGACTACTTCAATTCCGGTTTGCCGGAGAAGCTCCAATCCATGGCCACCGTGGGCCGGATTGGGGTCAACGGTTCCCACGACCACCCGGCGAACGCCCGCCTTGAGGATTGCGGTGGTGCAGGGCGGAGTCCTTCCGTGGGTGCAACATGGCTCCAGCGTGACGTAGAGCGTGGCGCCCGCGGTCGACTTGGTTCGGCTTTCGGCATCACGGAACGCCTCGATTTCGGCGTGCGGTCCACCTGCCCGGTGATGCCAGCCCTCGCCAATAATCGCACCGGCTTGGGTGAGCACGGCCCCCACCAAGGGATTCGGGAAAGTCTCGCCTCGGGCGCGTTGCGCCAACTGGATCGCCCGCCGCATGAAGCGCAGGTCGTCAGCGAAATGTTCGTCCGGACCTTGAGTGCGAATTGTGCCCATGCCGTGATGATCAGTAGTCCGAAGGATTGACTCCCAACCGGACGAGCGAGCAGGCCTGAAGGAAAGGAATGTTCAGCCGTCGCAACGCCGAAATCACTTCTGGCGTGTCAGTTCCCGGGTTGAGCCATAATTCAACGATGCCGACGGCCGCCAAGCCGGGAAGGAGGCTCAGCAGCACGGGCGGTGGCAGGTAAACTGAGACAATGTCGGGCCTTGTCGGCACGGCTTGGAGCGATGGAAAGGCCCCGAAGCCCTCTATCACCGTTTCCTTCGCATTGATCGGATACACTTGGTAACCGCAATCCCGGAAGGCGCGAACCGCCTTGTTGCCGAATTTGTTGCGATCGGATGAAGCCCCTAATACCGCGACTGTTTTCATGTCCCCACCATCGAGTTCCCTCTGCCAACATGCAAAAACTGCCTCGCAGATGCCGCCGAACACGACCTGTTGGCGCTCAAAAGGTTACTTGCCGGCAAAAACGCGTTGACACTCATTTGCCCCCCACCTATCAATCCGCGCCTCAACCGAGTTGCAGGCAAAGTTTCGGTTTAGTCGCCGCCGAAAGGTGGACGGCCAAACTGTATTTTTTGTCGCCCGAATCGGGGTGATAGCCGGTTAGCGAAGCCCGCGTAGCTCAGTTGGTAGAGCACGTCCTTGGTAAGGACGAGGTCACCGGTTCAAGCCCGGTCGCGGGCTCCAGTTTGCAGCAATTGAGTCAGAACAAATCGAGAACAAGTTAACACGTCAGTCACATGGCTAAGGAAAACTTCCAGCGCACTAAGCCGCACCTGAACGTGGGCACCATTGGCCACGTTGACCACGGCAAGTCCACCCTCACTGCTGCCATCGTTGCAGTCCAGAACCGCAAGGGTCTGGCTCCGATGATTGAGTATAAGGATATCACCAAGGGCGGCACCGTCCGCGACGAGACCAAGACGGTGACCATTGCCGTCTCCCACGTCGAATACGAAAGCCCCAAGCGTCATTACGCCCACGTTGATTGCCCCGGCCACGCTGACTATGTGAAGAACATGATCACCGGCGCCGCGCAGATGGACGGCGCGATCTTGGTGGTTAGCGCGGCCGACGGTCCGATGCCCCAGACCCGTGAGCACATTCTGCTCGCCCGTCAGGTGGGTGTGCCGAGCATCGTTGTCTTCCTTAACAAGGTTGACTTGGCGGATGCTGACCTCCTCGAGTTGATCGAAATGGAAATCCGCGACTTGCTCAACAAGTATGGTTTTCCTGGCGACACGACCCCGATCGTTCGCGGTTCCGCGACGGCGGCCATTGCTGGCACCCCTGAGGGTGAAGCGGCCATCGCCAATCTGCTTGAGGCCCTCGATACCTTCGTTCCGGAGCCGGTTCGTGAAAACGACAAGCCGTTCCTGATGTGCATCGAAGACGTGTTCACCATCGAAGGTCGCGGCACTGTTGTGACCGGCCGCGTGGAGCGCGGAACACTGTTGAAGATGTCCGAAGTTGAAATCGTCGGCCTGAAGGACACGCGGAAGACCACGGCGACCGACATCGAAATGTTCCGCAAGTTGCTCGATAGCGCGACTTCCGGTGACAACGTCGGCGTTCTGCTCCGCGGTGTGACCAAGAACGATGTCGAACGCGGCATGGTATTGGCCAAGCCTGGTTCGATTAAGCCTCACACCAAGTTCAAGGCTGAAGTCTACGTCCTCACGAAGGACGAGGGTGGCCGCCATACACCGTTCTTCACTAAGTATCGCCCGCAGTTCTACTTCCGCACGTCGGACGTCACCGGGACGGTCACCCTGCCGGAGGGGGTTGAAATGGTGATGCCGGGCGACAATGTCTCGGTTGACATCGAGCTGATCGCGCCGGTCGCGATGGAGAAGGGGCTCCGGTTCGCGATCCGCGAAGGCGGTCGCACGATCGGTGCCGGTCGCGTCGCCGAAGTGCTGGTTTGATTGAGGATTTCATGGGGAGGTCGGGCTTCTACCGGCCTCCCCCTTTTTGTGGTATTTGAAGAGGGTTGGATCGACAGGGCGTTAGCTCAATTGGTAGAGTAGCGGTCTCCAAAACCGTTGGTTGGGGGTTCAAGTCCCTCACGCCCTGCCAAACTCCGCGGAGGGGTGGCAGAGTGGTCTATCGCGGCGGTCTTGAAAACCGCTGTGGGTTTACGCCCACCGGGGGTTCGAATCCCTCCCCCTCCGCCAAGGCATTTGTGAGACAGTTTTACCTTCAACTTCTGGTTTGGGTGGTCGTAGTCGGCGTGGTTTTTGGCTTCCTTTGGAAGTCCGGATACCTCGCCAAGCTTTCGGCCTATGTGCTTTCCGTGCGTGACGAGCTGCGGAAATGCAGTTGGCCGAGCCGGGAAGAGTTGTGGCAGACGACCGTGCTGATCCTGACGATCATTGGCATTTTGGGCGTCTTCACGCTGGTGTCCGATTTCGTGGTGCTGAAATTCGTTCGCGCCATCCTTTAATTTCCTAAGACACCATGACTTTTAAGTGGTTTGCCCTGCATGTCCTCGCCGGGAAGGAGCAGAAGGTTCGCGATTCCATCGTTCGGCGGCTGAAGCTGGACGAGATGGAGCCTTACATTCGCGAGGTTCTTCTGCCTGTCGAAAAGGTTGTGGAAGTTCGTGGTGGAAAGAAGACCGTTACCAACCGGAAACTTCATCCCGGCTATCTCTACATCGACATGGCGTTGCTGGACGAGAACCGCCGTCTGATGGAGAAGCCTTGGTATTTCATCAAGGGCATAGACGGGGTCATCGGTTTCATTGGCGGGGAACGCCCCGCCGAGGTCGAGCCGGAGGAGATCCAGTCGATCAAGGAAACCGTCAGCGATTCCGCGGACGCGGAGAAGCCGAAGGTCAATTTTGAAATCGGGGAAACCGTCAAGATCAACGACGGACCGTTCCTCAATTTCACCGGAGTCATCGAGGAGATCGAGGCCGACAAGGGCAAGCTCAAGGTGACCGTGGACATTTTCGGGCGCAAAACGCCCGTTGAACTCGAATACTGGCAGGTCGAGAAGTCGTGATGCCTCTGCGCGACATCAGCAACCGCCTCAAATCAAAGAAGTAGTCTCATGGCCAAGAAAGTAACGGGCACAGTCAAATTGCAGATTCCGGCCGGTCAGGCCAATCCGGCTCCGCCGGTTGGTCCGGCGCTGGGTTCTCAGGGCATCAACATCATGGCGTTCTGCAAGGAGTTTAACGCCGCCACCAAGGACAAGGCCGGGTTGGTCATTCCGGTGATCATCACCGTCTACCAGGACAAGTCCTTCTCCTGCGCCTACAAGTCGCCTCCCGCCTCGGTCCTGCTCAAGAAGGCCGCGGGCATTGCTTCCGGTTCCAAGCAACCGAACAAGGACAAAGTCGGCAAGGTGACTCGCAAGCAGGTGTTGGAGATCATCAAGCTGAAGTCCGCCGATCTGAACGCCAACAGCGAAGACGCGGCGGTCCGGATGATTGCCGGAACGGCCCGTAACATGGGTATCGAAGTCGTCGACTGATAGCGTTGCTGCTCCATGAAACGCCCCGGCTGTTGCCGGGGCGTTTTGCTTTTTGGCTCGCATTGATTGCGTCGGGCCGGCCACAACGCCGCGCACATTGATGACCCGTCCCGAGCGAATCCTGATTGCCGACGACCAACCGGACGTGTCCGAGGCCCTGCGCCTGCTTTTCAAGTCCGAGGGTTCGCTGGTTGAGGTGGTTTCGTCCCCGCGGGCCGCCTTGGCCGCGATCACTCACGGGGAGTTCGACCTGTTGGTGGCCGATTTGAACTACACCCGCGACACGACCAGCGGACGAGAAGGACTCGATCTGCTGGCCCGCGTTCCGGCGATCGACCCGACGCTGCCAGTGGTGGTGATGGCCGCTTGGGCGACCGCCTCCTCACACGCGTGCCCCCCGCCGCACTCTTCAACCGCCTTCTACACAATTCCAGACGCCCGCCGCGGCCGGCAGGGTGTGGCCAGTGCGTATGCAATAGCTCCTCGCGGCGGTCGCCGTTCTGCTTGGCTTGGTCTTCGGTGCGTCCGGTTGGCAGCAGATCCGGGAGGGACGTGCTTCGTTCGGCTAGCCGCGGGTGCCGGGAAAGGTGCTGCAGGCGTCGGCCGAGGCGGACCTCCGACGCCGGGTGGACCCGCTGACGGCGGGCGAAACCGAGGTGGTTTATCGGCCGCGGATCGAATACGCCTATTCGGTGGCCGGCCGTTCGTTCACCAATCACCGGTATTCCATCGAGGAATTGGCGCATTCCGGGGCCGGCGCGCAGTCCCGCGTCTGGAGGTTTCGCCCCGGGTCCGAGGTGGCCGTCCACTATCGCCCGGACAATCCGGCGTATTCCATCCTCGTGCCGGGTGTCAGCCACCGGTCTTGGGTCCTGGCCGTGGCGGGGCTGCTCACCGTGGGCTGGGGTGTCTGGCGGTGGGTCCGTCCGGCCCGTCAGCCGTCGGAATGGCACGCGGACGTCCAATGAGCGGGCATTTGCGGCGTGCTGGTCCGCGCTGACGGAAAAGTCGGAGACTCGTTACCTCGTCTCCTACGGGCCCAAGGCCGCCTACATCCCCAGTCGAACCAGTTCCTTTTCCAGCGCCATCTGGAATTCCTGCAAGTCGGCGGGGGACGGCCGGTAGCCCTTGGTGTCGGGACCGAAGCCAGGCCGGCCGTATTGGTCGAGATACCACATGCCGCCCTGGCCGTCGCTGAAGGTGACCCGGCCGCTGACGAGCGTGCCGGGGCGGGTCACGGCGTCCACGGTGAGCGCCACGCCACCGGGGCCGGGGACCGGTTCCGCGGGAGCGTCGGCGGCGGGAGCGTCGGGCTTGGGGGCTTCCTGCTTGGGCGGTTCCGGGTCCTTGGGCAGGACCTTGAGGTCATCCACGAGGAAGCGGGTTTCCATGTAGGTCAGCTTGAGCCCGAAGTCGGCTTCCACGCGTTTCTGGAAGTCGGAAAGTTTCATGCCGTCGGCGATCCATTGCCGGGCGATCACCTGTTGTTCCGCGGTCAGTTGCATGGGGCGACGTTAGGAAGCGGGCGGGGCAGGGGCAAGCGCGGGGCGACCGGAATGACCGGGGGCGGCGTCCGGCCCGGCGAATTCCGGTTGGCAGTTCCGGCGGGCCTGATTCCGCCGCGAAAGCACTAGAAACAATTCATTGTTGACCGTCCCCGGCTCCTCCGAGGATAGAATCCGGCCTACTTTGCGGCGATTGCCGCCAGGACAGAGACATGCCAAGAGGAATACGTTCGACACGGACGACCACCAAACCGGTGGTCGCCGCCACCAAATACGATGCGCACCACAAGGTGCTCAATTCGACCTACGGTGACTTCGCCGACCTCCGCCGGCAGCTCGCCGACTCGAAGGACAAGGTCGCCGAGCGCGAGACCGTGCTGAAGAACCTGGCGACCTGCGCCGATCCGCAGCGGGCCTACCTGTTCTTCGACGACTATCTGGAAAAGCTGGCGCTCCGCCGGAGCGACTTCGGTGCGACCGACTGGTGGTCCCGCATCCAGACCGCGACCGGCAAGGGCCGGTTGGAGGAAGTGGCGATGCTGTTCCTGCGCGCGAACCGGTCGCTGCCGACCGAGCTGCTGCCGCACGCGAACTTCGACCGGTTCCAGGAGGTCGAGCAGTCGGAGAAGGAGACGGAGTTTGTGCAGGAGCTGGAGAACTGGCTGCTGCCGGCGACCCACGCGCATCTCGACGCACCGAAGGCCGGTCTGCGCGTCATCTGCGAACCGCAGCGCGTGACCGAGGAAAAGAACCAGTGGCGGCTGGCCGTGAAGTTCATCCTCTTCCGTTCCCGGTCCGGCGAAAAGGAACGGTTCCTGTCCGACCTGTGCGAGCTGCGCACGCGCGCGGCGCACGAGGCGGAGCTCTTCCCCGCCGAGGATTGGGCCGTGATCGATTGGTTGCACGGCAACTGGGCCGAGAAGGTGAAGGAAGGCGAAGTCCTCACGTTGGAAGGCGCCGACCTGCTGACGTGGCTGGCGATGTGGGCGCATGGCTCGCGGCTGGAGCTCCAAGGCCAGGCCATCAATTTGCAGTTCCACGGGCAGTTGGTGGAACTGAAGCCGCACCTCGACACGATCGAGGGCGACCTGAGCTTCACCCACCTGCTCACGCTGCCGGACGGACAGACGCGGGCGCTGAAGGACTGCCGGTTCTTCGTGGGCCAGCCGGTGCTCGTGCTGGTGGACGGCGAGTTCTACATCCTGCGCAATGCCCCGCCGGCGTCGTTGCTCGGCCCGTGGGCGGAACGTCCCGTGCTGCCGGTGAAAAAGCTCTCGCACCGGCTGCTCACCGAGCTGCGCCGGTCGCAGTCCACCAAGCCGCAGGCGGAGAAGAACGGCAGCGTGCCGGCGGAGAGCAGCCCGAACACCGGCACGTCCGAGGCCGACTGGAGCCAGCTCTGCATCACGCACCCGGCCAAGCCGCAGTTCGTCTTCGAGCTGGCCGACGAGGTGGTCCGGTTGCGCGTGCTGGCAACCAGCGACCGCGACGGCACGGACTGGCAGTGGAACGGTCACGAATGGGCCCGCACGAAGGAGCCCAAGAAGGCCGCCGACCGCCCCGAGGTTTTGGATGACCCGCGCATCATCGCCGCGATCCAGTGGCTGCAGCAGCTCGACTGGTTCACGCCCGATCCCGGCCTGTGGGTGGGCGATGCCAACGAACATTTCCTGAGCTCGCTGGCCGCTGCCTGGGCTGACCGGCCGCGCGAGGCCGACTTCCTCGGCAACCCCCCGTTCCAGCGCCTCTTCCTCAACCGCCGCCTCGTGAAGCCGAAGCTGGTGCTGAAGGGTTCCGGCATCGACTGGCTGAGCGTCAGCGCCGA
>JBEISV010000094.1:0-12645 GCA_040375265.1 Verrucomicrobiales bacterium
CCCGACGCGGTCATCGCGGACTTGGTGAAATGGGTGAACGATGGGGCGGCCGATCCGCGAACCGAGCCCACCGCAGCAGTGGCAGCCAAGAAGGCGGATGGCGCCGGACATTGGGCTTTCCAGCCGATCCGCGACGTTACACCGCCGATCGCGAGTCCCAGTGGCCCAGCCACCCGCCCACTGGATCGCTTCATCGTCGCCAGGCTGGCCGAACACGGATTGCAGCCGGCCCCGGCCGCCGACCGACGGACGCTGATCCGGCGTGCGACCTACGACCTCACCGGCCTGCCGCCCACACCCGAAGAGATCGCGGCCTTCCTGGCGGACGATTCATCGGACGCATTTCCCCGGCTCGTCGAACGGTTGCTGGCCTCGCCGCGCTACGGCGAACGTTGGGGCCGCTGGTGGCTGGACGTCGCACGTTACGCCGACACCAACGGCCAGGACGAAAACAAGGTGATGGCCAACGCGTGGCGCTACCGCGACTGGGTCATCCGGTCTTTCAACGCCAATCAGCCATTTGACGCGTTTCTCACCGAGCAACTTGCCGGCGACCTGCTGCCAACCGATGGCGTCGGCGAACCGGCCGTGTTCGACCGCTGGACCGCGACGGGCTTCCTCGTGCTGGGCCCGAAGATGCTTGCCGAACAGGACAAGCCGAAGCTGGTGATGGACCTCGTGGACGAGCAAATCGAGGTCGTGAGCCGCGCGTTTCTCGGGCTCACCGTCGGCTGCGCGCGGTGTCACGACCACAAGTTCGACCCGATCTCCGCCCGCGACTACTACGCGCTGGCCGGGATCTTCCGGAGCACCCGGACGATGGAGAACCTGTCCTTCGTGTCGAAGTTCAACGAGCGCCGCATCACCGGGGCCGCCGAACTCGGGGCCATCGAGACTCACGCCGCGGCGCTGACCGCCGCAAGCAACGCCGTGACCCAAGCCACGCAACAGGCCAACGCCGCGCTCACGGAACGTTGGCGAACCAACCTGGCCGCCTACCTGGCCGCGACCAGTGATGCCCGGCCGGCCACCAACTTGGCCACCAACTTCGTCGCCCGCCTCCGCGAACTGGTCTCGTCCGATCCGGTCACCAATTCGGTCAGCCGCACGCTGCGGCAACTGGCCGCCGACCCGGCGTCGGTG
Organism: Verrucomicrobiales bacterium; assembly: GCA_040375265.1. Lineage (GTDB taxonomy): Bacteria > Verrucomicrobiota > Verrucomicrobiia > Limisphaerales > UBA9464 > CAIWAH01. Next base: position 1,144 of record JBEISV010000094.1, read on the forward strand.
CCGGCCTTCCTCGCGCGGGGCAACGATCCGGGACGCGCCAAGGGCTTGCGTTTGGCCCCCGGCAAATTGGGCGCGGCCTTTCGCGGGACCGGGAAGAACCACCTGGAATTGCCTTCGTCCGACGCGCTGGAGCCGGCGCAACTGACGGTCGAGGCCTGGGTGCGGGCCACCGATTTCCCCAAGGACGGGGACGCCCGGCGCTGGCTCGTGGCGAAAAACGCCAACGAATGGGCCGAAGGACACTACGCACTGATGCTTGATCGCGACCGTCCGGGGGCCTACCTAAACCTTGGCGGTGGTCGGGAGAACGTGTTCGCCCTCTGGGCGAGCCAACCGCTGAAGTCCGGCCAGTGGCATCACCTCGCATTCACCTACGACGAGAAGACGCTTCGGCTCTACGTGGACGGACAGCCCGCCGGGCACACGGAGATCAACCGCCCGCGCAAACCCGGCAACGGTCCGCTCGCGTTGGGCCGCCGGCCGGATGGCCACGTGAACTTCCGCGGCGACTTGGATGAAGCACGGGTGCTCCGCCGGGCGCTGACGGCCGCCGAAGTGAAGGCACGCTTTGAGCAACCCACTGCAATCACGACCCCGGACGTCGTGGCGGCTTGGGATTTCAACGATCTGTCCCCGGCCGATCGCGAAAGCCTGGCGCTCGACGAAACCTACGACGCCCTGTTCGGCAACGAGGGCGTGTTCACGCTGCCCCCGGACCCGCGCCCGCTTTACCCGGCCGACACTCGGGCCAGCTTGGCCGCGTTGGAGCGCCAGCGCGACGACCTGAAAGCCCGCACCCCGGCCCCGGCCGCCTTCGCGCTCGCAGTCGAGGAGGACAAGCCCGTGGACCTGCCGGTGCATATCCGGGGCAGCCATCTGAACCTGGCGAAGGAACCGGTGCCGCGGGGATTCATCCAAGTTGCCAACCAATGGGCGGCGTCCACCCCGCCGAAGGATCACAGCGGCCGCCTCGAACTAGCGGGCTGGCTGACGAGTCCCGACAATCCGCTCACCGCCCGGGTAATCGTGAACCGGATCTGGCAGGCGCACTTTGGCGAAGGCCTCGTTCGCACTCCGGACAATTTCGGCCTGCGCGGCGAGGCGCCGTCCCATCCGGAACTGCTCGACTGGCTGGCCGGCGAATTCATCCGCTCCGGCTGGGACGTGAAGCAACTGCACCGGCTCATCCTCGACAGCGCGACTTGGCAGCAGGCTTCGGAAATGCGGAATGCGGAGTTCGGATTGCGGAATGAAATGGCCAACGCCAGCGCTCAGACCCTTCCGCCATCCGCATTCCGCGATCCAAATTCGGAAGATCCGGACAATCGATTCCTCGCCCACTTCCCCCGGCAGCGGCTGGAAGCCGAGATGGTGCGCGATGCGCTGCTGGCCGTGGCGGGCCGTTTGGACATCACCGCGGGTGGTTCGCTGGTGACCTGGAAAAACGACGACTACACGCCCACCGACGACGTTTCCGGCGCCTCAACGCGACGTTCCGTCTATCTGCCCATCGTGCGTGACCGGGTGTTCGACGTGTTCACGATCTTCGACTTCGCCAACCCCAGCGTCGGCACGTCGAAACGGAGTCCGACCGTCGTGTCCCACCAGGCGCTGTTCTTCCTCAACAGCCCGTTGGTGAAGGCGTCAGCCCGGGCGCTGGCGGAGACGCTGCTGACGGAACTCCCGCACGATCAGGACGCCCGCATCCGGCTCGCCTACGAACGGGTCTTCGGCCGGCCGCCAACCGAACAGGAGCTCCAGCAGGCCGTCCGCTTCATCGCGACGGTCAGCCGCGGTCCCGGCGCGGGCGCCGATGTCGCCGCCTGGGCCGCGTGGTGCCAGACGCTTTTCGCCGCAAACGAGTTCCTCTACCGAGAGTGATGCCATGCCGCACAACCTCCCCCTGCCCCTTACCCGCCGCCAAATGCTCCGCCAGTGCGGCGCCGGCTTCGGCAACCTCGCGTTGCTGGGGCTGCTGTCGGCCGCGGAACGCGCCGTGGCCGGGTCGGCGTTGAACCCGCTCGCCGCCCGGCCGCCGCTGCTCCGGCCGCGGGCAAAGCGGGTGATCTTCCTCTTCATGCACGGCGGGCCGTCGCACGTGGACACGTTTGACTACAAACCGGTGCTGATCCGCGACTCCGGCAAGCCGTTGCCGTTCGCCAAGCCTCGCATCCAGTTCGCCAAGACGGCGAATCTCCAACGTTCGCCGTGGGAGTTCCGGCCCTACGGCCAGTCCGGCGCGATGGTCAGCGACTTGTTTCCGCAGGTCGGCGCGTGCGCGGACGACCTCTGTTTCCTCAAGTCCGTCCACGGCACCAACGAGGCGCACGGCGGCGCGTTGCTGAAACTGCACACGGGATCCGATAGCTCGGTGCGGCCCAGCATGGGGTCGTGGATCTCCTACGGACTCGGCTCCGAGAATCGGAATCTGCCCAGCTTCCTTACCATCAACCCTACCCTTGGCCACGGCGGCGTGGGCAACTGGTCGAGCGCCTTCCTGCCGGCCGTGCATCAGGGCACGCCCATCGGCGGCGGCATTCCGGTGGAAAAGGCGACGATCAACTACCTGCACGACCCGAACGGCGACGCCACCCTCCAGCGCGCCCAGCTCGACCTCCTCGGCGAGATGAACCGCGAACACCTCGCGCACGCCGGACCCGATTCCGCTTTGGAGGCCCGCATCGAATCCTTCGAACTCGCCTTCCGCATGCAGATGGAGGCGCCCGAGACGATGGACCTCGCCGGCGAATCCGATGCGACGAAGAAACTTTACGGCCTCGACGATCCGAAGACCGCCTCCTTCGCCCGTCAGTGCCTGCTCGCCCGCCGGTTCAGCGAACGTGGTGTCCGCTTCGTCCAGGTGACCCACGGTTACTGGGACCAGCACGAAGACCTGACCAAGGACCACGGCCGCCTGGCCTCCGAAGTGGACCGCCCGATCGCTGGCCTGCTGCGTGACCTGAAATCGCGCGGCCTGCTCGACGACACGCTGGTGATGTGGGGCGGCGAGTTCGGCCGCACCCCCACGCTTCAAGGCAAGGACGGCCGGGACCATCACCCGCATGCGTTTACGATGTGGCTGGCCGGCGGTGGCGTGAAGGCCGGCTTCAGCTACGGCGTGACCGACGACTACGGCTTCTACTGCGTGGACCAGAAAGTCCACGTCCACGACCTGCACGCGACGATTCTGGCCCTGCTGGGCTTGGATCACGAACAGCTCACCTACCGTCACGCCGGCCGGGACTTCCGCCTGACCGACATCCACGGCCGGGTGGTGCGGGACATTTTCGCCTGACGTGCGCTTCCGCCCTGCGGCCCATCACGCAGTGGGTGCGCTCTCGGCAAACCGGTAACCCACGCCCGGCTCCGTGATGAACAGCACGGGATTCGCCGGATCGGCTTCCAGCTTCTCGCGCAACCGCGCGACATAGACACGGAGATAATGAGTCTGCTCCTCGGCCCCAATGCCCCAAACTTCCCGGAGCAAGTGCCGATGAGTGAGCACCTTGCCCGCGTGCTTCACGAAGAGTTTCAGCAACGAATACTCCGTGGCGGTCAGCGCCACGACTTGGCCGCCACTCGTCACCGTTCGGCTGGCCAAATCGACCACCAAGGTGCCGGTGCGGAAGACCGGCGCCTCGGGCTTTTTCTCCGCGTGGCGGAGCGCGACCCGCACGCGCGCCAGCAATTCGCCGGTGTGGAACGGCTTGGTCACGTAATCGTCCGCGCCCTGATCCAGGGCGGACACCTTGTCCGATTCCGCGTCCTGCACGGACAGGATCACCACCGCCACGGCGGACCATTCCCGGAGACGTTGGAGCACTTCCAAACCGCCCACGTCGGGCAACCCGAGATCCAGCAACACCAGCGCCGGACGCTGCTGGGCCACGAGAACCAAGGCTTCCAGTCCCTTCTCCGCCACCAAGGTTCGGTAACCGGCGGATTCCAGCGTCAGCGTCAGCAACCGACGCATCTGTGGCTCGTCATCTACAACAAGGATCAGCGGTTTGGGATCGGCGACGGATTCGCTCATGCGGCTTCGGCGGGAATCTTTGGCGCATCAGCCAGCGGGAGTCGAACCGTGAAAACGGCACCACCCGTAGCCCGGTTCGCCGCCGACACGGCGCCGCCGACGGCTTCCACAAACCCCTTCACGATCGACAGTCCCAGTCCGGTTCCGCCCGGATGTGCCGCGTCGGCCCGGTAGAATTTGTCGAAGATCCGCCCCAGATCCGCCGGCGGAATGCCGGGACCGGTGTCCGCAACGGAAAATTCGAGGGCGTCACCATCAACGCGCACGGACAAAGTGATGCCGGCCGAAACCGGCGTGTGGCCGGCGGCGTTGGCGAGCAGATTGACGAGGACCTGTTCCATCAGCACGAAATCGGTCCGCACCAGCGGCAGCCCCGCCGGCACGGCCAGATTGACCGGCCGTCCCCTGCCGGCCACGCCAGCCGACGCCAGCGAAACCCGGCACAGGTCCGCCGGATCGCACCAGTCGAGCTGCGGCTGGAGGCGGCCGGACTCCAAGCGTGCGACATCGAGGAGATTGCGGACCAGCCGGTTCAATCGCGCGCCGGCCTGTTCGATTTCGCCAACCAACCGAGCCTGCATTTCGGTCAGGTCGGCCGCGCCTTTCAGGGCGCCTGACGCCGCCGTGATGACCGCGAGCGGTGTGCGCAGTTCGTGCGAGACCGAGTTCAGCAGGGTTTTGCCGAGGCCCTCAGACTCCGCCAGCAACTGGGCGCCCTGCTCCGCGTCACGCAGGCGTTGGCGGTCGAGCACCAGGGCAATCTGGCGCACGAAGCTGCCGAGTAGCCCCCGTTGCGCCTGGCTCAACGGACGCCCGGCCCGAAACCGCAGTCCAACCACACCCAGACAACCCGAAGTCGTGGTCAGCGGCAGATACAGCGCTTCCGCGGACGGCAGCGTGTCGGTCGAACGGCCGGCCGGCTTGGCATTCCGGAACGCCCACGCCGCCACGCTCAGTTCCTTTTCCGAAACGGCCAGGGTGCCGAACGGATAGGCGACCAAGGATTCGTCCGCCCCGGGCCCGGGCAGCAGGGCCGCGACCTCGGCACTGAAGACACCCCCCAGTTGCCGGACGCCCACGCCTAGCAGTTCGGCCAGGTCCTTTCCGTCGGCCAACTCGCGGGTGAGCAGGTAGAGCGCGGTGGCCTGACGTTCGCGTTCCCGTTCGGCCGCCTGCTGCGCCCGGAGCCGGGCCGTGAGCTGGCCCATGGCGAGCGCAACCACGAAGAACATGCCGAACATCAGCGCGTCCTGGAAACTGGTGATGTAGAGCGTGTAGGTCGGGGGCAGAAAAAGGTAGTTCCAGAGCAACGCGCCGGCTGCCGCCGCCAGCAGCATCGGGCCCCGGCCCACGAACAGCGCCAGGCCGACAACGGCGAGCAGATAGATCAACGAAGGGGTGTAATGGCCGGTCCAGCTCCGGAAGAGCAGGTTCAGCAGCGTGGACGCCAGCACCACGCCGAACGCCACCAGGTATTGCCGGCCCGAGGAGGCAAACGCCGGCCGCAGTCCCGCTTCCCGGGGACGGGCTTCGGCGCCGTCGGCCCGCACACACAGGACGTCGATGTTGCCGCTTTCGCGGATCAGCCGGCCCAGGACGGACCAACCCCGCAACCAGTCGAAGACACTCCAACCGACGGGCTTGCCGGCAACGATCTGGGTGACGTTGTGCTGGTGCGCGACCCGCAGCAGGGCCGTGACCACATCCTGATCGGTCGTGGTCACAACCTCCGCCCCGAGCTCACGCGCCAACGTGAGGTTCTTCTGCAACCGCTGCTGGTCTTCGTCGGTGAGGCCGCGACCAGTGTCCACGTAAACCGCCAGCCACGGCGCCCGCAGGCTGTCGGCCTGGGCCTTGCCTCGCCCTTCGGCCACGGCTTCGGCGAAGTTGGCGAAGAGCACGGTAAACCACAGCCACACCGCGAGCTGGGCGATGAAGCCGCGATCCGTCGGCGTGGTGAAGACGGCCACGGTGGTCAGCACCGCGCCGACCAGAGTCACGAACATGACGGGGTTCTGGATCATCAGCCTCGCGTCTAGCTTCTTGAAGGCGTCGGCTACAGCCGGCCCGGCGATCTTGGCGTCGAAAAGGGAGGGAGCTTTGGGAGTCATAGAATCTCCTGGGATGGATCAGAACAGTTTCCCCTGCGCGGTAAGGAAGTGTTCGACGATGGGGCCGAGGGCGAGCACGGGCAGGAAGTTCAGCGCGCCGATCAGCAGCACGGTGCCGATGAGCAGGAGGATGAAGGTGCCGCCCGAAACCGGGAACGTGCCGACGTTGGCGGGCGAGAGCTTCTTCTGCGCGAGCGACCCCGCCAGCGCCATGATCGGGACGATCATCAGGAACCGGCCGATCAACATGGCGACACCGAGCGTGGTGTTATACCAGGGCGTGTTGGCGGTGAGACCGGCGAAGGCGCTGCCGTTGTTGGCCGTGGCCGAGCTGTAGGCGTAGAGAACTTCGCTGAGGCCGTGCGGGCCGGCGTTGTTCAAACCGGCCAGGCCCCACGGACTGACGATGGCCCACGCGGTGAAACCGAGGATGGTCACCGTCAGCACCAGCAGGGCGAGCATGGCCATCTTCACGTCGTAGGCGCCGATCTTCTTGCCGAGATACTCAGGCGTGCGGCCGACCATCAGACCGGCGATGAACACGGCGAGAATGACAAAGACCAACATGCCGTAGATCCCCGCACCCACGCCGCCGATGACGACTTCGCCCAGCTCGATGTTGAAGAGCGGGACGAGTCCGCCGACGGCGGTGAAGGAGTCGTGCATGGAGTTCACCGCGCCGCACGACGCGGCGGTCGTGATGGCTGCGAGGAGCGCGGAGTTGAAGATGCCGAAGCGGACTTCCTTGCCCTCCATGTTGCCGTCAACGGCTGCGAGGCCGAGCAACTGATGGATCGGATTGCCGCGAGCCTCGGCCCACCAGCAGACGAGCACGCCGGCGAGGAAGAGCGTCATCATCGCACCCCAGACGGACCAGCCGTGCGCCTGGTTTTTCGTCATGCGGCCGAGGTAGTAGGTGAGGCCGCTGCCGATGGCGAAGATCGAGAGCATCTGAAGGAAGTTCGAGAGCGGGTTCGGATTCTCGAAGGGATGCGCCGCGTTGGCGTTCGCGTAGCCGCCGCCGTTCGTCCCGAGCATCTTGATGGCGACCTGCGAGGCCATCGGGCCTTGGACGATGACTTGTTCATCCACGATCTGCTCCTCCATCAAGGCCTTGCCGTCGGCGCCGAGGACGGTCTCGCCCTTGTCGTTCTTCTTCTCGACGGAGATCTTGAACGACTCGACGAGCTTGGCCTTCGTGTAGGGCTTCAAGTTCTGGATCATGCCCTGCGACACGAGCACGACGGCGAAGACCAGGCAGATGGGCAGCAGCAGGTAGTAGGTGGTGCGCACCAGATTGACCCAGAAATTGCCGAGCGTCTTGGCCGAATGCCGCGCGATGGCACGGACGAGCGCCGCAGCGATGCCGATGCCGACCGACGCGGAGACGAAGTTGTGCAACGTCAGCGCGACCATCTGCGAGAGGTAGGACATCGTCCCTTCGCCGCCGTAGCTCTGCCAGTTGGTGTTGGTGGTGAAGCTGACGGCGGTGTTGAACGCGAGGTCGGGCGAAAGCGGACCGAGCCCCTGCGGGTTCAAGGGCAGGAGATGTTGCAGCCGCAGGATCGCGTAGGTGAAGGCGCAGCTGGCGAGGCTGAAGAGCAGCATGGCGAAGGTGTATTGCTTCCAGTCGTGTTCCTTGCCCGTGTCCACGCCCATGACGCGATAGGTGAGGCGTTCGAGCGGCTTGAGCACGGGGTCGAACCAGGTGCGGCCGTTCGCGTCGAGCACCCGGCAGAGGTAGAGCCCGAGCGGTTTGGTGATGAGGGCGAGCGCGCCGACATAAAGGGCGAGCTGGAGCCAGCCGGGTGTGTTCATGGGGAGTCCTTAGAATTTCTCCGGGCGTAGCAAGGCGACACAGAGGTAGACGAAGAGCGCGAGGGCGAGAATGCCAGCAACGAGGTTTTCCATGGGATCAGAGCCTTTCGCAAAAGCGGACGTAGAGCGCGGCCAGCCCGAAGAAGGCCACCAGCACCGCGACGAACAGCAGGTCGTTCATGGGTCCACAGTCCGCCCGAAGCTTCCGACCGGGTAATCAACAGCGGTCCCCGGGGCATCAACAAAAGATCAACGCGACGGGGCGGGCGACGTTAAGGCCCTCCGGGCAAACAAAAAGGGCCGGACTTGCGTCCGGCCCCTTGATTCGTGTTCGTGCGCTCAGTTGCGGGTGCGGTAGAACTTCTGCGCGGCAGTTGATCCGAGCGGGATGCGCAGCGGGCTGGCGCCGGTGACGTCGCCGTAGCCGGCATTCACCGTGTCCGAGGACTGCAGGGTGCCGGTGTAGGTGATGACGATTTCGGTGCCTTCGACGCGGACCGCGAGGGTCGGCGAAACGACCGGCGAAGCCGTGCGGGCGCGGAACGCCTTCAGGGCACCAGAGTTGGCGGTGTCATTTACGAGGATCTTCTCACCCGAGGCGGAGACGGAGAACCACTCCACGTTGCCGCCGCCGCCGCCTTGCATGTAGGAGCAGCGGATCGGATAGACGCCGGCCTGGGGCACCACGAAACCAAAGATCGTGTCGGAGGCACCGCGGCCGTTGTTGTTGAACTCGCCGAGCTTGAGGTTGGTGTCCTGCCCCATGGTGGCCTTGAGTCCGGCCACATCCTTCAGACGGTTGAGTTCCACGTTGTCGATCATCACCACGGGGATCGTGACGTCGAAGCCGTCGCCACCCAGAATGATCGGGTAGAAACCGGCGTTGGCATCGCTGTTGCCGATGACGACTGCGGCAGCGCCGGCAGCCTGGGCCTTGCGGGCCTTCTCCACGAACGTGCAGACGCCGCGGGAGATGAAGGCAATCTTGCCGGTGAGGTCGGGCAGCGCCGCGTCGGCATTGCAGGAATTGCCGAGGAACACCATGTCGCCGGCGAGCACCGACGTAAGCAGCGGGCCGCCCAGGTTGGCGTTCAGCCCGACAGACGCGGCAACCGCCGCCACGCCGCCGGCGACATTGGCCGGCGCTGTGATTTCGAGATACTGGCGGCCAACCTTCTCGCCAATGGTGACGCGGAAGTTGTCGTCGCTGTTCACGCCCATGCGGTAGTAGCCCGCCGTTGGGAATTCCACGAACGCGGTGAATTCAGATGCGTAGTTCTCGGTGCTGCCGGCCGTGCCCGGGATGCCGGGATGCAGGCGGTCGGGCGTGAAGTTGCCATTCGTTTCATCGGCAATCCGGGCATAATTGACCGTCGCAGTTTCGGCATAAACGCCGTTCTGAAAGCCGGTGAGGTCCGCCTGGTTGGCCGTCAGCAGGCCGGCCAGGATGCCTTCGGTGAACTCAAGGTTGTTCGGGATCGTCGGCGCATTCGCGCCGCGGGTTTCGGTCTGCCAGGTCTTCACGTTAAAGCCGGGCTTGGCGGAATCGCCCGTGCCCACGGCCGTCACGACACTGGTGGGCAACGTCGCGTAGATCTCCGCCACGAAGGACCAAGCCTGGGTCACGACTGTGGCGGAGCCCGCGGCCTTGTAAGTCAGGACCACGCTGTTGGTCGAACCCGAGGGCAGAAGAGCGGACGAGGCCAAGGTGGCCTTCACGGTCCCGCCCGTGCGGGTCACGGTCGGAGTGCCGGCGACGCCGTTCAAGGCGAGCGTGATCGAACTGTCTTCCACCGCGACGGAACCATCCTTGAGCCAAGCATCGACCCCGGTAATCGGGCTGGCGCCGGTCGCGCCCGGGTAAGGTTGGACCAACGCGACAAATGGCGCGGAGGCCGACCCGACTGCGCGGTAGGTCTTGAGGCCGCCGTTGGCGACGTCGTTCAGCAACGCCGGAGTGCCATCCGCCTTGAGGGTGAACCACTCGACGCCGGCACCGCCGCCGCCGTTTTCCCAGAGCAGCCGGAACGGATAAACGCCAGCAGCATCAACGTAGACGTTGAAACGGGTGCCGGTGTCGACTCCACGGCCGCCCTCGAACACACCTGCGACCGCCTTGAACAGGTCCCGCGGCTGGCCGCCGGCCTTCACCGCGAAGCCGTCGTCGGAAGCGACGCCCATCACGTAGTTGCCACGGCTCGGGAACTCAACGTAGGTCAGCGCCTCGAAGGCCGAGTTGTCCTCGGTCGTGAGCGCGCCGCCGGGGATGCCGAGGTCGGTGAACTCCGTGTCGGTGGTGAAATTGCCGGGACCGCCGGACGCGTTCTTGTAGTCCACCAACTCGCGGGCCACGAAACCGGTGGCGTCCGCGCTGATCGCGGTGAGGTCAATCTGGTTGTCGCCGCGGAGTCCCGCGAGCTGCTCCTCGGTGAATCGGGTTCTGTTGGGCTGGCCCGAAGTCACCTGATGCGGCCGGATGCTGAAGCCGGTCTTGGAGGAGTCGGGGTTGCTGGCCGCGTCGGCCGCGACGAGCAGCGCGTAAGCGGGGGTGACAAAGCTGCGTTCACCGGTTCCGGAGTTGGCGCCGTTGTCCTTGAAGCTGACGGCAACCGTGTTGGTGGCGCCGGCCGCAAACGGCGTGGCCGACTTGTAGGCGACCGTCGTGGTTGTGCCGGTCTTGCTCAAGGTCGGGGTGACCGCGGTGCCATTGAAGGTCACGACCAGCGTCGCCGGGTTCAGCACGCTCGCGCCGGCGTCATCGATGGGGAAGGAGAAGCCGTCCGGAGCGGACGTGACGGGACCAACCGTGGGCAGCGCGGCGGCAACGGTCGTGATGACGACGTTGTCCACGTGCTGGTTCTGGTTGGCGCCACCGGTCCGGCCGGCGAGCACGAGGCGGCCGGGCGTCGGGATGAAGGTGGTCTGGAACGCGTCGAGCACCTTGCGCCCCTTGTAGGCGACCGTGAGCTTGCCGGCTTCATCCAAGGCAACTTCCAACTTGGCCCAGCAAAGGCCCGAGGCATCACCCGCGGCATCCGCATTGAAGGGGCCGGTCTGGATGGAATTCGTGTTGTCGCAGTTGCCGTTCCGGGTGGACAGCGCTTGGCGCAGGACAGTGACGTTGTCCACGCGCACAATTACGCCTTCGACGTCGCCGCCGTCGGGGAGGGTGTTGCCGGACTACACGTCGAAGCCGATCGCGATGCCAGTGGTCGTTCCCGCTTCGGGCAAGCCGGCCGCATACGCGCCGCCAACGCCGTCGGGATTGTTTGCTGCTGCGACCAGCACCGGATCACCGGAGCGCGCGTAGTTGATGGAGAAGCCATCCGCCGGGCGGCCGTCGTTGCCGGTCGCGTTACCCACGCGGAGGTCCGCGGAGAATGTGAACGCCTTGACCGGAACCCCACCGTCGATGTCGGGGAAGATGATCGAGGAGTTCTGGCTGTTGACGGCGTCGGTGATTGAAATGTAGCCGCCGGTGTCGGGATTGCCGCCGGTGCCGACGTAGACCGTCGGGTTATTGCCGAAGATCTGGAGGTC
>JBEISV010000517.1:0-3304 GCA_040375265.1 Verrucomicrobiales bacterium
GCCATGATCGGCTTTGCCGGCCCCCGCGTCATCAAGGACACCACGCAGGCGGAGTTGCCGGACGGGTTCCAGACGTCGGAATTCCTCCAGAAATACGGCCTGATCGACGCCATCGTATCGCGCAAAGTCATGAAGGAGCGCCTGATCTACTTCCTCGACTTCATGGCCACCGGTCGCAAGGCGGCAGTCTAGCCAAACGACTTGCGACGCAAGCGGAGTTGAACCACGCCGCTCGACCCGGCCGCCGCGGAAACCCGCGCCCGGACCGAGGGAAAAACCGGATCAGCCCACCGACACGACAATCTTGCCGAATTGGCCGCCACGCTCCATCAGCGCGAAGGCTTCGGCCGCGCGGTCCAGCGGGAAAACTTCACTGACCACCGGGTGAATCGCCTTCGCGGTGACAAAGTCGGTCATCGCCTTGAAGTCGGCGGGACTGCCCATCGTGGTTCCCAGCAGGCTCAACTGCTTCCAGAAGATTTTCCGGACTGGCAACTCATGAGGATTTCCCCGGGTTGCCCCGAAGAAGACGATCCGTCCGCCGGTGGTGGCCAAGTCCACGAGATCACCGAAGCCGGGGCCGCCTGCGCTGTCCACGATCACGTCGAAATTTCCGTATTGGTCGCCAAACTCCTTCGCCCAGCCGTGACTGGTGTAAAGCGTGCCGTGCCGGGCGCCGAGTTGATGCGCCTTCTCCAGCTTTTCGGGCGAACTGGAGGTCACGAACGGAACCGCGCCCGCTGCGACGGCGAACTGGAGCGCAAACAGGGCCGTGCCGGCGCCGATGCCGGTGATGAGCACTTTTTCGTGCGCTTCCAACTGGGCCCGGCTGAACAGGGCCCGGTAAGCCGTCAGCCCGGCCAGCGGCAATGCCGCCGCCTCTTCCCAGCTCAGGTGGGTGGGTTTCGGAGCCAGCTGGGTGACCGGCACATTGATGTATTCGGCCAAGGTGCCGTTCTTGGGCAGCCCGAGGATCGTGAATTTTGGTTCCTGCGCCCGTTCATGGTGGCCCCAGTCGAACGAAGGATTGATGACGACCTTCTGGTCCCGCCACTCGGGGTCCACGCCGGGCCCCACCTCGTGCACGACACCGGCGGCATCGGAACCGGGCGTGATGGGGAACTTGAGGCCGGCATACTGGCCGGACTTGATCCAGACATCGCGGTGGTTCAGGGCGGCGGCCTTGACGCGCACGACCACCTCGCCGGGACCGGCGACGGGATTCGCGACGTGATCAAGGCCCAATTCGTTGATGCCTGTTAGGATGGCGGCTCTCATGGCTGGCGCAGGGATAAGACGGGACTCCGGGCGGCCAATTCAAGCGCCGCCTTAGCGCGAATTGGGGGAAGCCGGCTGCCCGTTGTCCCCGCGCAGCTGCGGATGACGCAATTGCCCGCCCAGGTTGGCGGTCCACGCCATCAACCCGAACGTGCCCAGCAGCAGCACCAGCACCGCCGTCGTCAACCCTCCGGGCACGGCCGGGCGCTTCCGGCCAGCCCAGAGGGCGGCCCCGGCCGCGAGGCCAGTGAAGAATACCGCCGCGGTCGCGCGGTCGGCCGCCTGTTCGTGCAGTTGGACGCGGGCCCCGTCATAAGGCTGCGGCCAAGGCCGGAGGTCGTCCCAAGCGAGGTCGCCGGTGAACTTGATGGCCACCGACACCACACACAGCAGCACCACTCCCCAGAGGCTCAGGCGCATAAACTCCGGATTGCGTCGCCACCAAGAAACGCCGAGCGCAATCGCGGCGAACACCGTCCCGAGCACGGGAACGTGGTTGAGCGCGAGGTGGAGGTGAACGGCGTCCACGGCTCAGAGATGCTGGATGACCTCGGAGGCCGGGAAACGGACCTTCGGCAACGAGGCGTATTTGTCGTCGGCCGCACGGTAGCCGGCGGCGCAGGCCACGACCGTGGCATAGCCGGTGCCGGTCAGGCCGAGGATTTCGTCATACTTCGAGGGTTCGATGCCTTCCATCGGGCAGGTATCCACGCCGAGCACGGCGGCGCTCGCCATGAATTGGCCCAAGGCGATGTAAACCTGATGCTTCTGCCACGTGTCGAGGTAGCCCTTGGCGCGGGCACCTTCCAGGCTGCCCATCATCATCTTCTTGAACGGTGCCAAGGCTTCCGACGTCGTGCCGCGCACCTCCGCGGTGCGGGCGACATAACGGTCGATGTGCGCCTCCGGCAGATCTTTCCGGACGGCAAACACGACGTGATGGGAACCATCCTTCGGCTGGGTCTGGCCCCAGGAAACCGGCACTAGCTTCTCGCGCACCGAGGGGTCGGTCACGACGAGGAACTTCCACGGCTGGATCCCGAACGAACTCGGGCTCAGCACCAGCGCCTGTTCCAACGCGGACCAAGTTTCCGCGGGAATCTTGCGGGTGGGATCAAATTTCTTGGTCGCATAACGCCAGTTGAGGGCGGCGAGCAGCTCGGAGGCAGGCAGAGGATTCATGGTTACCAAAAGACGCCGCAGGGTAACGGCGGATTCCGCCCACGCAACCGGCCGGTCCCGCCTCAGCCCGGGTTTCCGGAGGGCTGCGAGAACAGGCGGTTCACCGCCTCGGTCCGGAAATCGAAGATCGTCGCCAACTGCCGCCGCACGACCAACGCGTGGACCGGTTCGGTGAGCCAGCCGAGGGGGAGCTGGTAGGTGATGCGGTCCAGCATCTCAATCCGGCCGCCATCGAGCTCGCGGAAGTGATGTTCGTGGTGCCACATCCGATACGGGCCGACCCGCTGTTCATCCACGAACAACCGGCCTTCTTCGATGTGGGTGATTTCGGTCACCCAGACCATTGGTATGCCCAGCAGCGGCCGCACGCGGTAACGGATCATCATGCCGGCATACATCCGGGGCGGCAGCTCGCTGAGGATATGGAAATCCAGGGCCTTGGGCGTGATGCGTTCCAAGTTGCGGGGACTGGAGAAGAACTCCCAGACCACCGCCAAGGGGGCGGTGACAATCTGACTGCGTTCGAGCGTATGGACGGGCATGGCGAAGCGATGGGCCGGGATAGTCCGAATGAACTTCCCCGGAGACCGGCACCTTACGTCTGAGTCGGCCCCGCGCAACCGACTCAAATTACCGGCGGAACCATGAACGTCACTGTCTGACCGGCGTGCGCGGACAAAGAATTTTCCCAGCCCGTCAAACGAGAGGCTTCCGCCCGGTGGTTTGGCCCAGTAGGTTGCACCGCGATGGGTCTGGTCCAAACCAACACACGGCGGGGATTTACCCTGATCGAACTCCTGGTGGTGATCGCGATCATCGCCATCCTGGCCGGTATGCTTCTGCC
>JBEISV010000604.1:0-2597 GCA_040375265.1 Verrucomicrobiales bacterium
GCGGAGTGCGATTCATAAAAGGACGCGGAGCCTAGGAATCGCGCCCGGCGTGTCGAGGGGAAGTTTTTCGCGCAGCCCCCGACACCGGGCACCGCAACCGACCACGGTCCGGCAAGGCCATTCGCCCCGCCCCAATCACTGTCCCGGTCAAAGTCTGGCTCCGGGCGCGTTCGGGTTCAGTCCGCGGACGGCCTTGCCTCCGTCGTTGCCCCCGGCAGATTCCGGGTCGTGATCTCGCGTCGCACCTTCATGCAGGCTACCCCGCTGGCGCTCGGTTCGCTCCTGGCGGCAACCGCGTTCCTCGGGGCCGAGGCGGCGGCGACTCCGCCGGTCATCGGCCGCAGCACCCGTCCGGCCCGTGCCGGCGATGGCGTCGCCACGCTCGACCTCGGACGCCGCCAAGGACTCCGGCTGCTCCAGTTCACCGACAACCACTTCTTCTGCGGCGTGAAGGAGGGGATGGAAATCACCGGCGACGACCGCGCGACGGAACGCGACTGGCAGAGCTTCGTCCGCCACTTTAAGCCCGACCTTATCGTCGCGACCGGCGACCTGTGGCACGACAACCCGGGCGGCCGCGGCCAAGCCACCCTCGAACACGTCCTGCCCAAGCTCGCCGCGCTCGAAGTCCCGTGGGCCACCTGCTGGGGCAACCACGACCAACTCGACGACTTCCAGCGCGGTCACGACGCCCTCGAAGCTGCCCGCCACTCGCTCTACCGCGGCGGCGCCACGCACGGCGACTACCGGGTCGAAGTCCGCACCACCGATTCCACGGGCGGGGCCCGGCCCACGGCGCAGTTGTTCGTGCTGAACAGCAACCAGTTCGGCCTCGGCGACTGGCAGTTGGCCGCGCTCCGGCGCATGCAGGCGGAACTCGCCCGCACCGCCGCCACCCCGGCGCCCGCGCTGGGTTTCTTCCACATCCCGCTGCTCGACCAAAAGACGCTCTTCCAGCCCAAGCGGACCGCCGGACTCTGCCACGAGGAAGTCTGCCACGAACAGGAATCAGGGCGCGCCCTGCCCGCGCTCGCCGAGAGCCATACGATCCGCGCTACCTTCTGCGGCCACGACCACGTCAACGACTACGCCGTGCGCGCCCGCGACGTGGATCTGGTTTACGGGCGCGCGACCGGCCACGCCGGCTACGGCGGCGAAAAGGTCCGCAAAGGCGCCAAACTCATCGAACTCGACCTCGCCACCGGCGCCTACACCCAGACCACCGTCTTCGCGGACGGCACGCGCTGGAAGCCGGTGTGAACGGAGTGCCGGTCCCCGACCCGGCGTGCGCAAAAGGCTGAAAGCCCGGCAGGGCCGGCAATGCCAAAGTTTCAATAGGGCGCAGCGATCGCTTCAAACTTCATGTCGTTGAAGTCGTGAAGCAGCTGTTCGCCCATAAGTTTCCCTCTTCCCACACGTGCCGCAGACAGCCGGCCTCCAGACGCCCAGACCAGTCGACCATCCACGAAGTCCGCCCACTCCCATTCCGGAAAGGCCAGCACGGTTTCGGTAGGCTCATGCCGCAGTTCATGGGCGTCCCAATAGCAACCCCGGCCTGGCGGCGCGCCAATCTCGGCAAACGCGAGTTTGCGAAGAAGCCACGACTTGGGCAGCCGTTTCTCAAAGAGCGTAGCGCCCTGATATTCCACGTCGCGCATCTCCCAGCCGTCGCGACGCAATCGGTTGTAGTATACGGTCAGACACTCGCCGCCGAAATAGTCCGGCAGATTGCCGTCAGCCTTGCGACGCAAGCCATTCGCTGCCTTCAACGCAGTGTGGCCATAACCGTCGTTAAGCCAGAACTCCCTGTTTGAGAGGAACAGTCCGCCGCCGTGCCAACAGTCACCTTTGGCGAACAGGCTCATTGCCTTCAAATACGGAACCCGGGAAATGGCAGTCCAAGAGCCTTTCGCCTCGGACTGCCAACGACCGTTCATCGCGAAGTAGATCAGGCGGGTCCCGTCCGGAGACAAGTCGCAGCGACGTTCATAGATCCGGCCGCGCATCCATTGCCCGAGCGTGAATTTGTCTCGGCTACGATCCCACAGGACCGTGCAGACAGACTTCGATGGTCCGCGCCGGATGACTACGCCTACTTTAGCGTCCCGGGCGAGCAGCACATGCAGGCGAGCGGGAAACCCGAGACGCAGCGAAGGCGGCGTGGGCCCTGCAGCTGCGGCTTCTTTTGTGGCGTCGCTCACGTCTCAATCCTCAAGCCAATCCCTGGAGGAATCGCCAACAATTTCCAGCTTCGAAACAATGCAGTGGGTGAAGAACAGTCGCCCAGGGCCGCGGTCGCATAACGTCGCTTGCCCTGGGCTGTCTTCTGTCGGGCTTTCAGCCCTTGCAGTCACCGGCTTCACGCCGCGCCGTTGTTGCTCTGGTCGGCGTCCTTGATGACGAAGCGCGCCTGGAGCCGGGCCACTTCGCTCGCCAGCCCAGCCCGCTTCACCGAGTCGAGCACGGCATCGAAGTCCTTGTAGGCGGCGGGCGCCTCGTCCTTCGGATACTGGCGGCAGTTGGTCAGGATGTCGTGGGCGACGAACTCGGCGTCCACCGTCCGCTGGTCGAGCGTGCGGTCGGCCTGCTTGCGGCCC
>JBEISV010000391.1:0-4609 GCA_040375265.1 Verrucomicrobiales bacterium
AAAGTTCTGCGACGTGGGCTTCCACGGCCCGTGCGTGGTCCGGCAGTTCGTCGTGCAGTCTTTTGGCGGACGCGTTGGGCGCGACGGTTTTCGGATCCTTGAGATGGTAGCGCGCGGTCTTGGCCATCACGGCGAGCAAGTCCGAGGTCCGCGGAATGCCGAAGGCGCGCAATACGCCGTCATAGGCGGCGTCGGGAAGCTCGGCGTGGTTGAGGAGATGTCCGCGCCCTTGGGCCAGTCCGTCGAGGGCAGCCTGGCCGAACGCGGCGAGGACTTTCGCCCAATGGACGGCGAAGGGCCGGCGCATGATGTCGCCCAGTTCCCAGCCGAAAAGTTCCGGCTCCATTTCGCCCGGGACCAACTGGGAGCCGCAGCGGTGTTCATGGGAGGCAAGGACCTCCAAGGGATCGCGGTAGAGGAAGATCCAGGGGACTTGGGGAAACGCCGCACGGATCACGGCAAGCTGGAGGACGTGCCAGCATTCGAAGCGGACCAACAGCCGGGTTCGGTGCGGAGTGGCCCGGGCGGTGGCGAGGAGGAGCCAGTGCAGCTGTTCCTGCCGCCATTCCGGCGTCGCCCGGGCGTCCCAGAGCTGGCAACGCAGCAGCGCGTCAATCGGCTGGAACTCATTCAGGACCAGGTGGTCGTAGCTGGACGCCAGCATCTGGGCGAGCACGCCGGAGCCGCTGCGGGTCCAGTGGAACAGGAAGCCCGCAGGGGCCGGCGACGCGTTCTCGGCGGGAGCCTCCGCGACCTCACGGAGGAAACTGATCGGCGTGTGGAAGCGTTTCCCTTCGACTTCCGGATCGTTGGCCGAAGTCCGCAGCGTGTCATCGTAGAAGTTTTCGAGGATTTGCTCCGAGCTGACTGGGCGCCAGACGACCGTCGGCTCGCCGGCTTCCCACAGGATTTTGGCGGGCAACCAACCGAGCAGGTCGGAGACTTGGGGTTCCATGATCAGGGGGCGGTGTCCGGCTTAAGCGACTCGCTGCCCACCGGATTTCGGCGGCGGACGGGTCGGCCAAATCGGATGGGCTGAGGCATGGCGTCACGCCGGGATGATTGAAATTCGACCTGCCGGGTAAACGGGGACCACGACTGGTTCCACTCGTAGGCTTCGAGCCCGAACAACCGCTTCTTGTAGTCCATCGGCGAAGGGTTCTCGAGAGTGTAGCCCGGATAGTAGAATTTATGTCCCTGCTGACTCGCGTATTCCAGCTCCAGCAGCAGCGTCAGCGTCCCGAGGCTGCGGTGGGCGTCGTCGGGGTCAAAGATGCCATAGAGGCTGGCGACAGCGGTCTGCCCCAACGCCAGGTAACTGGCCGCCACGAGTCGGTTGTGCTCAAACAGCGCGAATTCCAGGATGGGCACGGGATGCGACTCCGGAGCCGGGCCGAGGAAATCGTCCAGGCTCTCGGGCACGCCGTCGATGAAACGCTGCTTGTGGCGGTGAAACAGGTCCCGCTGTGCCGTTCCGATACGGGCCGGCCGGATTTCCACGCGGAGGTCGCGGTTCTTGCGGAGCACGCGGGACTGGCTGGGGGAGAGCGCCAATTGGTCCATTCGGACCCGGAGATGGAGCAGGGGTTCCATCCGACCGTTCCACGGGAGGATACATTGCCGGAAAAACGTGGTGCCGAGGAACCACCAGGCGCCAGCCCACAATTCGTCCATCGCCGAGGGCGGAACCGACCAGGCGACGAACGTGTTCTCGAACCGGCTGCGCATGTCCGACGCAAACAGCGGAAAAAACCCCCATTCGTCAATGGTGAAGGCGGTCGAACTGCCCGTCGCGACATCATTCGGCTCGTTAACGACAACTGGGTGCCGGCGGTGGAGCCGAAAGCCCGATGCCAATTCTGGCCAAATCCGGGCGCTGCCTTCATGCTGCGGGCAGACGATGGTGAAGCGCGAATTTCATTTTCTAGGCTCGTCGGAGCCCGAAGCCCGGCTGTTCCTGCGGCAGCAAGCCTTGGAACTCAGCCTGCTACGTTGGGTTTACGTCGAGCAGTCCTGCACCCGCGTGGCGGACGTCAACCGAGACGAGATGGTTTTCCCGGGAGTCACGTTTGGCCATCCGCTGCTGGAATTGATCCTGCGCGAGGCGGGGGCATCGTTTGATCCCGCCGTGCTGGCCTCGCGGTTGCCGGCGGACTTGGAACGGCGGGAGTTTTACATCTCGGCCAAATATCCTTGGGCCCACGACCGGGTCGATTGACGGCGCAGCGCTAGTCTGGGTGGGGAATTGGCGGAAGGGGAGGGATTCGAACCCCCGGATGGGTTACCCCATCTCCTGATTTCGAGTCAGGTGCCTTTAACCACTCAGCCACCCTTCCGCGACTCTATTTCCGCCCCGAGACCATATCTGTCAGAGGAGGACACACAAATATCTGTCAGAGGAGGACACACAACTGTCCCCCGGTCTCCTGTCATTTTGCGACCGGAGCTCCCGGAGACGGCGGCCCATTTCCCGAAGCTGCGCTTCGGTTTGTTCCAACGATCTTGAACGGAAGGCACTTACTACTGGTTCGCTCGAATCGGCGGCAAGCTGAAAAAGGCCGCGGCAGACCGGGCAAATGCTTGGAATGCTTTGCGGTTCGGTCCCGCAGCTCGACCTCACGCACCGACGACCAGCCAATCCGCCTCCAGTGACCGGCGAATCTTTGCCCTCTTGGGAATGCCGGCCAAACAGTTCGCCACGATTCACATCCGCCGGTCCCCGCTGGACTGATTTGGTCGTGAAGCGCGATGTGCGCGACGCCAATCCAGCGCTCGGACCTTGCCTGGGCACACCGCGCCAGCACCAGCGAGTGGTGGCTGGGCACCGGTGCAATGCTTCATGAATTGGCTCACCAATCCTTGGACGGTTGCTCGCCACAGGCGTCCGCTCACGATGCTGACGTCCTTGAGGGGTTTCCAACCATTCGCGGAATCGGGCGTGGACCTGGCAAGGCGGTTCGCGGCACCTTTTCCGAATGAAACCCACTTGGTATGCCTTGCTGGCGGGATTGCTCCTTTCCGTGACTCCCGCATGGGCGGCCCTCCGGGCGGGCGTGGCCGTTCGGGTGGTTACTCCGCAACCGTTGCTGCCGGTATCAGGCGGCATGGGGCCGACCAGTCCGGCGCACCAGAAACGCGGTGAACTCACGGTGCGTGCGTTGGTGTTCGAGAACGGCGGGGTGCGGGTCGGCTTCGTGGGCACCGATTTCCTTGGTTTTCCCGCGGTGCTGGGAGACCGGGTGCGGGCGAAAGTCACCGGCATTCCCGGCGACCATCTCCTGATTGGCGCTACCCACACGCACAGCGCGCCCGACCCGTATGCGTTCCCCGATGGCCAAGGCGGCACCACCGCAGACCTGCGGTATTTGGATTTCGTCGTCACTCAGGTGGCGGCCGCGGTGGACGAAGCGGTGGCCGGGCTGCGGCCGGCGTCGTTGAAGGTCGCCACCGGGGAGGCCAAGGGGAAGATCGCCTATAACTACTACGCCCCCGACCTCTACGACCCGCGGGCAAGCGTGATCCAGGCGGTCGGCACCGACGGCAATCCGTTCGCCACTTTGGTGAACTACGCCGTGCACCCGGAGGTCATCGGCAGCGGGCGCGGCATTTGCAGTCCCGACCTGGTCGGGCCGCTCTACGACCGGATCGCGGCGGCGGGCGGCGGCACGGGCATCTTCATGAACGGAGCCCAGGGCGGCATGGTCACCGCCGACAACCGGCGTCCGGAGGGCGAGGCGAATTCGTGGGAGGAATGCGTCCGCATCGGCACAGTGCTGGCGGATGAAAGCCTACGGATAATCCAGGGCGCGCCGGTGCAGGTGGACCCGAAACTGACGGTGCGCGTCGGCGAGGTGAAGTTCCCGGTGGAGTCGCCGCTCATGCTCGCGGTGCTCAAGGCCTCGCCGCTGGGATACAAGACCGACGCCCAGGGGCAGATCAGCACGCGGGTGCACGTGGTCGGGCTCGGCAACGCCCAGATCCTCACCATTCCCGGCGAGGCGCTCCCGAACATCGGCTACTACCTCAAGCGCAAGATGCGCGGCGAACACAATCTCCTGTTCGGCCTCACCAACGACGCCTTCGGCTACATCCTGACGGCGGTCGATTGGAACAGTTTCAAACGCTACGAATACGTGTCCCGCACCTGCCTGGGCGAACAGACCGGGGAGATCTTCATCGCCGAGGCCTTGAAGCTGATCGCGGCTGCGGGTGGAGCGGCGAAATGACGGGATAGGCGGGACCGGAAATGCCAAATTCCGAGTTGTCGTGTGATCGGAGCAACGGTCCGATTGCGGTGACAGGCGGGCGGAAGGAACGGGCTCAGGAATGAAACTTATCCAGATCGCGGGGCGAACCAGCCTGCTCTATGTCGGGGCGGGCCTGGCTTGGATCGTCGCGTCGGATTGGTTGTTGCCGCGCCTGGTATCCGACCCGGAGGTGCTGGTCCGCCTCGGCATGGTGAAAGGGGTGGGTTTCATCGGGGTGACCGGGACCTTCCTGTTTTTCGTCCTCCGGCGCGAGCTTCGTCGGTGGGAGTTGGAGGCCGCGGCACGCACCCAAGCGCAGGCGGAACTTGGCCGCGCCGAAAATCGGGTCGCCGAACTGGCAC
>JBEISV010000190.1:0-8323 GCA_040375265.1 Verrucomicrobiales bacterium
CGCGGAAATCGGAAACGTCTCGTGCCCGCGCGGATAACGGATTGCCCAGGCGACCTCGGTGGCGTGGCCGTAGCAGCAGCCGTTCGCGAGGCAACCCAGCCGGCCGAAGACGTGACCCAGGGCGATGCTGGGCGCGAGGCAGTCCGCGACGCGCCAGACGGGCAGCTTAAGCATCCGCAACCGGAACACCGTGACCAACGTGGAGCCGATCAGCCCACCGTAGAAGACGAGCCCGCCGCGCCAGACGGCGAAGATTTCACCGAGGGGCCGGCCGGCGAAATCTCGCTCCCAATAGCTGGCCACGTAGAGCGCGCGGGCTCCCACCAAACCACCGATGATGAGCCACGGCGCGAGATCAGAGACGAACTCCGCGCTGAAGCCGGCCCGGACCGCATTGCGCGACGCCACCCAAAGTCCGGTCAGGAAGCCGAGGGCGACCAGCAGGCCAAAGGTGTGCAGGGAGAAGTCCCCCAACTGGAAAAGGATCGGTTTCAACGACGCGGGAACGGTAGGGACGGCGGCGGGCGCTGGAAAGGCGGGGTTCGCCCCGTTTCAGCCATCAAATCCGCACCTTGAACCCCCCGCCCTTCGCCACGCTCAGGACGAACTCCGCCATGAGCACGGGAATCTTCTCCAAATCCGCCAGGGAGACTACTTCGACCGGCGAGTGCATGTAGCGGTTGGGCAGGCTGATCAGCGCGCTGGGGATGCCGCCGCGGGTCCAGAAGATCACATCGGTATCGGTGCCGCTGGTCGCGCTCATCGCCTCGTGCTGGAGACTGATTCCGGCCTTGGCGGCAACGGTTTCGAGGCGGGCCACGACCTCGGGATGGTTGCAGCCGCCGTGGGTCACCGTCGGCCCTTTGCCCATCCGGATGTCGCCGTGCTGGCGCTTGTCGATGGTCGGATAGTCCGTTGCATGCGTGACGTCCACGACCAGTGCCACGTCGGGCTTGAGCGTATAGGCGATCTGCCGGGCGCCGAGCAACCCCACTTCCTCCTGCACGTTCGACACGGCGCACACCTCGGCGGCGAACTTCCCGGCGTGCTCCCGGAGCAGGCGCAGCGTTTCCGCGACCGCCCAAGTGCCGATGCGGTTGTCGAAGGCGCGGGCCACGGCAAGGTCGCCGCGGAGCAACTCAAAGCGGTCGTTCAGCGTGATCGGGTCGCCGATGCGGACCAGCTTCATCACCTCGTCCCGGCTGCTGGCGCCGATGTCGAGGAACAGGTCGTGGATCGCGGGTTCCTTCTTGTCGTTGTCGCCCTTGGTCAGGTGGGGCGCGACGGAGCCGAACACGCCGGGAACCGGGCCGTTGCGCGAATGGATGATCGCCCGTTGCGCGCGGGTGATGGCCGGATTGATGCCGCCGTTGCGCCGGACGTGGATGAAGCCGTCGTCGGTGACGTAGTTCACCACCATCGCGATCTCGTCGGCGTGGGCGGCCAGCATGATGCGCGGCGAACCGCCCTTGTTGCCGACCGCAACGCAGTTGCCGTAAGCATCGCTGAAGGTCTCGTCGGCGAAGGCGGTCGCGTAATCCAGCCAAACCCGTTGCCCACGGGTCTCATGGCCGACGGGGCTGGGCGTATTGACGAGCGTTTCGAGAAACTGAAGCGATTCGGTGCGCATGAGCGCCGAGGGTAGGCGCGCCGGCCGGGGCGGCAAGCGGCAGGCGATCCTTCCGGCAGGGGCTCAAACTTCCAGTCCGGCCGGCGGACGTTCGCCCACTTGGAAGACGGCCAGGCAAACTTCAGCCCGCGCCGGGTCATTCAGGCAAACCGTGCCCGACCGCAGACGAGGAACCGGTTCGCCTTCCAAACAAATCGAATCTCGCTGCGTGAGCACAGCCGCGAGCGTCGGAAAGTCCGGCTGCCCGAGCGCCCGCAACTGCGGCCGGTTGATCAGGCGAAAGCAGCCGTGGCTGCCCGGGGCGACCCGTTTCATCAGCTCCAAGGTCAGCCGGCCCATCGTGTAGCGGGGGTTGATCTCGACGATGGGCTTTAGGCGGCAATGTCCAGCCGCGTCGCGATATACGAAGGCATCGATGCCCAGCGGGCCGAGAAAGCCCACGGCCCGCAAGGCCGCGGCGAGCCGGGGCAGCAGCCCGGGGTAAAGGCGCGGCAGTTGGCGCAGCGCCTCGCCGTGGCCCCGGAAAGCGTCGGTGACAACGCCGGGCAGGCGGCGGCTGAAGTCGGGCGCGGCGTAGTTCGCCTGAAATTGCCCGCGCAGGTCGTTGAGGAGCCCGGCGTAGCCAATCAGTTCGACCCCGTTCGCGGTCATCTCCAACTGCACCGAGAAGTCGGCGATCCGTTCCAGCCAAGGTTCCACGACGGCTCGACGGCCTTGGGCAAACAGGTTCTCCAGCCAGCGGAGCTGCGTCGGCAGAAGTTCGGGCTCCCAGAGGCGCAAGGCGTTCTGGCCCGCCAGCCCGAGCGCCTGTTTTACGACGATGCGATGGTGTCCGCGGGCGCGAATCTTGCGGATCACCGACAAGGCTTCGGGCATGGAATCCACGACGACCCCGACAACCTCCTCCGCGCACAGCCAATCCGAGCAGGCTGCCAGGCTGCCCGCATTCTCTCCCGTCCCGGGCAGGCTAGCAGCCTGCACTACTTTGTTGACGCCCTCGCCCAGCCAAGCCCGCAGGAAATCCGCACTCCAGGCCTTTGAATAAAGCTCCGCGAGCCCGGGATTGAAGCAGGCCTCTGGGGGGCGGGCTTCGACACTGACGTGGTCGAACAGCGGCGCGAGGAATTCCACGCTGTCCGGTCCCCACGCCCACGGCCGCAGGCGGCCCAGCTTCCGTTCGACGAGGCCCGGCGGCGGTGAGCCGTCACTGGCCAGTTCCACAAACTCCGGCAAAGCAAAACTCGCCTGCTTGAGTCCGCTCAGGAAACCCACCGCCGGTCGTCGCGGAACCAGCACCACGTCATCCTCCCGGGCCAGGAACATCGGAAGCGCCGCCAGGTCGCGGGCGAGCGCCGCCTGGACTTTCCCCGGCGTGAACGAGCCGCCCTGCGCGAGGACGGCTTCGGACAGCGGGTTGAACCAAAACACGTTCGGTGTCCGACCCTTCGACTGCGAATACACGTCCAGTTGCGCGATGAAGTCCGCGTCGAGTCCCGCCGCCTGCCGGCCGGCGGCGTTCATCGCGAAACCCTTCGCGCGGCGGGGCGTGAGCGGGAACTTCAACTGCCGACAGAAGGCGTCCCAGTCGCTCTCGCCGGGATTCTTCCAGCGCCGGAACCACTTCAGGCCGTAGGCCACGTGCCCGATTTCGTCGCGGTAGATGCGTTCGAGCAGGGCGGCGGATTCCGTGTCGCCCACGGTGGCGAAGCCCTGCGCGAAGTGGCGCGAGAAATCGAGATTGGCCTGCTCGAAGGTCAGACTCAGGCCGGCGACGTAGTCCAGCGGACTCGCCATGCCCGAGACGGACCGCCAGAAGAACCCGCTCACGGGCAGTTCGCCGAAGGTTAGGCCGCACGCGCGCATCCGCTCGACGTAGAGGCGGGTGTGCTCCTGTTCGTCCCGCAGCGTCTGGAGCACGCCCCGCCGAAAGGCGGCCGGCGCGTCGGGAAAACGGAGCAGCACCAGCGCCATGAGTTCGGTGGCGAGGAGTTCGTGGTTGGCGAAGAAGTGCAGCAGGCGCCCGCGCTCGGTGGCGTTGTCGAGCCGGTGCAGGCCCGGGAACTCGGCCTTGGCGCCGCCCGCCGGCTTGAAGCGCAGTTCCGCCGGCCGCCCGGGTTCGGCCGGGGCCGCGAGGGCAGGCCCGGGCCGTTCGTCCGTGAGCACGTCGGGACAGGCGAGCTTGTCCGCGAGCGTCGTCGCGAAGAGCACCTGTTCGGCAAAGTCACGGAGTTCCATCGCGTCACCGCCGCGGCCGGCGGGTGATCAGGAAGTTGGCGATGAAGCCGTTCAGGAAAAAGCCGATGCCAAACAGCCCCAGCAGGGCGAAGCCCGGATTGTCGCTCTTCACGCCGCGGGCGCCGACCTGTTCCCCGGCCATCGCGGCGACGGCTAATAGGCCCACCAAGGCCATGGCGCCGGCGTAGAGCGCCATGGTCCGCCGCGGCCAGCCCTCATGGCAGTTGAACACGGCCGAGACCGGCAGGGAGACGCCGACGCCGACAAACACCAGGAGCAACAGCCACACGGGAAAGCCCAGCGCGATGCTGCCCGCGAGGGCCACCATGGAAACGAGCAGGCACCCGCCGACCCAGTTGGACGCCCGGATCTGTTCGTCGCTCAGTGCCAGCCGGCCGTAACGGTTCAGCCGCAGCAGGAGGTTGAACAGCGGCTGGGCCAGCCAGGTGAGCAGCACGAAGGCGAGGTAGGCCAACTGGATCGGCAGCACCCACGGCGCGACGTCGGGGTTGGAGCGCCGCCACGCGCCGAGCGCCCGGTTGCCGAAATAGCCGCCCATGATCACCGCCCATTGCGCCCCCTGGCTGAGCTTCTGCATCCACAGGAAGTAGCGCAGCATGAGTCCATAGATCGGATTGCCCGCCTTGAGGGCCTCGACCACGCCGGCGCGCGCCCAATCGTTGGTCGGATCCAGCCGGAGCGATTCCTGGAAGTGGGACAACGCCTGCTTGCGGTCGCCGGATTCCAGCAGCGTCCAGCCGCGGTTGGCGTGGGTGAAGGAGTTCTCCGGACTGCGTGCCAGCGTCGCGTCAATCGTCTGTCCGGCCTCGGCCTTGCGCCCCAGCTTCACGAGCGCCATGGCGCGGAGGTTGTTCGCGGCAACGTGTTCGGGATCGAACTGCAACCCAGTCTCCGCGGCAGCCAGGGCGAGGGCCCATTCGTGGCGATTGAACCGGATCTGCGCGTGCATCGCGTGGAAGTCCGCGTCAGCCGGCTCCAGGCGGATCGCCTCGCCGATGGCCGCCGCCGCCCCGTCGTAGTCGTGGCGGTCCTCCAGCACGCGGGCCCGGGCGTAGTGGGCGAAGGCGAAATCCGGCCCCTGGCCGACCGCGACCTCGGCCTCGCGCTGGGCCTCGTCGAACTGCTTCTGCTCAACGAGGCAGAGCGCCAGCAGCGCGTGGGCCGGCGGATTCTCCGGCGCGACCGCGAGGATCTGGCGGAGTTCGTGGGCGGCCATCTCGTGGCGCGACTGCTGGTAAAGCAGCTCCGCGCGGGCGAACCGGGCTTCGAGGGAATTGGCGGACATGGGGAAATCAGTGTGATTCTCGGCTCGCTGCCGCTACTGCATTGTCGTGGGCTTGCTGTCTTTGGGCTCGTTCAGCGTGGTCATGTGCTATACCGGGTGGCAGGACAGCAGCGACCACGGCCACAACGATCCAAACTCTCTCATGTCCGGCAAATGATTCGCGCCACGAAGCCGCCACCGTCGGCCTAATGACCAGCAACAACACCGAGTAGGCCGCGAGCCAGCGGCGCGTGTTTCCCGGCGGGGTTTTGGCGAAGGTAAACCACAGTGAACAGGCTCCGGGCAGCAACACCAAGATAATCGGCAGTGAATCCGGTGCTCGCTCCTTTAGGAACGCCCACACGAAGGCACCAATCAAGCTGAGGATAATTAAGCCGAGTTGTCTTGAAACGACGCTTCGCTGAACTGCTGCCGAACTGGTTTGCCCGGCTGGTTGCCGACGGACAAGCCAGCCAAAGATGGCATCGTGAAACAGCACTGTAAGGATCGCCAAGCACAGGAGCGGAACCATCACCAGCGCAGTGCCTTCATTTCCCAGCCGGGAACGCACGAACGGATCGAACGCCACAAAGCTACCCAGTAGCAACGCCATCACGAACAATCCGTAAACGAGGCGAAGCAGGACGGGTTGATGCGCTAACCAGTGCTTCA
Organism: Verrucomicrobiales bacterium; assembly: GCA_040375265.1. Classification (GTDB taxonomy): domain Bacteria; phylum Verrucomicrobiota; class Verrucomicrobiia; order Limisphaerales; family UBA9464; genus CAIWAH01. The sequence continues at coordinate 5,823 of JBEISV010000190.1, forward strand.
CCACCGCAATCGTCCGGTAGCTTTGATAGCGATGCTTGGCCGCTTCCAAAGCTCCTGCCTGAGCCCAGTCGTCTGCGGCATTGAGGCGCAGCGCCTCGTCAAAGAACGGCTTGGCCCTCGTGTAGTTCCCAGCATGCAACCAGACCCAGCCCATGCCTGCATGGGCGCGAGAAACATCCGGATTAGCAGCCAGCGCCCGGGTCAAAGTCTCCACGGCTTCAGCTTTTCGGCGCAAATAGCTTAACGCCATCGCCCGTTCAATGGCCGCTCCGACGTGATTTGGTTCCAACGCCAACGCCCTGTTCGCCACATCCAATGCTTCGATCCAGCGGTTGAAGAGCATACGGTGCACTTGTGCCAGACGAACCGGGAAGCGAACTTCGTTGGGAGCCAATTCCACGGCCCGAACGATGCTATTGAAGCAGGCCCGTGCCTGGGCTTCATCCGATGGAGTGGGGCCCAGAAACGGAATCTGCACGAACGAAAGTTCAGCCGCTTCAACGTAGGAATTTGCGTAGTGGACATAGGCACATCCCGGGTCATTAGCCAACGCGGCTTTGATCTCTTGGGACGCGGCCGCAGCCAGCCCACTGCGGAACAAACAGAGCGCAAGCAGGGCGCGGATTTCCGCCGTGTCTTCGCCTTCGGCGATGGCTGCACGAAGCTCCGCTTCCGCTTCAATGACGGAACCTCGATCAAACCAAAGGACTGCCCGTGCCGTTCGCGGACTCATCAGCGGTCGATGAATTTCAAAATGTCGTCATAGGCGCCGCCCTGGTTGGCGTAGAGCGCGTAGTTGCGGGCGGTGGCAAACCACTCACGCGTGGTCGGCTTCAGGGTGCCGGCGGCGTTCACGAGATCCTTGGTGCGAATCGGCGCGGGCACGCCCGACTTCATCGCTTCGCGCAGCTTGTTCTCGATGGTCACGTCCACGACGGCCTTGAGGTCCGCGCCGGAGAAGCCGTCGGTCTTCTTCGCGACGTGGTCGTAGTCCACGTCCTCGGCGGGTTTGCCCTTCAGGTGCAGGCGCAGCACGGCGGCGCGGGCCGCGGCGTCGGGCGGGGGCACGAAGAGGATGCGGTCGAAACGGCCGGGCCGGCGGAAGGCGGAGTCGAGGTGCCACGGGGCGTTGGTCGCGCCCAGGATCAGCAGGCCGTCGTTGCTGGACTTCACGCCGTCCAGCTCGCTGAGGAACTGGTTGATGAGGTGGCGGCCGGCGGACTGTTTCATGTCGGTGCGGCTGGCGCCGAGGGCGTCCACCTCGTCGAAGAACAGCACGCAGGGCTGGTTACGGCGGGCCTGCTCGAAGATTTCGTGCAGCCGGCGTTCGCTCTGGCCGATCCACATGTCGAGCACGTCGTGGATGCCGATGCTGATGAAGCCGGCCTTGATCTCGCCGGCGGTGGCGCGGGCCAAGTGTGTCTTGCCGCAGCCGGGCGGACCGTAGAGCAGGATGCCGCCGCCGATGCTCTTGCCGTAGGCGCGATACATCTCGGCGTGGGTAAGCGGGTAGATGATCTTGAGGCGGATTTCCTCCTTCAGCGCCTCCATGCCGCCAACGTCGTCGAAGCGGATCTTGGGCCGTTCGATTTCGGCGGGTGCCTTGGACTCGTCTTCGCCCTGCCACGAGGCGCGAAGTTTGCCGTCCACCACTTCGTCGTCGTCCGAGCCGAACGGATTGTCGTCCTCCTCGTCGTCCTTGGCCTCCGGTTCGATCCGGATGCCGAGGCGTTGGGCAAATTCCTCGTCGGCGACGGAACGATCCTTTTCCACGCCGCGCTTGTATTGCTCAACGGCCTGCTCGACCTCGCCGATGCCGGCCAGGATACGCGCGTGCAGCACGAATGCCCGCGGCGGACAGTCGGCGCGTTTCACCAGGTCTTCGCAGACGACGAGCGCGTGGCTGTGCTTGCCTTGGGCGTGGAAGGCACGGGCGAGCCCCAGCTTGAGCCCCGCGTGTTCGGCGGCGAGCGCAAGCCCGGCGCGATACTCGACCTCGGCCTCGGCGGCATGGCTGGCGCCGAGCAACGCGTCGGCGAGCGCCTGCCGGAGCGGGAGGTTCTTGGGCGAGAGACGGACGGCTTCGCGAAGTTGCGCGATGGCTTCGGGATCGGAACTGGCCATGACCGGAGGCTGCCGAGTCGGGTCGCCCGGGGTCAATGCGGCTTCCGGAAACTCGGGTAGGCACGGCCCACCCGTTGGTCCCCGTCGGCGGCCATTTCGCCCCCAAAAACCTGCGGGCCGATTCGGTGGGGCTAGAAGAGATACGCATACGTATCAATTCACGCCATGAATCCCTCCCCTTACCAGTCCCGGCGGATACGGCCCGGCCGTGTGGCCCCAGTTCCCCCGAACGCCTTCACCCTGATCGAGCTGCTCGTCGTCGTCGCGATCATCGCCATCCTCGCGAGCATGATCGTGCCGGCGTTGGCGAAGGGCCGGCAGAAAGCCCAGGGCGCCGAATGCATGAACCACCAGCGCCAGCTCCAGCTCGGCTGGCA
>JBEISV010000672.1:0-1869 GCA_040375265.1 Verrucomicrobiales bacterium
CATCCGCACCTTCGTGCCAACTCGCATCGCGGAACACACCAAGACCGGCAAGACCTTTCCCAAACCCGAGAAGTTCGCCCTCGAACGCCGGCTGCGCGACAGCTTCGGCATCCACTCCAAGGAAGGTGACTTCGCCGTGGTCCTGCACTTCGACGAACGGGTCGCCGACTACATCCGGGAAAAACGCTGGCACCCTTCGCAGCAACTCAAGGAACTGCCCGGCGGCGGCGTGGAACTGCGGCTCAAGCTCGGCAGCCTCGTGGAGATCCAGCGCTGGGTGCTCGGCTGGGGCGGCGCCGCCAAGGTCATCGCCCCGCCCGAACTTGCGGCCGGCGTGGCCGACGCGGCCAAGGCCATCCTGGCCACCCAGTCCGCATGAGCCTCCCCACGCCACAACCGCCCGCACCGCCCGCCGGCCAACGCCACTTCTTCACCGGCCCCATCATTAAGACCGAGCTGCTGCTCGAATGGCTTAGCCAGCACGGTGTCACCGCCTCCACGGCCGACGCCGAGGTTGGCGCCGATCCCGACGACCTCAGCCGGGAGATGCACGTCTTCGTCGCCGACGATGACTACGATCGCGCCTACCAACTTTTCTTCGCCGAACGGGAGGACGAATTTTGAACGCCGAACAATTCGAACAACGCCTCGCGCGCCTCGAAGCCGCGCTCGCCCATGCCGAAAAGCAGGGCGATGAACTCAACGCCGTCGTCATTGAGCAGGGACGCCTGCTCGGGCGGATGCAGAAACGCCTCGAACAGCTCGGCGAGACGCTGGAATCCCAGGAACTCGACCGCGCCCGCAACACCCAGCAAAAGCCACCCCACTGGATGCCCTGAGTCTTCCTTCGACCCACTGTCGCCGCTGCTTCCTTCGTCCGGAATCTCCTCCTCCCGCGCCGCATGAAAAAGATCAACACCCGCGACCTGGCCGAATCCAGCTACGCCTCGCCCAAGGGCAAATACGCGAGCTGCGACCGCGAAATCTCCGAGGCGCTCGGCCGCGAAGACGGCTCGACGGACCTGCGCAAACGCCATCCGTTTGACGTCGAGATCTGCCGCATCCCCGCCGGCAAGGCGATGTGCCCGTATCACTCCCACAGCGCCCAGTGGGAGTTCTACCACGTGCTGAGCGGCCGCGGCCAAGTCCGGCACGAAGGCGGCTTCACGCCCATCGAACCGGGCGACGCGTTCCTGTTCGAGCCCGGCCAACCGCATCAACTGCTGAGCGATCCCACGGATGACCTCGTGCTCTACATCGTCGCCGACAATCCCATCGGCGAAAGCTGCCACTACCCCGACAGCGGCAAATGGATGGTCCGCTCCCCGGAACGCCGACTCCTGCGCTCCGAGCCACTGGATTACTTCGACGGCGAGGAGTGAGCGCCGCTCCAAGGATCGCTCAACCTTGTTCCATCACTTAACCGGACAGACGCCGCCGTGGGGGTGGTTCCATCTGCCTGTGACAAGCGTGACCCTTTATCTCGCCGCCTACACCTGTGGATTTCTCCGAACGCTCCGCTCGCCAGTTCAGGCAACGGCCATGACATCCGGTGGTTGGGTTCCAACGTTTCCGTGAACCGCTGAACCGGCCGGATCATCCAGGCTAGAACAGCCCAGCGGCAATCAATCGGCGACGGGCGTCCAGCCGCTTGGGCGCATTCATGTCGCAAACCCAGACGGTGGTCCTGCCGACCGCAGTGACACCGACGACCCGTCCCTCAATGACTTGGAAGTGTTCAGTCCAAGACTGCTTGCGCGGATGAAACAACGGCGTGAGTTCACCGGTGTCCGGGTCTATGCCGACAAGATTTGTTCCTTTGCGGCTGTTACAGGCGGGACAGGCAAGAGCCAGGTTGGTTCTTCGACG
>JBEISV010000242.1:0-6979 GCA_040375265.1 Verrucomicrobiales bacterium
CGCAGTCGGCCCTACGATAACAGAAGCGCTGCTAGACACGGTCAACATCTTGGTGTCGGCGGGAGCTGACGCAAATTCGATAGATCACGATGGTAAGACTCCACTGTCTGAAGCTCGTGAAATTGGCCATCCGGCTCTTGTGAAGATCATCGAAAAAAGAGTCTGCCGTTGAACGCAAAACGGCTCCCGAGGTTTCCCGGGAGCCGTTCGCGTTAAATCGTTTTGCCCGACGCGCTCAGAGCTGCGCCATCGCCTTGTCCAAGGCCGTGATCAGCACCTGCATCGTCGCGGGCGTCTCGTCGCCCATGTTCGAGATGCGGAAGGTCGTGCCCTTGATCTTGCCGTAGCCGCCGTCGATCAGGAAACCCTGGTCCTTCACCAGCTTCTGGAGCTTGGCGGCGTCCACGACGCGGCTGCCGGGTTTGGCGCCGTTGTTGAAGCAGCAGAGCGTCTTGGAGCCGAATTCGGCCTCGGGGAACAGCGTGAAGCCGTGCTTCGTGCCCCAATCGCGCAGCATCTGGTTGGTCTGCTGGTGCCGGGCGTAGCGGGCTTCGAGCCCTTCGGCGAAGAAGTCGTCCACCTTGGACGCCAACGCGTAGATGTGCGACACGCTCGGCGTGCTGGGCGTCATGCTGTCCTTGGCGTTCTTCTCGAACTCCACGAAGTCGAAGTAGTAGCCGCGGTCCGCGAGGGTCGCCGCCTTGGCCAGCGCTGCGGGCGACGCGACGAACACCGAAAGGCCGGGCGGCAGGGCGAAGGCCTTCTGGGTTCCGGCCAACAGGACATCAATGCCCAGTGCGTCGAAGTTCAGCGGCACCGCCGTCATGGAACTGACGGCGTCCACGATGAACATCACGTCGGGATACTTCGCCTTGAGCGCGGCGATCTCGGCCAGCGGGCTCATGGTGCCGGTGCTGGTCTCGTTGTGGATCAGCGTGAGGGCGTCAAACTGGCCGGTGGCGAGCTTGGCGTCGATCTGCTCGGCGCGGATGGGCGAACCCCACGGCACCTGCAGGCCCTCGGCGTCCTTGCCGCAGCGCTTCGACACGTCGAGCCACTTGTCGGAAAACGCGCCGCACATGCAGTTCAGCACCTTCTTGGCGACCAGGTTCCGGATGGCGCCTTCCATCACGCCCCACGCGGAGGAGGTCGAGAGATAGACGAGCTGTTTGGTGGACAGCAGCGTCTGGAGCTGGGGCTGGAGTTTGGCGTAGAGGTCTTTGAACCCCTGGCCGCGGTGTCCGATCATTGGGCGGCAGAGCGCCTCGAAGGTCTTCGGGCTGACTTCGACCGGACCGGGAATGTGCAGTTTTACGTGGGCCATAAGTAGGCGGCCGGAAACTTCCACACCCCCGCGCGGGCGGCAACGGGCAACACGCAGGAATGCGCCGCGCTCATCCGGTCATTCACTCGGCTGAATCCACGCCCGAAACGCAGTTTCGCTTTTACTTCGCCGCACGCAGCGCCTACCAAGCCACGCAGTCAATTCGCCCCACATGAAGAAAATCGAAGCCATCATCAAACCCTTCAAGCTCGAGGACGTGAAGGACGCGCTCCAGGAAGCCGGAATCGAAGGCATGACCGTCGTCGAAGTGAAGGGTTTCGGCCGCCAGAAGGGCCACACCGAGATCTACCGCGGCAGCGAATACACCGTGGACTTTCTGCCGAAGATCAAGCTCGAACTCGTCGTCGCCGACAGCGCCGTGGCCAAAGCCGTCAGCGCCATCACGAAAGCCGCCAAAACCGGCAAAATCGGTGACGGCAAGGTCTTCGTTTCCGCCGTCGAGGAAGCCATCCGCATCCGCACCGACGAACGCGGCGAGGCGGCGGTCTGAACCGCCCGCGGGTTACGGCTTGACCTCGGGAAAATCGGCTGGCGTTCCCAAGTGTAAAACCAACAAAAACGGGGCGATTCCGGGCGTTCGGACAACCTGTGAATAACTTGGGGGAAACTCTTAACACTTTCGCCTAGTTTGCCCCCGCCCCGTCTCCTACAAGCCTCCCGTCTTCGCACCACCCCCGCTGAAGGATTCACCGTGGATACCATTACCAACACAGGTCGCATGCATGGATGCAAGCTGCTGAAAACAGGCACTTTACGTGACTTTTTAGCGGCCGTCCGGCGGGCGGCTGGCCAGCTTCCGGACGCCTCGGCGCCGGCGGCCCGGGGTATCCAAACCCTTCTCGCGGGCTGCGTTACGGAGGGGTGACACCCCCCTCTGGATAAACTCAACGATTTCGGCCGATTCGCCCACCTATTGCCTCAATGTCCGCCACCGCCCAAGCCGTCTGGACCGCTTCGCAGGAAACCCTGCGCGGCATGCTCAAACCGGAGATCTATTCCCTCTGGTTTTCCCCCGTGCGCGCCACGGCGCTCAAGGGCGATGTCCTGACCCTGGAGGTGGCCGACGACTTCTGCGTGATGTGGCTGACCGATAACTACCTCGACCTGCTCCGTTCCGTGGTCAGCAAGGTCTCGGTCCGACCTATCAAGATCGAGTTCGTTGTCGGCGAAGGCCTGCCCACCGCCCCCGTCGCCAAGACCCTGGCCGAAGCCGAGGCCGAGGAAGACGCCGAAAACGCCGCCGCCCCCGCCAAACCCGAGGCCGCCCCCGCCGGGAAAGGCGAACCGCTGTTCAACCCGAACAATACCTTCGCCACCTTCGTCGTCGGCAACGCCAACGAATTCGCCCACAGCGCCGCCCTCGCCGTCGCCCAGAACCCCGGCAAGGCCTTCAACCCCCTCTTCCTCTTCGGCGGCGTCGGCCTCGGCAAGACCCACTTGCTCCACGCCATCGGGCACGCCATCGGCGAACACAAGCGCAACGCCAAGATCGCCTACATCAGCTGCGAGCGCTTCACCAACGAGTTCATCGACGCCCTCCAGAACAACTCGGTCGCCAAGTTCCGCCGCAAATACCGCCAGGTGGACGCCCTGCTCGTGGACGACATCCAGTTCCTCGCCGGCAAGGAACGCATCCAGGAAGAGTTCTTCCACACCTTCAACACCCTTCACGAATCCCGGAAACAGATCGTCCTGAGCTGCGACCGGCCCGCCAGCGAGATCCCCGGGCTCGAACACCGGCTCATCTCCCGCTTCGAATGGGGCCAGACCGCCGACGTGCAGCCGCCCGATGTCGAGACCCGCATGGCGATCCTCAAGAAGAAGGCCGCCCAGCTCGGTTTCGCGATGCCCGCCGAGATCACCAACTTCCTCGCCGAACGCATCCGCACCAACATCCGCCGGCTTGAGGGCGCCTTCATCCGCGTGGCCAGCTACGCCCAGCTCACCGGCAAGGTCCTCAACCTCGCGATCGTCGAGACGCTCCTGCGCGAAATCCTCCAGGAGGAAAGCCGCCAGGTCGTCACCATCGACGTCATCCAGAAGCGCGTGGCCGAGCACTACGACATCCGGCTCGTGGACATGACCAGCAAGCGGCGCCCCGAGAACATCGCCTTCCCGCGGCAGGTCGCCATGTATCTGGCCCGCCAGCTCACCGAATCGTCGCTCAGCACCATCGGCGACGCTTTCGGCGGGCGCGACCACGGCACCGTGCTGCACGCCTGCCGCGCCGTGAAGGACCGCATGGAAACCGACGGCCAGGTCCGCCAGACCGTGGGTTACCTCGAAAAGCAACTGATGCGGTGAGGTCAGGCGCCGTTCCGGCGCCGAGTCGGATCCATGCCGGAGCCAGCTCCGAGCCCAAATTTGCTCGTCCAAGGAACCGGTGCCTGTTAGGCAGCCGCCGACTTTTTTGGAGCCCATGGACAAACTGACCGCCTCACTCATTGGCCTTGGCATCCTCGCGGCGCTCTTCCTTGGATTCTTCTACGTGTTCCGCGGCAAGGGTAAGTTCAGCCTTCGCACTCCGTTCGGCCAGGCCAAGGCCGAGGGCGAGAATCCTCCGCCTTTGAAGGCCGTGGCGGGCGGAGTCCGGATCAAGGACGGCGAAGCGGGGCGCGATGTCCATGCGCAGAGCACCGGGGACGGGGGCGTGGACCTGGAGAAGGTGCGGGCCAAGCGGGACATCCACGCCACGCACGAGCCAGGCGGAACGCCCCCAAAAGCCTAGCCTCCGACCTCGCGGCGGGTTCGGAGGCGGTGTCGGTCGAGCATGCGCAGGCCGGGCGCGACCTGAACGTGGGCGTCTTCCATGTCCACAAATACTCCCGATTCTTGGCGGGGCTCACGTTGCTGCTCCTCGTTGCCGTAGTCGGCGGCGTTCTGTGGCTGATATGGCATCCCAACCCGACGAAGTTCGACGCCCCGCGCATCCGCGCGCACTTCGTCGAGAGCACCGAGCGCCAGCGCGATGCCGATCTCGCCGCGGCGGACAAGGCCGCGAAGTCCGATGATCGCCAGCGCCTCCGCGATGCCGCGCTCGCCGCCCACAACGCCCGACTCGCGCGCATTGATGACGCCGTCGCCCGCTTCGCTGAACTGGAAAACGGCCCCGAGGCCACGCGCATCGGCCGCGAACTCGCCCGCATCCTCACCGACGAGGGCACGGAGGCCGCGCTGGCCTTCATTGGCCGGGAAAAGGTGGGTCTCTTGGCCGAGGCCGATGCGCAGCTTGCCGCGGACCGCGAGCGCCTGCGCGGCCGACTGGCCCCGCTGCTGAGCGCCGCTGATTTGCTCGTCACGAAGGGGGACACTGCCGCCGCCCGCACCGCCTACCGCGAGTTGCTCCAGCGCGACCCCACCTGGACTGCTGCGCAGGACGCCTTCGCGTGGTTCCTCTTAGACCAGAGCTACCGGAACGAACAGACCCGCATGCTCGTCGTCGCGCTCGCCGATGCCGAGGAGGCCCGCACCCTTGCAACACACTGCCACGAGGCCGCTCCGGAGGACGCCCGAGCCCGCTTCCTCCTCAGAACCACGCTCGGTCAAATGTGTCACTTGCTCCTCCTGCGCGGGCAGCCGGGCGACGCCGCCCAAGTCGAACAGCACTACACCCGCAGCCTCGACATGGATGAGAAGCTGCTGGCGGACCACCCCGGCTCGGCGCAGGCCATCAGCGATGTCGCCACCAACGTGGAAAAGCTCGGTGACTTCCTTGCCCAGCGCGCCCAACCCGGCGACGCGGACAAGGCTCTCGGCCACTTCACTCGCAGCCTCGAACTGCGCGAGAAGCTGCTGGCGGACAACCTCGGCTCGGCGCCCACCGCCGCGGCGGTGGCCATTTCGCATGAGAGGCTCGGGGATTTCGCCCGCGACCACGGCAAGCCTGCGGATGCGGAAGTCCATTACCGCCATTCCTTCGAAACGTGGGACCGGATAAGCAAGGCGAACCCCAACATCGCCTTCTACGCCGGTGGTGGCGTGAGGCAAGCTTTGCGCCTCGCCGCGCTCGCCGAGACGACCGGCAAGGGCGATGCAATGGTGTGGTGGCGGAAGGCGCACGACATTCTCGACGGCAGGGTGCGCCAGGGCAGGTTTGTTTCTCCAAGTAACCTGAAATTTCTCGAAACGCTGCGCGCGAAGCTGGGTGAGAAGTAGCCGCATGGTCGAGCGGTTGTTCAAAGAGCCGCGGCGGTTTAGTTCGCGAAATCCGCGGGCTACGCACCCAGGCGCATGCGATTCGGGGCGATCGTTTCTCTTGAACGACGACCGTCCGCGTCGACATAGACTCGACCTGGCTAACTCCTCCGCTCACCGCTTCTTCTTCCGTTGCTTCGGCGCCGGGCGGACCGCCGCGTTGCCGTCAGCGGGGGACCAGTTGAAGTAGCCGATGAACATCTCGTCGTCGGTCTGTTCGCCGAAACGCACCGTGGCGTTGGGGTTGGGATTCGCCGGGTTGGTCGCCGTGTTGTCGAAGCTGCCGGCGCACAACAACCGCGTGCCGGCGGGCAGGCGTTTGGGTTCCTCCAGCCGGTAGAGCGTCTGCCAGCTGAAGTCGTAGTGCGGCACGTGGAGCAGCACTTCCTGGCGGCCGTCCGGATAGACGGCGGTGTAGGTGAACGTGTCGCCCCGCAGGTGCAGGTGCGGGCTCAGTTCGTGCAGCCAGACGTCCTGCGGGAAGCGGAACTGCGCCTGAACGCCGTCGAGCCGGGCGTTCGGCGGGATCTCGAAGCGGCCGTTGGTCGCGGCGCCGGTGACGAGTTCGGTGGCCGGCTTTTCCGGGGCGAAATAGAGGGCGAGTTCCGAGCGGTCGGTCTCCTCCTTGCCGGTGGTGGTGTAGTGCATCTGGAAGATCAGCAGCGAGCCATTAGGCAGGAGCTTGCCGGTGCCTTCCGGGAAGAACGTCGGTTCGGTGCCGGGCACGAAGCCGGCGAAGAAACCGGCGGTGCCCTGTTCCTGCGGGGGTTCCAGATGCCGGAGGTGTTCCGGATACCGGATGAAGACGAGGCCGTGATGGACGACCTTGGGATTACCGGCGCGGAGGGCGACGCCACGCAGCCAGGTGTCGGCCTCCACGGGCGCGGCGACGGTGTAGAACTGGTAGGGAACGAGTCCGGTCGCGGGAATCTTCGCTTCCTCCGGCATCGCGACCACGCGGTCGGGCTTGCCCAGCGGCCAAGGCTCGGCCGGCGGCGGCTGGAGGCCAGGCAACGGATCCGCGCCGGTGCCGCGGGGCGCGCCCTGGGCAATCCATTCGAGCAACGTGGCGCGTTCGGTCGGCGTCAGGGAGCGGTCGTTGGCAAACTTCCCGTGCTGCGGGTCGGCGTGCCACGGCGGCATCCGGTCCTCGCGCAGGACGTCGGCGATGGTGCCGGCTCGGCCGCGGACCTTTTCGTAGCTGCCGAAGGCGAACGGCGCGATGGCGCCCGGGCTATGGCAGCTCACACAGTGTTTGCCGAGCAGCGGCGCAACCTGGGTGGCATAGTCCACGGGACCGGTCACGTCGGGGCTGACCGCGCAGCCCTTTACCTCGGTGCGGGCGAGCTTCACCGGCTTTCCCGCCAGGACGGCGGCAATGGCGTCCGCCGCGAACCGTTGCGTAGCCTGGGGTTTCTGTTGGCCGTAATCGACCCGGTC
>JBEISV010000342.1:0-5182 GCA_040375265.1 Verrucomicrobiales bacterium
GCGCCCTCCTCGCCTCGCTGCTGTTCCCGCTGGTGCTGGTCCCGCATCTCGGCCTCGTCCGCTCCAGCTTCTTTTTCGGGATGCTCAACGTCGCGGTCGGCCTGGCCACGCTGCAGTTATTGGTGCCCCGGTCCCAATGGAAGCGCCTGACATGGCTGGGCGGGATGCTCCTGTTTGGCGGACTTCTGGTCGGTTTCCTGGTTTCGGAACGCCTGATGAGTTGGTCGGAGCGATCGGCCTTTCCGGACACGGTCATCTACGCACGCTCGACGCCGTATCAGCGCCTTGTCCTGACCCGCGCGGGCAACGACCTGCGTCTGCACCTGAACGGCAACCTGCAGTTCAGCTCCCGCGACGAATACCGCTACCACGAGGCATTGGTGCATCCCGGGCTGGCGCGGTTGGCTACGGTCCGGCGGGTGTTGGTGCTGGGCGGCGGCGACGGTCTGGCCGTGCGGGAGGTGTTGCGGTATCCGCAAGTCGAGGCGGTCACGCTGGTAGACTTGGACCCCGAGATGACGCGTCTGTTCAGGACCCAGCCGCTGCTGACCAACCTGAATCGCGGGGCCTTCACCGATCCCCGGGTGCGGATTGAAAACTCCGATGCGTTCACGTGGCTAGCCGGCAATACGAACCAGTTCGACTTCGTCGTCGCCGACTTTCCCGATCCATCGAATTTCTCCCTCGGAAAACTTTACTCGGTGACCCTCTACGAACGGGTCCGACATGCCTTGGTGCCCGGCGGCGCGATGGTAGTGCAGAGCACCTCACCCTACGTGGCGCGCCGGGCGTTCTGGTGCGTGGACTCGACCCTGCAGGCCGCCGGTTTCGTGACGGAGCCGTATCACCTTTACGTGCCGAGCTTCGGCGAATGGGGCTTCGTGCTCGCCAGTCCCGAACCGCTCCCGGCGGCGGCCCGGTTGCCGGAGGGATTGCGATTTGTCACCGCCGCGACGCTGCGTTCCCTGTTCGAATTTCCGCCGGACATGGCGCCGCTTCCCGTGGACGTGAACCGGCTGAACAACCAGGCGCTGGTGCGTTATTTCGAGGAGGAGTGGGCGAACTATGTCCACTGACCCACGCCAACGCGCCGGGCTGAACCGCCGGCAGTTCCTGGCTACCGCACCCGCGTGGGGGTTCGCCGCGGGTTGTTCTCGTTCTTTGCCCGCCTTCGCGGGCGGAATCGTCGGGGCCGATGCGACGTTCGGGCATCGGCTGCGAGACGGCGGCTTTGTGCCGGCAAACCGGGAGAAACGCGTGCGGGTGCTGGTCGTCGGGGCCGGCGTCTCGGGATTGGTCGCGGCGCGTTCGTTGCACCGCGGCGGCGTGGAGGACTTCGCGGTGCTGGAACTGGAGGCTCATGCCGGCGGTAATTCGCGCGGCGGCGCGAACGCGGTTGCCGCCCATCCGTGGGGTGCACACTACGTTCCGTTGGCAGGGCCGGAGGCTGTCGAAGTGCGGGAGCTGTTCCGGGACTTCGGCGTCATCACCGGAACGGATCCCAAGGGGCGGCCAATCTATCGGGAGGAGTTCCTTTGCCACGATCCGATGGAGCGGCTTTTCCTCCACGGCCGCTGGCAGGACGGGATCATTCCCAGCCATGGCCTGACCGCTGCCGAACGCGGGGATCTGGATCGGTTCCTGCGGTTCACCGACGGCCTCAAACAGGCGCGCGGTGCCGATGGCCGGCCGTTGTTTGCCATTCCCGTGGACCGAAGTTCCGCCGACCCGGCGTGGCGTGAATTGGACCAGCTGACGATGGGCGCATGGCTGGACCGCGAGGGCTACCGGACCGAGCCGTTGCGCTGGTATGTGGACTACTGCTGTCGCGACGATTTTGGCGCCGGGATCCGCCGGGTCAGCGCGTGGGCGGGTCTGCACTACTTCGCCGCCCGGGGAGGAGTGGCCGCCAATGCGCCGAGCCATGCCGTGGTTACCTGGCCGGAGGGCAATGCCTGGCTGGTGAATCGCCTGCGCGTGCCTCTCGGTGACCGGCTTCACTCGCGGAACGCCGTGTGGAAAGTCGAACCGCAGGGGGATCACGTTTTGGTCGAAACTTGGGATGCCGCCGCCAACCAAGGGGTCCGTTACGTGGCCGAGGCGGTCATCCTGGCGGTGCCGCGATTTGTGGCGGCGCGGCTGGTGCCGGCGGGAGGAAGCGGGGACGGCGGTCCGGAATACTCGCCGTGGATGGTGGCCAACCTGACGCTGGACCGGTTGCCCGTCGGTCGCGGAACGCCATTGGCGTGGGACAACGTCATCTACCGGTCCAGTTCGTTGGGCTACGTGGTGGCGACGCACCAGCACTTCAGCCCGGTGCCGCGGGAAACGGTCCTCACCTACTACCTGCCGTTGGATCATTTGCCCTCCGCAGAATCCCGCCGGGAAGCTCAACGACGAAGTTACCCCGAATGGTGCAAGCTCATCCTTGGCGACCTCAGTCGGGCGCATCCTGAACTGCGCTCCGCCCTGCGGCGTTTGGACGTCATGGTCTGGGGACACGGGATGGTGACGCCGCGGCCCGGCTACATCTGGGGCCACGTCCGCGCGGAAATGGCCCGGCCCACGGGGCGCGTGCATTTCGCCCACTCGGATCTCAGTGGCATCTCCGTCTTCGAGGAAGCCTGCGCCCACGGCCACCGCGCGGCCGGGGCGGTCCTGGCCCAGCTCGGTTCCCACGCATGAAATCATCATCCAGCCAACGGTCCGCCCTTCCGGCGCTATGCCAGCACACCCTGCTGGAGTTTCACGGGTGCCCTGCGGAAAACCTGCGCCGCACGAGAAGCAGTCGCGCCGGCATGCTGAAGGCGGTCCGGGCGGGGGGCGGGACCATTGTGAGGAGCGTGTTCCACCAGTTTAGCCCGTGGGGAGTGACCGGGGTGGTGGTGATCACCGAATCGCACGTCACCGTCCATACGTGGCCGGAACATGGCTACGCGGCGGTGGACATCTTCTCGTGCAGTCCCCGCCTGGACCACGCCCGAATCCGGGAAGAGTTGCGGACGGTGCTGGGCGCCCGCGAGGTTCGGCGGCGCAGCTTCGCCCGGGGGAAAATCTGACCGCGGCGCCCGAAACCCTTGCCCGGCGGAGGCTAGGCTTGACCAAGTGTAAACAATCCGGCAGTTCTCGCGGCGTCTTCGCGGGGTGGCGTCTCACCAAGTAGCGGGTTGAGAACCGGACGTCGCCTGCGCCAGGCCCAATTCCCGTCGTGAACGCAAATTTCGCCCACCAATTCGCATCGTATCGTTTGGCCCTGTCGGCCGTGGCGTTGTCCTTGCTTGCCACCCCGGCCCTGCTGGGGGCTGATACGGTTGTCTACGACAGCACTTCGAACCGAAGCGACCGCTGGGTGTCCAACCGCAGCCCGATCAACGGGCGGCAGATTGAATTCGGCGATGAGATTTCGTTAGCCGGCACGGCGCGGGTGGTGACGTCGTTCGTGTTCGAGTATTTCGGCGACATCACCCCGGGCACCAGCACCGGCGCCAGCGCGGTCGTTCGGTTTTACGCCAACGACGGCGCGATGCACACGCCGTCCTCCGGCCCGGCGGCGCCGATGCCGGCGTCCCTCAAATGGGAAAGCGCTCCCATTGCGGTTTCCGGCTTCAACCAGTTCAAGGAAGTTACGCTGAGTGTTCCCAACATCGTGGTTCCGGACAAGCTGACGTGGACCATTGAGTTCAGCGGGTTGACCGGCGCGGCCGGTAACCAGGCGGGCCTGACCATTTCGGATCCGGTTACCGTCGGCGCGATTCTGCCCACCTCAAACGGCAGTTTCCTGATCGGCAGCTACAGCGACTACTGGGGCAAGACCGATCCGACTAGGGCTGATTCTTGGGCGTTGTTCGTGATCCCGCCGAACCGGGCCAACTTCCATGCCCGCATTACCGCCGTGCCCGAGCCCGGAATGGTCGCACTCTGCTCGGTCGCCGGCGGGTTCCTGTTCCTGAACTGGCGCCGCAATCGCCGCTGAGACCGGCCCGACGTGTCGGAGTCGATCATGGATTCGCACCCGACCTTGACCCCGATTTCGGCCGGCAGCTCCGGTCCGTTGTCCACACTGCGGGTGCTGGTCGTGGAGGACTCCGAATTTGATGCCCGGATCCTCGTCGCGCAGCTCCGCACCGGCGGCTGGGCGGTCGCGTTCAAGCGCGTCGCCTCCGGCCCGACCTTGCTCGCCACCCTTCAGGCCGGGCCGTGGGACCTGATCCTCTGCGACCACAACATGCCCGGGTTCAGTGCCCCGGAAGCGCTGCGAATTCTCCAAGGCACGGGCTTGGACGTCCCGTTCATCATCATTTCCGGCGGGATCGAGGAAGGTGTGGCCATCGACGCCATGAAGGCCGGGGCGCAGGACTTCCTCAAGAAGGGCGATACCGGCCGACTGATCCCGGCGGTCCAGCGTGAACTCAAGGACGCCGCCTCCCGCCGTGCCCGCCGGGACGCCGAGGCGACGCTGCGAGACAGTGAGCTTCGCTACCGGTCGGTCTGGGAGAACTCGACTGATGCCGTGCTACTGCTGGATTCCGACGGCGTGGTGCGTTTTGCCAATCCCGCCGTGGCCGTGGTTTTTGGCTGGGCGCCGGAGGATCTGATCGGCCAGACGATGGACCGGCTTCAGCCGGAGGAATTGCCCGCCGGGCAATGGTGGAATGAACGCCGTTCGTTCCGTCCCGACACGGCCTTGGGACGGCGGAAGAACGGCGACCCCGTGGAAATCGACGTCGCCATCACGGACATGCGGATGGGCGAGCAGACCTGGGTGGTCTTCTTCTTCCGCGACGTGACGGAACGCCGACGGGTTGAGCGGGAACTGCAACACTCACGGGAAGAGTTTGCGGCCGCCCGGGAAATCCAGCAGCGGTTGTTTCCCAAGTCCGCGCCGGAAATCCCCGGCTTCGAGTTCGCCGGGGTTTCCCAGCCAGCGGTGGCAACCGGCGGGGACTATTTCGATTTCCTCCCGATGACGGACGGTGCGCTCGGCATCGTCGTGGCGGATGTCAGCGGCCACGGCGTAGGCCCCGCGTTGCTCATGGCCGAGGCCCGGGCCTACCTGCGGCCGCTGTCCCGTCGCCACGCCCAACCGGCGGCCATCCTCGACGAAGCCGAGGAGCTCCTTCGGGAGGACCTCGGGACCGAACGATACATCACCCTGTGCATGGTCCGCCTGGATCCCGTCGCC
>JBEISV010000237.1:0-7137 GCA_040375265.1 Verrucomicrobiales bacterium
CGGTGTGGTCTGGACGATCAAGGGCGAGAACAGCTGCTCCAGCACGTAGCCGTTCTTCTTCAGGAGCAGGCCGAAGAACTTCCGGACGTCGTGTGAGACGATGTCCATCTCCAGCCCCTCGATCACCCGGCTGTCCTCCACGGTCTCATCCTGGACCTCCAACCCGACGACCCGTTCCAGTGGCAGCACATGCGCCCCGCGCAGGTCGAAGTCCGAGTCCGGCGACGGAAACCCGTAGAGATGCGCCCCGCTGATTGTGGCGAAGAGCAGCGGGTATGGCTGGGCCGCAACGATGCGGTGGAGTCGTGGGTCGATGGTCATGGAGCGGGCTGAAGGTCGGCCAATAGTTTCGTCACGGTGCTGCGGATAAGTTGAGCGCCCGCGCGCGCAAGCGCAGTTAGAAGTCATGCACATCGTCGCAAGTCGTCCCGTTCGAATGAAGGACCACAGGCAACGAGGTGACATTGGCCAAGCGGTCAATGAACCCGTGGGCAGATGTGATCGGGGCCGGTTCATATTCCGGGCCGACGGTTTCGAGCAGTTGAGTCAGGGCGAGTTGGTGCTGCAAATCCTGGTCGGCGCCGAGGGGAAGCCGTTCGATGAGCTGTGGCCACTGCGGGTGCGGCGGGACAGGGCGATAACCGGCGCACCACTTCAGGCACATGTCGCGCTGAAAGACATCCAGATGGCTGACCAACAAACCGGACAGATCGCCGACCGCCTCGATCGCATATCGCAGCAACACGCCATCCGGATGTCCGCGGCGGAACTGCCCCTGCCAGCCTTCGTCACGGTTGTGCGGTTCGGGCAGAAGTTCATCGAGTGATTCATCGTGTGTTGGCAACGGCCCGGCGCCATGGCGGGTGAGATACGTGCGCAGGACGCCGTAATGTTCGATCGGCGCGGATATCCCGAAACGGGCGGCCACGCCGTTCACCGCCGCGGTGCCGATGGAACTCCAGGTCGTATGCGGGTGGAATCCCCGCCATTCATCGAGAAGCACGCCTTGAGCTCCCTCGAACAGGACACAGCCGTCCTGCCGCAACTGCCTGCCGATCACTTCAGACGACCCCGCGGGGCAGTGGCGGGCGAGAAGCCGGGCGCAAGCCAGCCATCTCGCTGCCAGCGTCTCATCCTGCAAGGTCTGAAGTTCCTCGCTCGCGGCACTGCCGCTCCCGTTCGGGCATTGCGGCAGGAACTCGGACAGCAGCGTCTCGCGGATGTCCTGCAATCGGTCGAGTTGTTGGCGAGCGGCCGAGGAGGTGGCGGGCGACAGATCGGCGTAGCGCAGAGCCTGCCCCGGATGTTCGAGACCGTGGCGGACCGTCTCACCCACGCCGACGCCGCAGGTGCCATGGGCTGCCGAGCCGTGCAGAACTTCGCGCAATCGACCGGCGGCCTGATGAAACGGGGTGGTGACGCGGCATTGGCCGTCGATGGTCAGGCGCGCCAGCGCGTCCTGCACCCCGATCCGGGCGAGCGCCTCCGCCTCCATCAGCAGGGCGGTGGGATGCACGATCATGGGATCGACCAGCAGGGTGCGCACCCCGGACACCAACGTGCCGGCGCCGAACTGCGAAAACGTGTGGTGCCGGGCCGGTCGACCGTTCTGGGCGGGTTCATTTACGTTGTGGCCGGCCTGGGCGCCGCCAGTGAAGCGCACGCCCGTGTGGGCCTGCCAACGCCGCGGCAGCGCATCGACACAATGCCCTTTGCCGCAGTCGCCAAACCCCAACCCAAGCACGGAGGCGTAGCGCGGAGCACTCATGCGGCCGGGTGCTTACTCAAACAGCCGCTTCCACCATTTGGCTGCGGATGTTCCCGTGGAATACGACGACCGGGCATCCGGCAATTTGAGCAGCGCCGCATAATCCTGCAGCGCTCGGACGGTGGAACCGACGTGCTGACTGTCAAAGCCGTTCGCCGAAAGGATCCGGCCCAGGGCGTCGAGGTCCGGAACGAGCTTCTCGGTCAACCCCACGATCGCGGCCGCGACCGCGCAGGTATCCATCGGCGACTCCATGCAGATGGTGTGGTTTCCCAGCAGCTGCCGCCAGCGCGCCTCGCATCCCTTGCGTCGGCCCAAATCCGGGATGAGAAAGAAGACGTGAAAGGTTTCCGCTGCCGCGGCGATGACCTCTTCCAAGGGAATGTCCTCGTCGAGCTTCTCGCCCACAAGGGCCTCGATGTGGTGGCGCGAGACCGACGGATAGGGCCGCTCGTCACCGGTCAGGAAGAGGTAGCCCTTCTGCTTCCGCTTCACCCAGTTGTCCATGTCGGTGTGCTGCGCGGCCATGTAGAACGCCAGATCGTAGCTTTCCTCGCCGGTTCCGCCGCCGCCGCCCTCGAGGAAACTCCAGGTCAGCCATTGGTCCATAAGCTCCGCCGTGCTTTCGAACTGGCCAACCTGCAGGGCGGCCTGGTCCGAATTCGCGTCTCCGATCGCCATGAACATCAGCTGCGGGTGAGCCACACCGCATGCCGTGAGCAGCTTCATGAAATTCGGCAGCTCCTTCGTGGCCAACAGTTGCGGGATGTCGCCCATCGAGCCCGTGACATCGAGGGCGAAGGCGATTCCCAGGGAATCTGGATGGTCCGCGCTGTCCCGGCATTCCCGCACCTTGAGGCCCGTGGGATTCATCAGCGGATGGCACTGCCGCTGGACGAAAATTTCCGAGCCGCCCTTGTGGGCGCGACCGGCGGTGAGCGCGGCGTGGGCCGCTAGGGAGTAGTTTCCGTAACCCATAATCTTGGTTTTGGTTCAGTTTTACAAAACGGCCGAGTTAGACATCCAGCGGAACAAACGTGGGCGGCCCGAATGCTGCCTTCGCTTCGGACCGCAGCAGGGCATCCAACCCTTCCGCGCCCTGGGCACGGCAATAGACCTCGTCGGTCGCCGCCTGGGTGATCAGTCGGGCCAGACCAGTCGGCACCTGGGAGGGCAGGGCGACCGAACCGCCGCCCCCGCATAACAAAACCTGCACCACGCGTGCACTTCGGCAAAGGTCCGCGCTCCGGTCGGCTTCCCCGGCGCCCTTTCTCGCGTCAGACCAGCCGATGAGCCGGACGCCATGATCTGCCGGGTGAACCAGGGCATGCTCGGGCCGGATGTCGCCGTGGCACCACCCCTGGCGATGGATGAAGTTCAACACCTCCAGCATCCGCCGCCAAATCCACACTCCGTGGCGTGGATCGAGGCCGGAGGGCTGGCGCTCATTCAACGCCGCAAGACTGCCCCAGAATCCGCTGGGATGCCGCAGCACCAAACACTGTCTGCCGGAGCTTCCTTCCACCGCGCCTTGCGACATAACTTCCGGCAGCAGCTTCGAGAAGTAGGCACCGGCGCCGTCGGCGTCCAACCGTTGCAACTCCCGCGACACTTCTGCCTCGCGCGCATAGAGAGATGCCGCCTCGGACGCTGAGGAAAGTTTGACCGTGGCCAGCAGGGGCAACGGGCCTAGGCGACGCGCGAGATAAACCTCTGAGAGCTCCCCCGCGCCTAGGTGATGCATCAATTGGAAGGCGGAGCCGCCGCAGACCACGGAGTCCAAGCCGGCAGACTCCCGGCGCGCCCGGATCAACGCCTGCCGAAACGAATCGCGCTTCACCAGGGCTTCCGTTCTGTTGATGAGCGAACCGCAGGAACCGCAGTTCACGGACCGCCAAAGGGCCACCCGCGGCAGGGGCGCGCCACACTGCGGGCAACTCACGGCGACCCACGCCATTACCGTCGCCCTCCGAAGAAACACAGGAATCTGAGGTCAGGCAGTTTTGCGGACGGATTCATGGTGAAGTTCTGGCGCTGACGATGGCGGACTGTCGCCCGTTGCTGCAACTTCGTTTGCTGACCGCCCGGTTGCCGCTGAGCTAAACCTGTCGCTTGTTTGGCCGGTAAAATTCCATTCAGTCGGATTCCGAACCGAGAGGGTATTCTGAGATCTGTTCCACTGAGCACTCTTACACCCCCCCCGTGTGTTGATCAGAAACCCATTTGGCGCATCGTAGTCGGGGCGTTCCGGTAGCTTGGTTTCGGCGAGGCGTATTCGAAGTCGCGGTGTGCTTCGACGCGGACGGCGACGCGGCCTTGGCGCCGGTTGGTGGCACCGGCCAAGAGCAGGCGGAGTAGGAGCAGGCGGTCGGCCACGTTTCGGCGAGCTGACGGGCGCAGAGGGACTGGATTGCTGCCGTTCGAGCAAAAGCACATTCACGCCGAGGCAGACAACCGGGATGGGCGTCAGGGTCTACTGCCTGCCAGCAGCGAGGGGGGGCTGTGCGGCTCAGACGATCCGGCCGTCGGCGAGTTCAATGACCCGTTCGGCGCGGGCGGCGACGCGGGGGTCGTGGGTGCAGACGATCAGGGTCGTGCCGCGCTCGGCACGCAGGCTCAGCAGCAGTTCGAGGATCTCGTCGCCGGTCCGCGAATCGAGGTTGCCGGTCGGTTCGTCCGCCAGGATGAGCTGGGGTTGGTTGACCAGACAGCGGGCGATGGCGACTCGCTGCTGTTCGCCGCCGGACAGTTCGGCGGGACGATGCTCCAGCCGTTCGCCCAAGCCGACGCGCCGGAGGAGGTCCTGCGCCCGCGCCACGCATTCGGCAAACGGGCGCCTGGCCATCCGCGCGGGCAACAGGACGTTTTCGGTGGCGTCGAGTTCCGCCAGGAGATGGTAGGCTTGGAAGATAAAGCCGACGCACCGGTTGCGGAAGGCGGTCAGCTCATTGACGCCGAGGCGGTCCAGTTTCTCGCCGCAGGCCTCAATGGAGCCGGCGTCAGGGCGGTCGAGGCCGCCTAGCAGGTGGAGCAGAGTGCTCTTGCCGGCGCCGGACGCGCCGCGGAGCGCCAGAAATTCACCGCGGCGAACCGTGAGGTCCACGCCGCGCAGCACTTCCAGGCGGCGCCGGCCAAGTTCGTAGGCCTTGGTCAGGCCATGGGCGCTGACGATGGCGTCATTCATTGCGGAGGGCTTCCACGGGTTGCAGCAGGGCCGCGCGCACGGCGGGGAGGACACCGGCCAGGATGCAGATGACCAGCGAGCCGCCGCAGATGATCACGACGTCGCGGGTGACGATTTCGGCGGGCAGTTCCCGGAACTGGTAGATCGCGGCCGGGAACAGGTCGAAGCCGACCTTTTCGCTCATGAAGTGGAGGAACTCATTGCGGTAACGCAGCGCCAGCGTGCCGAAGGCGAGTCCGCTGAGCACGCCGAGCACGCCCACGACGAGGCTTTGACCGAGGAAGAGCGCAGCGACCGAGGCCGGCGGGCAGCCGATGGCCTTGAGCACACCGATCTCGCGGGTCTTCTGCACCACGAAGGTGATGAGGGCGCTCATGATGCCGAAGGCGGCCACGATCACGATGAAGAACAAGATGTAGAACATCATGGCACGCTCGGTCTGGAGCGCGTTGAGCATGGTCGAGTTGTCGCGCAGCCAGGTCGTGACTCGGTAGCGGTCCTGGTAGCGCGCCACGAGCGCCGACTGGACGCGCTCGGTGGTGAACTCGTCGGGCGAATGCAGCATCACCTTCAGGCCCTGGATGCCGTCCTCCTGTCCGCCGAGTTGCTGGGCGTCGCTGAGGGAGGTGACGATGAGGCTCGTGTTCAGGTCATTGAGGCCGAGGTCCAGCACGCCGCGCACGATGTAGTCGGCAGCGAGGGAGGCTTCCTCGCGCTTCTCCTTATAGGCCTCGTGCATCTTCCGTAGGGCCGGCAGCGAATAGACGGCGAGGCGGTCGCCCGGACGGAGGTTGTAGTCGCGGGCGAGTTCGTAGCCGACCAGCAGGCTCTTGGGCGTGAGGCGGAATTCGCCGGCGGTGACGGTGTTGGTCAGGTCGCTGACCTTTGCCTCCAGCCGGGGATCAATTCCTCGCACCATTGCGCCGAAGGGCACCGGATTGCCGGTCTCCGGCTGGGTCTCGAAGAGCACCTGGGTGTTGATGAACGGGGCGACCCCGCTGACCTCCGGCATAGCGCCAATCTCATCCACCAACTGGCGCCAGCCGGTGATGGGTTCGCCGACACCCAGGACCTGCACATGGGCTTGGAAGCCGACTAGCCGGGCCCGCAGCTGGCGGTCGAAGCCGGTCATCACCGCGATCACGATCATCAGCACGGAAACGCCGAGGGTCACGCCGAGGATGCTGATCAGCGTGATGATCGAGAAAAAGGTGCGCTTCGGGCGCAGGTATCGCAGCGCGAGGGCGAACTCAAAGGGCAACGGCGACATGCGTGGGGCGGACGTTAGGGAGGCGGATTCCGATTACAAGAGCGCGGCGATCCGGTCGCTGGCGCCGGCGCGGAGCGGCTGACCGTGGGCGAAGAGCGCCCGTTCAAACGGCGGCAGACCTTTCAGCGAAAGCCGCAATTGCCGTGGGTCCGTGCAATATTTGTCGGGTAAGGGTTCCAGCTCGCGCCCGGGCAGATTGACGACCGCATCGCCGAAGACTGCCAACGATAGCCCCGCATGCAGGAAGGCGGTTTCGCCCGGGGCGCCGCCGGGCAGGGGATGGGTGACCCAGCCGGGGAAAGGGGGCGGATGGATCAAGGACCAATGAACAATGTCCGAGTCGGCGGGGAAAAGTTCGGGCGTCGGGCTCCAGACGCGGGCGCCAAGCTGCGCCCTCCATTCCTGGCTCGCGCGGAGGTGGTTGCCGTTGGTGAGGACAATAGCGCATCGGTCGGCCAAAAGCCGCAGGCGCGACCGCGGCTCGGACGCCAATGGAATCGGATCGAAGACCAGCAACCCGCCGTCCGCGAGCACGGCATGGGAGGTCAATTCGACCCGGTGAAACGGGGAAAAAGCGGCCCAGCGGAAGATCCCCGGGCTGATTTCCTCCAGGTTTTCGGCGGTCGGCAGCGGTTCCTGCATGTGGCCGAGACGCTAATCGCCCTTCGCCCAGCCGACCAGTTTCGCGCCTGAGCACAAATTGCCGACCACCGGCTGCCGGGACGCCGGTGGTCGGCAGGCTTTGCCCGGAGGTCCCGGCGGGAATGGGTCAGATTTGCCGGTTTGGCCCCGTTTTCCGGCCATAGGGGCAGGTTTTTCAGCTCGGCACGGCCGTTGCTTTGCGAACGGACGCGGGTGCGGACCGCGCCCCAAAGCGAACATGAGCGTCAACCATCTCGACAGCCGCTGGGAAAA
>JBEISV010000236.1:0-7170 GCA_040375265.1 Verrucomicrobiales bacterium
AGCGGCCAACCCTGCGCCGACCGAGCGGCCAAGGACTGCCGGCAAGATGCCGGTAGCACTTTGTCGGTGCCCGTCCCGTCCACGCGGTGCAAAAGCGCCCCTGCGCCGTGGCGCGCGACTTTCGGGGCAGACGCCGGCGACCGGCTGCGCTAGGCTGAGCCGCATGTCCACCGCCTCTTTCCCGGCGCGCCGGTTTACCCGGCGCCAGGCCTGTGTCCTCGGAGTTGCGTCCCTCGCCGGCATCGCGGCCGGCTGCGTGGTCCAGCGCGACGCCCAGCTGGTCCGCGTGGAGTCCGTGCCGCTCGGTGCCCTCGCCGACGGCCGGCCGGTTCAGGTTCACACGCTGCGCAACCGCCACGGCTTGCTCGTCCGAGTGATGGACTACGGGGCGACCATGCTGGCGGTGAACGCGCCCGACCACCATGGCAACGCCACCAACGTCATCTGCGGCGCGCCCACGCTGGAGGCTTACCTGAAGGGATTCCCGGCCGGGGCTTCGGTCATCGGGCGTTACGCCAACCGCATCCGCGACGCCCGCTTCCCGCTGGAGGGCCGCGAGGTTCGGGTCACGGCGAACGCCGGACGACATCACATCCACGGCGGCCGCGAAGGCTTCGCCGGCAAGCTCTGGACGCCGAAGACGCGGTCCGGGTCGAAGGAGGCCAGCGTGGAGCTGAGCCTGCGCAGCGCGGACGGCGAGGAAGGCTTCCCCGGCAATCTCGCGGTGACGATCACCTACACGCTCAACGACGACAACGAACTGGTCCTGCATTACACGGCCAGCACGGACCGGCCCACGGTGGTGAACCTGACCAACCACGCCTACTTCAACCTCGCGGGCGGCGGCGACATCTACGGCCACGAGGCGCAGATCTTCGCGGACGAATTCACGCCCGGCGACGCGGACCTCATCCCAACCGGCGAGATCGCCTCCGTGACCGGCACGCCGCTGGATTTCCGTTCGCCGCACCGGATTGGCGAACGCATCGCGCAGATCAAGGGGCCGAGCGGCTATGACCACAATTTTGTGCTCCGCGGCCGGGCCGGCACCCTGCGGCCAGCGGCGCGGGTCGTGGAACCATTGTCCGGCCGGGTCCTCGAATGCCGCACGACCGAACCGGGAGTTCAGCTCTACACCGCCAATCACTTCAGCGGCCGGCCATATCCGAAGCACGGCGCGTTCTGCCTCGAGACCCAGCACTATCCTGATTCGCCGAATCGCCCGCAGTTCCCCTCGACCGTCGTCCGCCCGGGCTCGCCGTTCCAGTCCGAGACCCGCTTCAAGTTCACCACCGTCGCGGGATGAAGCCATCGCCCGTCACCGCCGCCCACCGCGTCCGCCTGGAGGCTGCGCTGGAATCCGCGGATTCCGCCGACTCGTTGCGGGTCCTGGCCATGGGTTTCCGGGACGACGGTGTGGCCCAGGCGCCGATGTATCGGCTCTTCGACGAATACCGCCTGCAAGCCGAGGAAGCCGGTGACGACGACGTGTGCGATTGGCTCGACGAAGTGCTGGATGCCATCGCCGGCTGGGCCGAACTGGAACGCCGCCTGTTCCCCACCGAACTGGAATTGTGAACCGGCTGCCTGCTCCCCTCGGAAGACGATCGCCGGCGCCGGAACGAGGCGCCGCGCCAATCCTTCGGCTCATTCCCTGGTTGGCCCGGGCCTGGTTCTGCCAACTGCGCTGGGTCGGGCTGCTGGCGGTGACGTTGCTGGGCGGCAGTTCAACGGTGGCCGCCCGGCCGCCCGGCCCGCCGAACGTGGTGTTCATCCTCGCGGACGATCTCGGCTGGGGTGACCTGGGCTGCTACAACCGGGATTCCAAGATTCCGACGCCGCGCCTCGACCGGCTCGCCGCCGAGGGTCTCCGTTTCACCGACGCGCATTCGCCCAGTGCCGTCTGCACGCCCACCCGTTACGGCCTGCTGACCGGTCGCTACGCTTGGCGAACCCGGCTGACCAACGGCGTGCTTTGGGGTTACTCGCGGCCGCTGATCGAGCCGGACCGCCTCACGGTGGCGTCCCTGCTGCGGCAGCACGGCTACGCCACCGCCTGCGTCGGCAAGTGGCATCTCGGGCTGGGCTGGCCCACCACCGGCCTGGCCCCGACCGGCAGCGCCGCGTTGGCCGACGCCAAGCCGGCCGAGGTTGATTTCTCCCGGCCCTTCAGTGCCGGGCCGCATACGGTCGGGTTCGACTACAGCTACGTGCTGCCCGGCTCGCTGGACATGGAACCTTACGCTTTCGTCGAGAACGGCCGGGTCGACGGCGTGCCGACCAACAGCGTGGCGGGAAGCAAAAGCCAGCGGCAGGGCGGCGCTGGGTTTTGGCGCGGCGGGCCGGTCTCACCGGGCTTCACCCACGAGGGCTGCCAGCCGAAGTTCGCCGCTAAGGCTGTTGAGTTCATCCGCCGGCAGACGGCGGAGCGCCCCTTCTTCCTTTATCTGCCACTGACGTCGCCGCACGACCCGTGGGTGCCCACGCCGGAATTCAAGGGGCGCAGTTCGGCCGGGGCCCGGGGCGACTTCGTGGCGCAGGTGGACGCCACGGTCGGGCAGATTCTCGACGCGCTGAAGGCGGCCGGCTTCGACCGGAACACGCTGGTCTTCTTCAGCAGCGACAACGGCGCCCACTGGCTGCCGGACGAGGTGAAGCGCACGGGCCACGCCGCCAACGGTCCCTGGCGGGGCATGAAGTCGGACGCGTGGGAAGGCGGCCACCGCGTGCCCTTGCTGGCCCGCTGGCCTGGGGTCATCCGGCCCGGTCGCACGAGCTCGGCGCTGGTGGGTTTGAACGACCTCACGGCCACGCTCGCCGAATTGCTCGGCGCAACCCTCCCCGCCGATGCGGCGGAGGACAGCCGGAGTTTCTTCGGCCCGTTGCGCGGATCCCGGCAGGCGGACCGGGATCCGTTGGTGCTGCATTCCATCGACGGCGTCTTCGCGCTGCGGCAGGGCCCGTGGAAATTCATCGCCGCCCCTGGTTCCGGCGGCTGGACCCAAGGCAAAGTTCCCGGCCCGGTGCAACTGTATGACCTGCGCGCGGATCCCGCCGAAGCCCGCGACCGGGCCGGCGCCGAACCGAAGCGCGTCCAGGCGATGGCGGCCACGCTGGAACGCATCCGCGCCGGGCGGCCGTGACGGGCTATTCCTCCGCGGCCACGTCGCGGCCGCGAATCTCGCGGAACTGCCGGCTCTGGACGATCGCCTCGACCAGCGGGGCGATCCGGAAGTCGCCCTTCTTCAGCTTCGCCTGCAACTCGGCGATCAGCGGGCCGTCGGAGAGCTGAACGCTGCGGCCCAGCGAATAACCGAGCAGCTTGCGGCTGAACTGGCGGACAAACGTATCCCGGCGTTTGGTCAGCAGGTAGTTGCGCAAGCCGTCGAGCCCGACGAACTCCGAGCCGTCGATCACCTTGGCCTGGGTTTCCACCGGATGACCGCCGAGGTCCGCGTCCCGTTTCCGGCCGATGGCGTCGTAGCCTTCGAGCGCGTAGCCGTAGGGATCGATCTGGCGGTGGCACCCGAAACACTTGGGGTCGGTGCTGTGTTTCTCGGTGAGTTGGCGAACCGTGAGCGTCTCGGTCGCCTCGTCCTCCGGCAGGCGGGGCACATCCTTGGGCGGGCGGGGCAGTTTCTCGCCGAGGAGCGTTTCGGCGAGCCAGTTGCCGCGCAGGATCGGGCTCGTGCGCGAGGCGCCGGACTGCTTCGCCAACGTGGTTGCCTGGCCCAACACGCCGCCGCGGCCCAGGGATTTCACATTGCTGACGCGCCGCCAGCCGTCGTCCGCCGCCGTGCCGGCGCGGTAACTTGCCTCCGGAATGCCGTAGTGCTTCGCCAGCTCCGGGTTCACGAAGGCGTAGTCGGCGTCGAGGATGTCGAGCACGCGGCCGTTGTTCCGGAACAGGTCGGTGAAGAACCGGATCGTTTCCTCATACATGTCGTCGCGCAGCCCGTTAAAGGTCGGGAAGTGGCGTTCGCTTTTCTCGTTGAGCTCGTTGAAGTCGTAGACGTGCAACCAGGCGCAGGCGAACTCGGTTGCCAGCCGGCGCGCGCGGGGATCCTGCAACAGCCGGCGGGTCTGGGCCGCGAGCACCTTGGGCTCGCGCAGCTTGCCGCTTGCGGCCACCGCGCGGAGTTCCTCGTCGGGCGCGGACGACCACAGGAAGTAACTCAGCCGGGTGGCGAGTTCCCAGTCGCTGACCGGGGTTGCCTGCTCGCCCGGACCCGGTTTCTCGGCCCGATACAGGAAGGCCGGCGCCACCAGCGTGCGGGCCAGCGTGAGCCGGACCGCCGCTTCGTGGGGCAACTCCTCGGCGCGCAGCTTCCGGTAAAGCCCGCGCAGTTCGTCCTGCTCCGCGGGCGTGAGCGGTCGGCGATAAGCGCCCTCGGCGAACTTCAGCACGGCCGTGAGGTGTGCTGGCTGGGCGTTGGTCAGTTCGCGGCGGAATTCCTGCGCGCGCCGGTTGATGGGTTCGCGCATCGGCGTGAAGGCGCTCGGATCGGCGTCCTGCGTGGCGTATTGCCAGAGCTGCTCGAACGCATCCACGAGCTTGAGCGCGTCTTGGCTGACGAAGTGTAGCTCGGCCCAGAGGCGCTCCAGTTCGGCGACCTCGGCGGGTTCGAGCATCAGCCGGCGCAACGCGTCGTCCTCGCGATAGTAGAGCGTGAGGGTCACCACCTCATCCACCGGGACGATCTTCGTGTAGCACAGCGCGGCCGGGAACAGCTGGCGGAACTTCTCCAGCGCGGTCTCGATCCGCCGGCGGGCGGCGCTGCCGTTCTTCACGAGGATGGGCGAGTCGGAAACCACCGGACGTTCGCCGTCAGACCAAGTGCCTTTGCCGCCCTGTTCCTTCGCGGCGCCGGCCGCCAAGCCGAGGGTCGCGGGCCGCGCGGTGAGCACCTGCATCTGGACGCTGCCCTCGGCGCCGGTCTCGGCGTGCAGCGTCGAGGTGGCGACGAATTCACAGCCCTCCGCGAGTTCGGCCGGAATACGCACTTCGATCACCGAAGGCGCCCGGACACAGAGGCTGGTTTCGGCCACCTTGGCCCCGTCGGGGTGTTTGCCGAAGAGCGCGGGGTCAATTCCGGCTTCTGACTTCCGGCTTCCGACTTCGACAGAGGCCGCCTGACTCCGGCCGCTGCGGAGAATCCCGCTGAGCAACGGGCCGTTCAACGACGTGAGCTGCCGTCGCAATGCCGCGTCGGGCGAATCCTTGGCGAGTCCGTCGCCGTTGCCGGCAAGCAGGCGCTGGACTTCGCCGGCCAGACGGAGCTTCTCCGCGGGGTCACCGGCCGACTGCCACTTCGCCAGCAACGAACCGGCCGGCAGCACGGAGTCGGGACCGCCGCCCTGGTCGGGTTCGCTGTGGAAGTGCCAGACACCGGCGTTGCCCAGCGAATCGGCGTGCGGGTTGCCGGCCAGCAGATTGGGCGAAACCTCCTTCGCCAGATCCCAGGTTCGGGTGCCATCCGTGATCGTGAAGTCCACCGCGGTGAGGTCACAGGAGTGGTTCCCGTCCCGCGGCCCGATCACGACCGTCAGGGCGTCGCCGGGTTGCACGGCGAGGTTTTCCAACGGACCGAACTTCACCTCCTTCGCTCCCTGCGCGGTGCCGGCCGCCAGCCGTTGCCGGGTGGGGCCGCGGCGCAGTTCCACGGTCCAGGTCACGCCGTTGCCGCACTCCGGGTGCGCGTGTTGCAACACGCCCTGGACCCGCACGGTGGCGGCGACCGGACTGCGCCAGCTCAGCAAGGCGCGGCGATTGGGCGCCGGATGGGTCGCGACGCTGTGGGGCTTCAGGTTCCCGGGCACGCGGACATGCTGGGCGGATGAGTTGGCGATGACGCTCAACGCGTCGGCCGCGCTCCAGCCCGTCACGAAGTCGTAGTTCGCCATGTTTTCCAGGCGTGCGGTCAGGTGGCCTTCGAGGCGGGCTTCACCGGCGCCGAGACCCAGGCAACTCAGCCAAGCGGCCAGCGCGGCCGGTTCGACGCCATGCTGGCCGGCCAGGCGCGCCACGCCGGCGTCGTCCAGCGCCCCGGTCACCTCGGCGGCGGCAGCCAGGCAACCGGCGGCCTGGCGGAAGAGCGTGTCGCGGCTCGCCGTCAGGCGCGCCATGGCGGACCGCACGTTGCGCAGCGGCAGATCCGGGCGGCCCGCGGCGGCGAGACGCGGATTTTCCCAGACCGCGAAATCGTGCACATTGCCGTCGCCCGCGTCGGCCGCGGTGAGGAACAACGAGACATCCTGGCCATTGGTCGCGGCCGGCAGCTTTAGGCGGACTTCCCGCGCCTCGGCCAGCGGCGTGACGGGGACTTGCCAGGCGACCGGGCCGTCGCGTTTGCCGATGTGGCCGACCTGGGTGAAGCGCCAGAGTGACTGCTGCCACTGGCTCACGAAATCAGCGAGCGCCGCACCGTCCCCTGGCTTCGCGGCGCGCCAGCGGGTGCGCAACTGGTCGAGCAGGAACGACGGCGCGGGGTTGTTCAGCTCCGACCAGAGTGTGCTGAGGTATTTCGGGATGAGGCCATGCTTCTGCGCCGCGGCCGACAACCGCTTGGCCTGCTCGCTTTCCGCCTTCCGCTTTCCACCATCGCCGACGGACTCGCGCAGTTCGAGGGTCGCTTCGAGATACTTCGCCAGCGGCAGCACTCCGCCGTCCTTGGTGTCGAACTTGATGCCCTGGAGGTTCACCGCCGAGCCGCCGCCGTTTTCGGTGAAGCGGCCGTAGAACCCGCGGATCGCGGTCAGCCGCTCCCCGGCCCAGTCGGCCGGCGAGGTGCTCGGCGAGAAGGCAATCCCGTCCGGCAGCAGGACGGCGTGTTCCGAAATTCCCTTCGCCGCGTCGAGATACTTGGTGAGCAGGCTCGGCGACATCACGAGCGAGTTGCCCACGTTCATAAAACCCTCGCCCGAGGCGGAGTCGGCCGGGAATTCCTTCGCCGGGTCCAGCGAGGCAACGCCGGTGAGATCGCGGAGCGTGTAGGTGTATTCCGCGTTGGAGAGACGCCGCAACACGACCGGACCGGGATCACCTGCGCGGGCCTGCGCCGCGGCGTCCAAGGCGCCCGCCACCCAGCCGGTAAGCTGCGCGGCCTGGGCCTTCGACGGCTGCGGCTTCTCCTTGGGCGGCATTTCGCCGAGCGCCATCTGGTCCACCAC
>JBEISV010000291.1:0-6091 GCA_040375265.1 Verrucomicrobiales bacterium
CGACCGTGAGGGCACGACCAACCTTTGGGTCTGTAACGCTGACGGATCGAAGCTCCGCCGGCTCAACCGCACGCCGGCCGTGTGCTACATGCCGAGTTGGGTGAAGACTCCCGCTGGGGAACGCATCGTCTTCGGCATGCACGGCGACAAACCCGAGATGGCGAGCCTCAAGCCCGACGGCTCCGACCTCAAGATGCTGGGCGAAGGCCATGACCCGACCCTTTCGCCCGATGGCAATTTGATCTGCTACACCGGTCATCCGCCCGAGGGCGGGGTAACCGTTTACGTGATGGGCTGGGATGGCTCCGGCAAACGCCGCGTCGTGCCAGCCGCCAGCAAGGTCGGCGCGACCTTCCCGAACTGGTCGCCCGATTCGAAGCGGCTCGTCTACTCCTTCCCGGTGGGCGAGGCGTTGGAACTCTTCCTCATCAACCTCGATGGCACCGGTCAACGGCAACTGACGACCTTTGGCGGCACGAGCGTATGCACGCCCAGCGCCTGGTCGCCGGACGGGAATTGGATTTCCTTTCGCCGCACCGACGAGCGCTACTGGAGCAACCCAGAGCGCATGAAAAAGGTCTATGCCGAAAAGCCCGCCGACAAGCGGCCTGTCTGGGTGATCCGCCCGGACGGAACTGAAGCGGCCTTGATTGAACCGCTGCGGTTCCAGATGGCGATTGATGGCAGCCGCGCGAGCTGGAAGCCCATGAACCGGTGATGTTCCAAACCGGAAGTCCTATTTCCGAACAGCGATGTGTTCTTCAGAAGCCGTTTCGGCTAAGCGATGAAGTGCCCCATGACAGTCGCAGGGCGGCGACGACAACACGGCCGAAAAGTCCGCCAATTCGTCGGCCAGACGGTCGAAGACAGCGCTTTCGGTGGGTTCGGACCGCACTTTGCCGGGAATCACCTAGCCTTCGGATTGGAGCGGGTGCCAGATTTGACCATGACTCTTTGGTTTCAACGCTGGGCCGGGTTGGTGTTGCTGGTCCTGGCCGGCACCGGAGTTGCGGCGCCGCTGGACTACTCCGTCAGTTGGGTGGGCAACTCCTTCTCCGGCGCCAGCAACCGCTGGGTGCAGAACTTCTTCATCCACACGAAGGTCCAGCCCGACGGCACGGTCAACACGTGGAGCCATTGGGACGAGGGCGGGAAGAAGTTCGGCGTCTACAAGGACGGCGACGTCATCGGGAACACCAACGTGAACCCGAACAGCCTGGAGACGCGCGACCAACTCGGCCGCCTCTGGAAGCTGGAGGTCACCTACACCGATCCGAAGCATCAGGAATGGGAGTTCGTGCCCAAAGGCATCACCTGCGACGGGCAGCCGGTCACGTTCCCCGAACTCTTCCAACCGATGGCCATCGCATTGGCCAATGACGGCTCGCTGATGATCGCCGATTCCGGGACCGGTCCGCGTCAGCAGGTCTTGTTCTACGATGTCGCCGACGCGCAGCGGCCGAAGCTGGTGAAAGCCTTCGGTGAACGCGGCGGCATTGCGGCAGGGACGCCCAGCGAAATCACCCCGACGAAGTTCTGGGGCATCCGTGGACTCGGCATGGACGTGGCCGGCAACCTTTACGTCGCGATGAGCGAACAGGGTTCCGTGCTCCGCTCGTTCACGCCGGACGGCACACTGCGTTGGGAACTGCACGGTGAGTTCTTCTGCGACGTGGCCACGGCCGATCCGGCGGACGATGCGGCGACGGTTTGGGGCATTCAGGAGCGTTACTCCATGGACTGGTCGCAACCGCCCGGGCGCGATTCGAAGTGGGTCGGCTACACGCTGCACCGCCATCGTTATCCCAACGATCCGCGCGGGCTCATGCACGTGAAGCAGCAGGGCGAACACGGGCTCACCTCGCCGCAGATCGTTTACCTCAACGGCCGCCGCTTCCTCTTCGTCGGCGGGATGTTCGCCAGCAACTTCATCAACATCTTCCGGTTCGAAGGTGGCATCGCGGTTCCCTCCGGCCTGATCCTACAGTGGGGCAACAACCTCTACAACACCGACCTCAAGTGGCCGCCGAACAAACCCACCGGCACGAGCATCTGGCGCGACACCAACGGCGACGGCGACTACCAGGTGAACGAGTTCGCGGCGAACACCGACCGCGTGAAGCCCGGGCCATTCTGGGTGGATAAGAAGGGCAACATTTGGATGGCCTACGGATTCTTCCGCTACGACTTCCAGGGCCTCGATGCGCGGGGCAACCCGATCTATTCCGCCGACAAGGTCACCGTCCTCGATAAGCCAACGGGCGTCGGCACCGTCGCCCGAGTTTGTTACCTCGACGACACCGACACGCTCGTCATCGGCGAGGAAGGTCAGGACGAGAAAGTCAAACCCAGCATGCGGCACATCCGGCGCGTCTTCATCTGCCGCGATTACCTGGCGGGGAATCGTGAGACTGTGTCTTTCGTGCCCGGCGCCGGCGGCGAAGCGGGCTGCGTGACGGCGGCCGGCGACTACGCCTTCACCGGCGGTTGGAAGGCCCGCGGCAAAGTCTGGGTGAACCGCCTGAGCGACGGCGCGGAACTCGGATCCTTCGATCCCGGACCCACCGTCGGCGGCGTGGCCAACACCGGCTGGATCGACCTGCTGACCGGCATCAACGCCTTCAAGCGTAGCACCGGCGAATACCTCGTCTTCGTGGAGGAGAACTACAAGGCGAAGAGTCTCATCTACCGGTGGAAACCGTGAACGCTCCCGAACCCCATTGATAAACTGCGCTGACTGAATTCCCGTTCGGAAATGTTGATCTGACGCGAAACGGCGAACCAACCATGAACCTGAATCTTGCTCCTGCACTCAACCGGCGAACCTTCCTGCGCAGCGCCGGTGCGCTCGTCGCGTTGCCGTTTCTTGAAGCCATGACGCCACGCCGCCTGCTGGGCGCGGTGACAGAACCGGCGAAGCCGCCCGTGCGGCTGGTGTTCATCCACACCGAGAGCGGCATGTGGATGGATACGTTTACTCCGAAGACGACCGGCGCGAATTATGCACTCTCGCCCACCCTTGAGCCCCTCGTCGCCTTCAAGGACGACTTCTCGGTCTGCTCGGGGCTTTTTCATGCTGCCGCGTTCAAACGCAACGCATGCGGGCGCCATTGCCAGGATACGACCTGCTTCCTTACTGGAGCGGACCTCGGTGCCGTGCCCGGCGTCCCTTCCCGCAACACCGTCTCGGTGGATCAGGTGGCCGTGCGGCATCTCGGCGAACGCACCCGGTTCCCTCACCTCCATTTCAGCGCGGGGGGCATGGGCTCAATTGTGCATTCCGAGACCGGGACACCCATTCCGGCCGAGACCGATCCGCAGGTGGCGTTCAATCGCTTGTTCTCCGATCAATCACCCCAAGCCCGCGCCGAAGCCAAGCGCCGGCTGACCCTTAACCGGAGCGTGCTCGATGACGTGCTAGGCTCCGTCCGCGATCTGGAGCGCCGCATTGGCAATCAGGACAAGGCCAAGCTGGATGAGTATTTGACCAATGTCCGGGAAGTGGAGCGCCGGACGCAGGTCGCGGGGAACTGGTTGGATCAACCCGCGCCCTCCACGCCTGCTGGAGCGAAGGCACCGGCCGCAACCGGCACGCGCACCGAACGTATTCGCGCGTTGTTGGATGTCGCAGCGCTGGCCCTTCAAACCGACCAGACGCGGGTGGTGACGTTGCAGGTCGGCGGGATGAGTTGTCTGTATCCGGAGATTGGCGCGCCGGACATTTACCACAACTATACGCACCACGACTACAAGGCCGACAAGATCGCCGCGATGCAAAAGGTGGATCGGCATCGCGTCAGCCACGTCGCGCATTTCCTGAGCCGGTTGAAGTCGGCCAAAGAGGGCGACCGCGACTTGCTTTTCCAATCCTCCATTCTCTACGGCTCCGGCATGGGCCAGACGCATGAAGGCACGGACCTGCCGAATCTCCTGCTCGGCCACGGCGGTGGCTCGCTGCATCCGGGCCGGCATGTGGACTTCAAGGGCAAGCCTCTCTCCAATCTGTTCCTCACCATGCTCGCGACCGCGCAGGCGGAGGAGAAACGATTTGCCGATGGCACCGATCGATTGAGCGTGTGAAGAGGTCCACAAGTCTCCTGAAGACGGTCATCGTAGCGGCCGGACTGGTAGCTGCGGAATGGGTTGAAGCCGCCGAACCACTGCCGAAGTTCGCGCCCATTGCGAACGTCGCTGCGTTCTACTCCGAGCATTGCGTGCGATGCCACAAGGAGGGCAAGGCCAAGGGCGGATTCCGAATGGATGAACTGCTCGCGAGGCCCACCGTCGCGGGGTTCGACGATCCGTGGAAGAACGTGCTCGAGAAACTCGCCGGACGTGAAATGCCCCCGGCCGACGAGGAGAAGCGGCCCTCGCACTCCACTTACGAGAAACAGATCCATTGGCTGCGCGGCGAACTGGAGAAGAGCGAACTGCTGACCGCCTCCACCCGGCCACGGGCCCAGCGCCGGCTGAATCGTGCCGAATACAATCGCACCGTCGGCGACCTGTTCGGCCTTCCGCTGCGACCCGCCGATGCGTTCCCGCCGGACGATGTGCTGCACGGTTTCGATACAATCGCCGAGGGGCTGAACACCTCGGTGGTGTTGCTGGATCAATACCTCGGCGCCGCTCACGACATCGCCGCTGCCGTCACCAAGGCCTACGACCCACAGTCGCCGGAGCGCAGGATTTTCCGGCTGGTGATGAATGCCAAAGACCAGCCGAGCTTCCGCCTTTTCAACCCCAATGCGCTGGTCCACTTCGGCGATCCACAAAAGCTGTGGGAGAACCGGCAATGGGTCGGCAACTCCTGGGGCTCCGATCAGCAGGTCCATGCCCCGGGCTTCTACACGATCACGCTTCGCGGCAAGCCCCGCGGCCTGGATGCTGGAGAGCGTGTCATTCTTCGCCTCGACGTGCATGGCCGGCGCGTCGGTGTGTTCGACTCCGGCGTCCCCTCTCCAGACTCCGCCAGTCAGCTTCTGCTGCAAACCCGCGTCTGGCTGGAGCCAGTGCGGTTCTATTCGGAAAGCGAGGCCGCCTTCACGTTTACCTACGTGAATGGAAGTCCGTTCGGCACCGCCGTTGGCGAGGCCGCGGATTACTACGGTTCCTGCTGGCAGACTTTCGTGGACTTCAAGGCGAAGCGCTTCCCGGCGCTAAAGCAAGGCACTCAGGATTCCTGGATGCCCTCCGAACCGTCGGACCTGCCGGTGCGGCGCATCGCGGACGTCGAATTGGAAATCTCCGGACCCGAGTCGGGAGCCTGGCCCCCGGTGGGATTTCAGCGCGAGTTCGCCGCCGAGCTGAAAGCCAGGGATCTCCGGGCCGTGATCGCCGGATTCCTGCCGAAGGCGTTCCGTCGGCCCGTCAGTGAAGCCGAGGTGGCAAGCTTCGCGAAGTTCGCCGAAACCAGCGCGGGTCCTGACGCGAAGTTCGAGGACAAGCTGCAAGCCGTCCTCACCCGCATCCTCGTCGCGCCCGAGTTTCTGTTCCTCATCGAGGCGGTCCCACCTGAATCGACCCGCGGCAATCATCGCCTTTCGAACTGGGAACTCGCCGCGCGCCTTTCCTACTTCCTCACCGGGACCATGCCCGATCCTGAACTTCGCGCCGCCGCCGCCCGGGGCGACTTAACCGACGCGACCAAGCTCGATGCCCAGGTGCGGCGATTGCTGCGCGACCCACGCAGCGTCACGGCGCTCACCGAGGGGTTTCTGAACTCCTGGCTGCATCTCGACCGCCTCGCGGGCGTCATGCCGGAGCCAAAGCTGTTCCCGCATTTCGGAGATGATTTGAAACGCAGCATGGCCGAGGAACCAAAAGCCTTCTTTGCCGCGCTGCTGCGGGAGAATGGCAAGGTCACCGACCTGCTCGACGCCCCTTACGCCTGGGCCAACGAGCGGCTCGCCATGCACTACGGACTCGACCGGGCGACGATTCGCGGCAGCGCCTTGCGGCGAGTGGAGTTGCCCAATCGTCAGCGCGGCGGCCTGCTGGGCATGGCCGGACTGCTCACGCTCACGAGCGAAGCCACCCGCACCTCGCCGGTGAAGCGGGGCATCTACGTCCTCGAAAACATCTTCAACCG
>JBEISV010000249.1:0-6801 GCA_040375265.1 Verrucomicrobiales bacterium
CACCCTCGAGGTCCGCGAAAAGGACGGCAAAGGCCGCCACACGACGACCTGGCGCGAAATCATCCCGCTGCCCAACGGCACGCTGGTGATCGACACGCCGGGCATGCGGGAGTTTCACCTGTGGCACGTCGAGGAAGGGCTGAGTGAGACCTTTGCCGACATATCGGAACTCGGCACCGGTTGCCATTACCGCAACTGCACCCATGCCCACGAGGCGGACTGCGCAGTGAAGCAGGCCGTCGCCGCAGGCGGCCTCGCGACCGACCGCTACCAGAGTTTCCTCAAGCTCCAGAAGGAACGCGCCGAGGTGCGGACCGAGGAGACGAAACACGTCCGCAAGGTGGAGAAGAAGCGCGCCCACCTTTCGCGCCTGAAGCACGGCTACGAAGACGACGACGGCGAGGAGTGACTTCGAGGCGCACCGGTTCCCGTCGGGATTGCTCGACGGAAACTTGGCCGTCGTCTGGGTCGGCGCCGGTGCCGACGCGTTCAGACCAGCCGCTTCAGCTTCGAGTCGGCGGCCAGTTTCTTGACCAATTCCTTGATCTTCTGCGCCTCACCCTTGCTGGCGATGAGCGTGGAATCGTCGGCCAGCACGATGATGCTGTCCTTGACGCCGACCAGCGTGATCGGGGCGCGGTTCCGGGTGCGCGCGTCGTAAACGACATTCCGGGCGGAATCGACATGGACCAACTGGCCGACGGCGGCATTGCCCTCCGCATCCTGCTTCACGTGCCGGGCCAGGGCGGGCCAGGCACCCAAGTCGTCCCACTCAAACGAGCCGTCGGCGACGACCACGTTCTGCGCTTTCTCCATGAGGGCGAAGTCCACGCTGATCTTGCGGATGTCGGGATATTCCCGGGCGAGCAGGCGATTTAGCGCGGCCGGACTCTTGGCCGCGGCGGCGAACCAGCGCTGGCAGGCCGCGTTCATCTCGGGGGCGTGTTTTTCCAGGCCGTTGGTCACGGTGACGAACGACCAGACAAACATGCCGGCGTTCCACCGGTAGTTGCCGGCCGCGACATACTCGATGGCCTTCTCGATGGGCGGCTTCTCCACGAACTGCTCCGACTTGTAGAACTTGGTCGGGTAACGCTTCACGCCCGCCGGCGCCGGCAGTTCCTTCAGGTCATGCCGGATGTAGCCGTAGCCGGTCTCCGGACCGGACGGCTGGATGCCGATGGTGACAATCACCTGCCCGCGGCCGGCGAGGTCGAAGGCATCGCCCAGCACCTGCTGGAATTTCTTCGGATTGGGGATGACGTGGTCGGCCGGGAGCACGGCCATCACGGCCTTCGTCGAGCGGGCGCCCACGATCGCGGCGCCGAGGGTGACGGCCGCGCAGGTGTCGCGGCCTACCGGTTCGGCGATGACGTTTTCCTTGGGCAGCTTGGGCAGTTGTTTGCGGACCGTCGGCGCCTGCACCGCGTTGGTGATGATCAGGATGTTCCGCAGGGGAACCAGCGGGAGCACGCGGTCCACCGCCTGCTGGAGGAAGGAGCGTTTGCCCAGGAGCGTGATGAGCTGCTTGGGGGTCGCCTCGCGGCTGACCGGCCAGAAACGCTCCCCGCGTCCTCCGGCCATGATGATCACGTAACGGTCCGACTTGTTGCTCGGTGGCTTCATTTGAAAAAATAAAGGCTCAGCGCCACTCGATGGCACCGGTGTGCAGGTCGTAAACGCCGCCGACCACCTTCACCGAACCCTCGGCCAGATGGTCGAACAGGATCGGGTGGGAACCACGCAGGGTTTCGGTGACCAGGTCTACGTTGGCCCGGACCGCTCGGGCCAAGAGGTCGCCCGAACCGGACTTGGCCCGCTCTACGGCCGGTCGGATCGCGTCCACGAGGTTGACGATGTGGCCTTCCGGCTTGGCGTTCTTGGTGATGACTTCCGAGGCCGCGGCCACGGCACCGCAATGTTCGTGGCCCAGCACCACGACGAGGTGCGCGTGGAGATGTTCCACCGCATACTCCACGCTTCCCAGCGTGGCGGCATCGGCGACGTGCCCTGCCTCGCGGACCACAAAGAGGTCGCCCAGGCCCTCGTCGAAGACGATCTCGGGCGGGACCCGGGAGTCGGAACAGCTCACGACGATCGCGTAGGGATGCTGGCCCGCCTCCAGCTCATGCACCCGAACCAGCCCTTGGTCGGGATGTTTCAGGTGTTCGCCCCGGAACCGTTCATTCCCGGCCTTGAGCCGGGCGAGGGCGGCGTCGGCGGACATGCCGGCGGCCGGCGCTTCGCCGTGGCCCGTCTTGGCGTGTCCGGCAGCCGGTGCGGGCGAAACCTGCTTCGCACTTTGGCAACCTGCCAGCAATCCGGCGCCCAAGGCGAGGACCGCAACCGTCGATGTCATTTTCATGGGTGTGATGGAACGGGCAGTTGGAGAGGGGTTAGGCCGACCGGACGGCGGCGGCCAGTTCGCCGACGAATCCGGCCACCCGGGGCACCAGTTCCGGGCTTCGGCCCAGTTCGGCGATACGGTTTACCACCGCGCTGCCGACCACGATCGCCTCGGCGTGGGCCGCGACCTGGCGGGCCTGTTCGGGATTCGAGATGCCGAAGCCAACGGCGATGGGCAGTGGACTGTGCGCGCGAATCTTGGCGGTCATCTCGCCGATCGTGGTGCTGACCTGCGATTGCATGCCGGTGACGCCTTCGCGGCTGACATAGTAAATGAAGCCGCGGGCCCGCGGGGCGATCACCGCGATACGATCCTCGGGCGTCGTCGGGGCGATTAGGTAGATCGGGCACAACCCGGCACGATGCATCAGGGTCTCGTAGTTCTCAGACTCCTCCGGAGGTAGGTCGAGCACCAGCAGGCCGTCCACCCCGGCGGCGGCCGCTGACTGGATGAACTCCTCCACGCCGACGCGATGGAGCAGATTAAAGTAGACGTAGAACACCAGCGGGATCTGCGAATCCTGACGGATGGCCAGCACCGTCGCGAACAGGCGTTCCGGCGTCGTCCCGCTTTCCAGGCCACGTTGGGCGGCCAGCTGGTTCACGATGCCGTCCGCCAGCGGATCGCTGAACGGCACGCCCAGTTCCAGCACGTCCACGCCGGCCCGGTCGAACCCGAGCGCCAACTGGCGGGTCGCCTCCAAGTCCGGATCCCCGGCCCCGATGTAGATGACCAAACCCTTCTGTCCCCGGGCGCGCAGGTGGGCAAAGCGTTGAACGATGCGATTCACTGGCCGGAAGGTGCCGTCGTCGCCGCTTCCGAGGCAAGCCGGCGCATCGGGCCGCCTGCGTGGGTTTTCCCAGTGCCACGCGGAACTGGGTGCCGTCTGGGCCGGGCAGCGGTGTCGCCGCTCGTTTACTTGCGGCTCAGGACCGCCCCTTCGCCCATCGCGCGTTCGAGCCGGGCCCGCGCCACGGCGTAGTCGCGCAGGGCCTGGGAATAGGTGGTCCGTGCCTCGGTCAGCGCGGTCTGCGCGGACAGGACGTCGAGCTGGGTGCCGCTGCCCGCGTCGGTGCGGGCGCGGGCGAGTCGCAGGGCTTCCTCGGCCTGTTCGATCACCTTCTGCTGAGATTCCAGCACGTCCTTGGCCTCCAGGAAGGTCGAATGGGTCGTCCGGACTTCGAGCTCAATCTTGCGTCCGGAGTCGTCCACTTCCAGGCGGGCCTTTTCGCGCCGGGCCTTGGCGGAGCTGACCTTTCCCTGCGTCAGGCCGAAGTCCCAGATGCTCCAGTCGGCCTGGCCGCCCACGACCCAGCCGTCCACGTAGTCGGTCACGCGGCCCGTGAAGGTCTTGTTCTGCCAACGCCATCCGGCGTTCGCCGAGAGCTGCGGATAGTAGTCCGCCTTGGCCCGGCGGATGTCCTCGTCACGGATCTTTTCCTGCGTGCGCAGCGCGGCGAGTTCCGGCCGGCGTTCCATGGCCTTCAGGAGCGCGGAGGAAAGGTCCACGCTGAAGGGCTCCGCCTGCAAGGTATCGGCCAGAGTCAGGGGCAGGTCCCCGCCGGCGTTGGTGGGAATGTTCCAGCCCAACAGCGTGGCAAGCCGGTTCTTGCCGATGCGGAGGGCGTTGCGCGCCTTGATGAGCCTGGGTTTCGCGTTGGCGAGTTCGACTTCGGCCCGCAGCACGTTGAAGCGCGGCGCGGTGCCGGCCTCGAAGCGCCGTTTCTGGTCTTCCAGTTCGCGGCCGAGCAGGTCCACGGAGGCTTCCTGGGTCTTGATCAGTTCGGCGGCGAGCAGGACGTCGTCGTAGGCGATGCGAATGTCCACCAACGTGTCGGCGACGAGCGCCTGATACTGGACCAATGCCGCCTCGGTGGTGAGCTTGGCGGTGCGGAGGGACGAGGTGATCTTGCCGGCGGTGAACAGCGGTTGGCTCACCTCGACGTTGGCGCCCCACTGGGTGTCGTTCTGGAATTGGACGGTGGCCGGACCGAGGTTCGCCTGTTCGATGCCGCCGTTGTCCAACTGCCGCGCGCTGCCGCCGGCGGCCAGCTTGGGCCGGGCGGCCGAACGCAGTTGCAGCGCAAGACCGTGGGCTTCCTCGACATCCTGCTTGCCCTTGAGCAGGGCCGGGCTCTGGCGCAGGGCGGTCTCGATGGCGTCGGCCAACGTGAGCGGGGCCGTGGGCCAGGAATTGGTGTCGGCGTGGGCCGCGGCCAGCAGGCTGCTGGCCCCGACGAGGGCGGTGAAGGTTTTCATGGGCGCGGGAGAGAAATGGTTTCAGCGGGCGGCGGCGACGGGCGTGGTTCCGGGGGCAGAGCGTTCGATGAACACGTCCACCTGCTGGCCGACGTAGATCGGGAAGGTGGGCCGGTCGAATTCGTAGATGAGCTGCAGCACGCGGGTGTCCACGCGTTCGAGGCTGTCGCCGGTGAGGCTGCGCTTCGGGATGACGAACGGCTCAACCCGAACGAAGCGGAGGCTCACCGTGAGGTCGGCATGGCCCTTGAGCGAGCCCCGGGCCGGCTTGTTGGCTTCCACCAGCACGGCGTTCTGCTCGTCCACTTCGGCCCGGACCTGGAGCGTCTCGACGTCACCCAGCAGCATCAGCGGCTCGGCCATGACTGCGGCGGGCGCAAACTCGCCCTCGCGCACGTTGACCTGGAGCAGTTCGCCGTCCCGCGGCGCGTGGACGGTGAGCACCGATAGCTCCGTGCGGGCCTGTTCCAACTGGCTTTGCACGGCGGCGATCTGGGCCTTCGTGGCCAGCAGGCGCGCTTTGGCGTTCTCCACCGCGAACCACCGCCGCTTAAGCTCGTCCTCGGTCGCCACCTTTTGCTGTTCGAGTTTCTGGAATCGTTCCAACTGATCGGTGCCGTCGGCGAGTTCGACCTCCTGCGCGGCCAGGGCGGCGCGGGCGGATTCCACTTGGGCGGTCAGTGAGATCACCCGGGCCTGCGCCTCGCGGTCGTCGAGCTGGAACAGCGGCGCCTTGGCCTTAACGCGGTCGCCGACCTTCACGAACACCCGCGTAACCAGCCCCGCCTTGGGCGACGCGAGTTTCACGTTCTCGCGGCGGGCCTCGACGATGCCGGTGGCCGCAACCGTGTCGTCGTAAGGCGACCGCGCGGGTTGGGAAACCGGCGCGGGTTGGGGCGGGCGCTGCTGCATGCGGCGGACCAGGGCGACGGCGGCGAACACGCCGACCAGGGCGAGGTAGAAGCTGAATTTGCGGAACAACATGGGAGAAAAGCGGTGGGGGTTAGCGGTGCGTCTGGATGAAGGATTTGAGTTCGGGCCCGGCGTAAACCTGCTTCACCCGGCCGTCTTCCATCTCGGTGATGCGGTCGGCGAAGCCGTAGGTGCGGTTGTCGTGCGTGACGATCACGACGCAGCGGCCGGGCGCCCGCGCGGCGCCGGCGAGCAGTTCCATGATGTGGTGGCCGGTCGTTGAATCGAGCGCGCTCGTGGGTTCGTCGCAGATGATCAGCCGGGGCTTATGCACGAGCGCCCGGGCGATCGCGACGCGCTGTTGCTGGCCGCCGGAGAGGTCGCCGGGGCGTTTTCGCAATTTCTCCGCGAGGCCGACTTCCTTGAGCATGTCCGCGGCCCGTGCCTCGGCCTCGGACCGTTTCACGCCGGCGAGGAGTAGCGGCACGCTGACGTTCTCAACGGTGGTCAGCGTGGGGATTAGGTTAAACTGCTGGAAGATGAACCCGATGTTCTGCCGCCGGAACGTGGTGATTTCCTTTGGCGAAAGTCCGTTCAACGTGATGCCGAAGACTTCGATCTGGCCTTGGTCCCACTCCAATGTGCCGGCCACGACCGAGAGCAAGGTCGTCTTGCCGCAGCCGCTTGGGCCGACGACGAGATGAAGCTCGCCTTCCCGCGTGGAGAAGGAGGTGTTCTTCAATGCGACCGTCCGGCTGTCGCCCGTGCCGTAGGTCTTCGTGACCTCCACGGCACGGACCGCCGTGCCGTCGGCCGCGTGGGTATGGGAATAGTCGGGAGTCACGGGGAGTTCAGGCGCGGAAGACGATGGCGGCTTCGAGTTTGGCCACCCGGCGGATGCCCAGGAGCGCGGCGAACCCGCAGATGATCACGATGGCGACCGCGGTCGTGATCATGGAGCGGGCGTCCAGGAGGAACGGCGGTTGGCCCACCGGCAAGACTGCGAAGCCGAACAACGCGGTCAGGCCCACGCCGATCCCGTAGCCGATCAGCCCGACTGTGAAGGCCTGTAACAACAGCATCCGGGCCAACAAACCGGTGCTCGCGCCCATCGCCTTGAGGGCGCCTAGGTGGCGAAGAT
This sequence comes from Verrucomicrobiales bacterium, assembly GCA_040375265.1. Classification (GTDB taxonomy): domain Bacteria; phylum Verrucomicrobiota; class Verrucomicrobiia; order Limisphaerales; family UBA9464; genus CAIWAH01. Next base: position 6,720 of record JBEISV010000249.1, read on the forward strand.
TCTCCAGCACGAACGAGTAGAAGGTTTGGCCCGAAATCGCGATGCCGACAATGAAGCCGAGGATGATCGTCGTCATGAACGA
>JBEISV010000682.1:0-1693 GCA_040375265.1 Verrucomicrobiales bacterium
CCGCCATCGTGCAGGACATTGGCATCTGCCGGCTGATCCGGCGAATTTCGCCCGACTTCCCAATCCACGGTTCGACCCAGATGACCGTGACCAGCCCGGCCGGCGTGGAGTTCGCGAAGCAACTGGGCTGCAACCTTGTGGTGCTTGCCCGGGAGAATTCGATCCCTGAAATCCGGGCGATTCGGGCCGGCGCGGGAGGTGATTCCGTGGCCGCGGCACCTGCTGGGCAAGCCAGCGTCCTGCCCTTGGAGGTGTTCGTCCATGGCGCGTTGTGCGTCGCCTACTCCGGCCAGTGCCTCACGAGCGAATCCCTCGGCGGGCGCAGCGCGAACCGTGGCGAGTGCGCCCAGGCCTGCCGGATGCCTTACGAACTCATCTCGGACGGCCAGAAGGTCGAGTTGGGCGACCGTCGTTACCTGCTGTCGCCGCAGGATCTCGCCGGCCTGGAAGTCCTCCCGGAACTGGTCGCGGCCGGCGTGGCGTCGCTCAAGATCGAAGGCCGCCTGAAGTCGCCGGAATACGTGGCGAGCATCACGCGGGTTTATCGCAAGGCGCTAGATGCGCTAGGCGGCGGGAAAGCCGACACGGCTGCCGCTGGCAATTCGCGCTATGAGCTGGAGATGGCCTTCTCTCGCGGGCTTTACCCGGGCTGGTTCCGGGGCGTGCAAAACCTGGAACTCGCCCATGCCCGCTTCGGCAAAAAGCGGGGCGTCCTGGTCGGCGAAGTCGTGCGGGTTGAACGCGACCGGGTGCTCGTGCGGTCGACCGGTCCCGTGAAGCTGGGCGATGGCGTCGGGTTCGACGCAGGGCGTCCAGACGAGGCGGAGGAGGGCGGCCGGGTTTACGAAGTCCGGCCGCGACTGCCGGGCAGCGATGAGCTGTGGCTCGCGTTCGGACACGGGGCGGTGGACTTCAGCCGGATCAAGGCGGGCGACTTTGTCTGGAAGACGGATGATCCCGAGCTGAATCGCGAGCTACGCAAGACGTTTGAGGGCGAGGCCGTCCGCTTCCAGCGTCCGATTCGGGCCGAAGTCCACGGCCATGCCGGCGGCCCGTTGACGCTGATCCTGGCCGACGACGAAGGGCACGCCGCGAAGGTCCAATCTGCCGTGCCCTTGGCCGTGGCGGAAAAGCGGCCGCTGGCCGCGGAGTTCCTCCGTGACCAATTGGGCCGGCTGGGTGGAACGCCCTTTCGCCTCGGCGATTTGGCCAATCACCTCGAAGGCGAGGTCATCCTGCCGATGAGCGAACTCAACCGGCTCCGGCGCGACGCGGCGGCCCAATTGGAGTCGCTCCGGGCGCAACCGAAACGGTGGCGCCTCGCTGGCTCCGGTTCGGAACTGGCGGACAAGCCGGACGACCGGTCCACGTTCAACGCCGCTCCCGGCCCAATTCCGCGATTCGCGCTCCACGATCCGCAATCGGCCAACCCGGTGCTGATCGTCATGGTGCGCAACCTAGCTCAACTGACCGCCGCGCTCTAATGCGTCAGCGAGACGATCTACTTCGACTTTGAGGACCCGAAGAAATACCGGGAGGCGGTGACCCTCTTCCACACGGCGCGGGGATGCTCGGTGGTCGGCAAGGCGGAGGCCGGCATTTTTGTCGCCCCGCCCCGCATCACGAAGCCGGGCGAGGAATGGATCCTGAAACAGGTTGCTTCCGCCAACGCCGACGGGGTGCTTTGCCGGAA
>JBEISV010000633.1:0-2336 GCA_040375265.1 Verrucomicrobiales bacterium
CCGGCGACCGCCCCAACCCGACGACCACCTTCTGCCCGGCCGGATGGGTTTGGTGCAGCGCCAACACCGCCGAAAAGGCACGGCTCCGGTTGGTCACCGCCGCGTCGGGCAACAGCAGATAGGCCGGCACGCGCGCACCGGGCTCGCTCTGGTAGCTGACCTTTTGCCGCACGTAACCGGGCCCGGACACGGTCTCTTCAATCCGCAGCTCGACGGGACCACGGCGCTCGGCTCCCGGAAACGGCCCCATGATGCGTTCCATGGCGGCCCGCCAATCGGCAGCAGCGGGGCTCGCCCAGAGACCGATGCCACCCAGGAGAAACAGTCCGACGCCAGCCGACTTCAGGAAGCAACGCATCGCCACGGAATGCGCGAACCTTCGGTCAAACGCGAGTCGGATTTGCCGAAGGAGCCACTGACAGGGCGTCCTCAACGTGCCGCCGGTTTGCAGCCGGCAGCACAGACTCACACCTTCGGCTTTGGATGCGGAAAGCGGACTACGTCGCGGATGCATTCCTGGCCTTGGATCTTCAAAGCGTCCCTCCCTCTGGCCAATGCTTCCAATGTGTATTCGGTGGCAAGGTCGGCCAATACACTGAGGTATCCCCCGTGACCAATGCCCGCGCCAAGAGCTGAAACGTCTCGGAGCCGCTCGGGCGGCAGTTCTCGTCCACCACATCGGGATGATTCCACTCGTTTAGTTGGAGAATCATTTCCAAATCGTCTGGGACGTTGCCCCGCAGCTCTTCCGCGGTGGCCAACACTGCCCTTCGGTGTTCGCACGCGAGATAACGGCAAAGCTCGAATACTTGGACCCGTTGCCCAGATTCCAACTCGACACCAGTGGCGGCGAATTCTGCCCGCTCGGGCAGTGAAAGGACCTGCCCTCGGAGCCTAATCGTTTTGGCATCGGCGGCTAGCTCATCGCCATCCAGCCATTCCCCTTCGTCCACGGGGCAGACAAACCGGGATTCATTGTGCGGATTGTTCGCGAGATGGAGATCGTAGGCCTCCTGGCTGATGTAATTTGAGGGTGACGGGCGGTTTCGTAATCGGCTTCCAAAAGTATAGATGTGGATGTCGGGCAAACCATGTCGTGGAGAGAAGCCAAACACTTCAATTGTCAGCGCCCAATCCGACGAAGAACGGAAAAGCGACAGGCGGGTGGCCGCCAAATAGACGTAGCCGTTATCCATCATTGGAAACGTGAACGCCTCGCAGCACGCGTCCAAAACCTCCAGAATCTGATGAGCGCTCCAGTTCACAATCCGTGCCCGAAAGAGTCCCGAATGCTGCAATCAGACCGAAAATCGGCCCCAATTCCGTGACGCACGATGCATGCTTATCGCCTACCTGTGATCCAAGGCTCCGCCGCTTACAACCCGGTATCACGGTCGGTTTACGCTTTGCCCCGGATGATCGAAACGACCGAAGCCTCGTCGCGCAGGTGTTTGGCGGCCACCGCCCGGACGTCGTCCAAGGTCACCGCCTCGTAGCGTTGGTCTTCCGTCAGGGCGTGCCGGTAGCCGAGCCCGTAAAGCTCATCCAGCGCCGTGCTCAGCGCGAAGCCCCCCAGATCCTGTCGGGCGATCTTTCGTTGGCCGATGATCTTCGCCTTCGCCCGGGTCAGTTCTTCCGCAGTGAGACCGTCCTTGGCCAGCGCGGCCGCCTGGGCGCGCAATTCCGCCTCCACCAAGTCGGCCTTGTCCGGAGCCGTGCCGCAGTAGAAGGCAAAGAAACCGGACGTGCGGCCGAGGAAGTTGGTCGCGCTGACGTAGTAGGCGAGGCCCAGCTCGTCGCGGATGCGCAGGAACAGGCGCGACCCCATGTCGGAGCAGGCTTCCTGGATGAGCTCCAGCGCGCAACGATCCGGGGCGTCAAAGGTCGAGCCCGGGAACCCGAGCGCGACGACAGCCTGTTCCTTGTCGCGGGCTTCGTCAAACCGCGGCTCGCGCCGGACCGGCTGGGCACTCAATGCCCCAAAGAGCTGGCCGGGCTGCCAGTTGGCCAGCGCCACTTCCAGGGCGCCGCGGACCGCTTCCGCATGGACGTCGCCGAAGACCGCCAGCACACCGTTGTTCGGCACCACCAACTGACGGTGATACGACTGGAGATCACCGGGCGAGAGGCGCCGGATGACCTCCTCGGTGCCCATCGAGTCGAGCCCGTAGCCGTTTTCGCCGAACAGGCCACGCCGCATCGCCTTGAAGGCGCATTGGAGCAATTGGTCCCGTTGGCCGCGGATGCCGGCGAGCTGCACCTGGCGTTCCCGTTCGAAGGGCTCGGCCGGAAACGTGGGCCGCAGCAGCACGTCGGTGAACAGATGCAGGCCGGCC
>JBEISV010000525.1:0-3251 GCA_040375265.1 Verrucomicrobiales bacterium
CCTACGACGTCATCATCATCGGCGGCGGCGCCGCGGGCCTATTCTGCGCCCGCACGGCCGGCCAGCGGGGACGCAAGGTGCTGTTGCTTGAGCACAATCCGCGGCTCGGGAACAAGATCCTGATTTCCGGCGGCGGCCGCTGTAATTTCACCAACCTCGGCGCGACCCCGGCCAACTAAGTCACGAGCGGTAGTCCGCATTTCCTGAAGTCCGCGTTCGCGCGCTACACGCCGCAGGATTTCCTGGCGCTGGTGGAGCGCCACGGCATCGCGTGGCACGAGCGCAAGCACCGGCAACTGTTCTGCGACCACAGCTCGAAGCAGATCCTGCAATTGCTGGAGGACGAATGCGCGGATGGCGGGGTGGAATTCCGGCTGGGCTGCCGCGTGAATTCGGTGCGCCGTCCGGGCGGCACTGACGCGGGCGAAGTGGAAGTGGGCCAAGGCTGGGAGGTCACGACTTCCGCGGGCATTTTCACCAGCACTGCGCTCGTGGTGGCGACCGGCGGGCTGTCGTTTCCGAAGCTGGGCGCGACCCCGTTCGGCTACGAACTTGCGACCCAAATGGGGCTCAAGCTCGTTTCGCTGCGCCCCGGATTGGTGCCGTTCACCTGGTCGCCGGCCGACCGGGAGCTGTTTGCCGGCCTGAGCGGAATCTCGTTCGAATGTGCCGTGGCTGGCCGGCCCGAGGCACCCGCCTTCCGGGAAGCCGTGCTGTTCACCCACCGAGGGCTCAGTGGTCCGGCGATCCTCCAGATTTCCAGTCACTGGTCCCCCGGTGAAACGGTGCGCCTCAACGTGCTGCCGGACGCAATCGTGCCGGAACTCCTGGCCGCGAACCGGGCCGGCGGCCGCGAGGTGAAGACGGCCCTGCGCCAGGTGTTGCCGGAACGATTTGTGCAGGCCTGGAGCGCCCGGCATGGGACGGCCAAGCCGATCGCCCACCTGAGCAAGGGGGAGATCGAAACCATCACCCGATCCTTGCAGGCGTGGGAAGTCACCCCGGCTGGCGATGAGGGCTATCCCAAGGCGGAGGTCACGGTCGGCGGAGTGGACACGGGCGAACTGTCCTCGAAGACGATGGAATGTCGGCGGGTGCCCGGGTTGCATTTCATCGGCGAGGTCGTCGACGTCACCGGCTGGCTCGGCGGATACAATTTCCAGTGGGCCTGGGCCAGCGGGCATGCCGCCGGACAGGCGGTCTAGTGGACCGCTTCAAGGGCTGGCGGCGGAGTGTTCCAGGTGCCTTTCCTCCAGCCGCGAAAACCACGGCACGAGGCAAAGCAATCCGCCGATCACCCCGAGCGCCAGCGTCAGCGAACGATCGGCCATGAGGCCGGTCACGGGATTGAAGAGGACGATGCCGAACGTCCGCACCATCGACGCGAAGGAAAGCACCGTGGCGCGTTTATCGGACGGGATCAGGGCGTTGAATTGGGCGGTGTAGATGGCGATTCGCGGCAGGCTGAAGGCGAAGGCGATGACAATCAGCGGCACGACCAAAGGCACGGACCGGACAAAGCCGAGCGCCAGCATGGCGACGCCGGCCAGGACGGTGCTGAACAGCAACAGTCGCCGCCGGGAGCCGGACCAACGGATCAGCGTGTCGACGTGAGTGAGGAACAGGATTTGCCCGACGCACGCGGTGGCATGGACCAGGCCGAGGAACTTCAGCGGGATGCCGGCCGCCAACGCCACCGGTTGGTAGAGCCAGATGATGGACCACGCCAAGGCGTTGGTGATCGCCAGTTCTAGGCTGAGCAGCCGGAGCACGGGATGCGTGGCGAAGTAGCGGCCGCCGTCCACGAGCAATCGGAAATAGGTCCGCCGTGACCGGGTTTCGGTGGCGGTGGGCACTTCCCGGAGCAACAGGGAAAGGACAAACACTAGCAGGGTTGGGATGGCGTAGGCCCGCATCGGCGCGGTGATGCCCCAATTTGCCGCGATCCAGGCGCCGGTCAGCGTGCCGACGTTGATGCCGATCAATTTGCACGCCTCAAGCCGGGAGAGCACTCGCACGGACGAACTTTCTTCGCCGGCCGCTTTCAGGCTGTCGTAGGCCAGCGCTTCGTCCGCGCCCGAATGCAGCGTGAAGGCCGTGGCGAAGAGCAGCTCCGCGACCGCAAACCGGGGCCACGAGTGGTCTGCCGAATACACCCAGGCGCCCAGCGCGGCCACCACGCCGCCGAGGGCCAGCGAAACCTTGCGGCCAAGGAAGTCCGCGATGGTCCCGGTCGGCACCTCGAGCAGGAAACTGCAAAGCATGAACCAGGCGTTCAGGTAGAAGACGTGTGACAGCTTCAAGCCGCCCCATTGCGTGAAAAAGGCCACCATCACTGCCGCGAAAAAGTGGGACCAGAACAGGATCCGGATGGCGTAGAGGAGCGGGATGTTCCGGCGAAAGCCGGCGCCGTTCGTCACGGGAGGACTGGTTGCGACCGAGCTCATGGGTTAGGGAACGGATCGATTGCGGATTCGGTGGCAAAAGGGGGAAACGCGGAGGCCTGCCCGAACGCGCCTTCACGGTGAAAAAGCACTGCCGGCGCGGTCAAGGCACCGCGGCCGTCTGCCTGATGGAGATTTGAATCGGAACCGCCGCAACCATGAGCGGCGTTGCGGTCCCGGGGCAGGGGCTTACTCCGCGTTGGGATAGCTGCCGAGCACCTTCACGAAGCTGCAGTGGGCGCCGAGCTGCTCAATGGCTTTGGCCACCTTGGGAGTCTCGGCGTGGCCGTCGCAGTCCACGAAGAAGAAGTATTCCCAAGCCTTCCGCTTGCTGGGCCGCGACTCGATCTTGGTCATGTTGATCCGGTAGCGGCGGAACGGGGCGAGCGCCTTGTGGAGCGCCCCGACGTCGTCGCGCACGCTGAACATGATGCTGGTGCGGTCGGCGCCGCTGGGCGGGCTGCACTGGCGGCCGAGGACGAGGAACCGGGTGGCATTGGCCGCGTTGTCCTGGATGTCGTGTTCCAGCACCGGAACGCCGTATTGCTCGGCGGCCAGCACGCCGGCGATCGCGGCGGAACGCTTCTCCTTGGCCGCGAGTTCGGCGGAGCGGGCGTTGGAGCTGGTTTCCACCAGTTCCGCGTGCGGAAGATTCCGGTGAATCCAGCCGCGGCACTGGCCGAGTGTCTGAGGATGCACGTAGATGCGCTGGATGTCCTCGCGCTTGGCCTTGCTGACGAGGCAGTGCGAGATCCGCAGGACGACCTGCGAAACCACCTAGAGGTCGCTGTCCACGAACATGTCGAG
>JBEISV010000499.1:0-3514 GCA_040375265.1 Verrucomicrobiales bacterium
ACCCGGTGCTTCGTTCCCGTCCACCGCATGTTTCCCCTGGCCTTCCTCGGTGAAAGCATCCTGATCGCGCTCGCGATCCTGGGGCTGGCGTTCTTTTTCATGTGGCGGATGGCCAAGGGCGGCGGCCACGGCGAAGGGCTGCTTTCGCTGCCCGCCAAACTGCTGCTTACCGCCGGCCTGCTGGCGATGCTGGGTTACCTGTTCCACCAGAGCCGCGGGGCCAACCGCGGCGCGGCGATCGTCGCCCTGTTCATGGTGCTCCTCGTCGCCTTCCCGCTGGTGATCATGTGGCTGCCCCATGTCATCGAGACGGTGCTCAGCCCGTTCTTCGGTTCGCTGACCGGCGGCGACGAACAGGTGGAGACCAAGCCGATGTATTTCCGCGCCATCGGCCTGCGCAAACGCGGCGAATACGCCGCCGCAATCGAGGCTGCCGAGGCCGAACTCGCCCGGTTTCCCGCCGATCTCGACGGCCTGCTCCTGATTGCCGACATCCAGGGCACCGATCTGCGCGATCCCCAGGGCGCCCTGGGTCGGCTCGAATTGGCGATGCTGGAACCGGGACGCGCCCCCGGCAGCGTCGCCTTGCTGCTCAGCCACATTGCCGACCTGCAGGTCAACCGCCTCAACGATCCTGGGGCCGCCCAGGCGTCCCTGCGCCGGATCGTGACCGAGTTTCCGGGCACCGAGGCCGCCGTGCTTGCCCAGCAACGCCTCGCCCATCTGCCCACCGAGCGGCAACTGCTCGAACGGACGGACCGTCCGAAATTCGCTGTGCCGCAGCACACCGTGAAGGTCGGCCTGCAGGACCTCGCGGCCCCGACCGATTCCGGGAACGAAGCCGCCTTGGAACGGGCCAGTGAATTGGTCCGGCACCTCACGGAATTCCCCGACGACTGGGAGCGCCGCGAGGAATTGGCCCGGCTTTACGCCGATCCGCTGGGCCACCTCGCGCTGGCGACGGTCGAGTTGGAACAGCTCATCGCGCATCCCGATGCCCAGCCGCGCCACGTTGTGAAATGGCTGAACGAACTCGCCGATCTCCAGCTCAAGACGGCGGCCGGGATTGATGCGGCAAAGGTCACCTTGGAACGCATTACTGCGCAGTTTGCCGGCACGCCGTGGGCGGAACAGGCCGCCGCGCGTCTGCGCCTGCTCGGCCTGGACCGTCGCGGCAAGGAGGCCACCCGGACCCTGAAGCTCGGGACTTACGAAAAGAACATTGGCCTCAAGCGCGGCGATCCCACGATCCCCGATCCGGCCAAGGGAACGAACCTGGAGTAGGGGCCGGAAAAAACTTCCGGCGTGACACCGGCGGCGCTTCGCGGTCCAACACCCGTGACCACCATGGCCGAGGATTCCCCCGAACTGGCTTCCCCCGAGACGACGCCGGCTCCGCCCCTGGCGGCGTTGCCGGCGGACTTCGCGGCCATTTACGCGGCCCACTCCCAGCCGATCTTCTACCTCGCGCTGCGGCTGCTCGGCGATCCCACCGCCGCCCAGGACGCCACGCACGACGTGTTCGTGAAGGCCTACCGCAAGCTGGACGAGTTCCGTGGCGACGCCGAGGTGCGCACCTGGCTTTACCGCATCACGCTCAATCATTGCTCCAATCTCCGCCAAAGCTGGTCGGCCCGGAACATCCACACCGCGGAGGACGAGGCGGTGTTCGACCGCGTGGGCGGCGCCAGCGAGAATCCGCTGCGCGTGCTGGAGACCAAGGAACTCGGCGAACGTATCCAAACCGCCCTCGCCGGGCTGCCCGAAGAATATCGCGTGCTGCTCCTGCTCGTGGCCGACGAGGAGCTCAGCTACGAACAGGTCGGCCAACTCACCCAGCAGACTGCCGACGCCGTCCGCGGCAAACTGCATCGCGCCCGCAAAGCCTTCACCGCCGCCTTCGCCAAGACCGCCTGACCCGTCCGCACCATGAATCCCCCGTCTTCCCGGCTCACCCAGAACTCCGCCACCGAACAGGTCCACGCCACGCAGGGCGAAACGGTCCGCGAATTCGCCACCCCCGAGGAACTGCTGCGCCACGACCGCTCCCAGACCGAGGTTCCGCCCGCCCTCGCCGAGCGCCTGGGTGAAACCATCGCCGCCGAACCGAAACCGGCCTCGGCGAAGCCGTGGTGGAAGCGCATCCTGTGAACGGAATCACATGATGAATCCCGCACTCGAGCGACTACTGGCCAAGGTCCGTTTCGCTGACTTACCCCAGTTCATGGACGTTCCCTTGGACTCTGCGTTCGCCCGCGGTCGCGAACCGTTTCGGGAGACCCTGCTGCATGTGGTCGCCATCTGGGGCGACACCGAATCCGCGCAGGCGTTGCTGGATGCCGGCGTCGAAATCGATGTGCCCGGCGAGCTCGGCTGCACCGCGCTCCATGAGGCGGCGCGGCAAGGGCACGTCGACGTCGTGCGTCTGCTGCTTGCGCACGGAGCAAATCCACGGGTTCGCAGCGAGTTTGGAGACTTCTGGGAGATAGCCGAGCAGCGCGATTCCTTGGAACTTCAGAAGTTGGCCGCCGAATTGCGGAAGGAGCAGCCAACCGCATGAACAGGCGCAACGCTGCCCTTGCACGAACCTCGGCCTGATCAAACCCACCAAACCCGCTGGGAACTGAACCTTGGTCATTGTCGCCTTCCCGCTATGTCCTTCTCCGCCGAACTCGAACTCCTCATCCGCGCCCGTTACCCGCTCATCTACGTGCAGACGAGCGAGGAGTTGCGGGTGTTGCCCGCCGTGCTCGAAATCGCCGGCCGGCGCGGCAAGAAGGTCTTCGAGTGGTCGTGTTCCACCGGCATCGTGCCCGCCGGCACCAGCGTCCAGAGCCAGAAGACCCGGGGTGCGGCGACCAAGGACCCGCTCGTGGCATTGGATCTGGTGCTCGACCAGGTGGAGCCGGCCATCTTCATCTTCAAGGACCTCCACCCGTTCCTCGCGCGGTCCAACTTCGCCGTCATCCGCAAGCTCAAGGACATCGCGCTGCACCTGAAGAACAGCTTCAAGACGCTCATCCTCGTCTCGCCGGTGCTGGAGATCCCCGCGGAACTGGAGAAGGAGATCACCGTCCTCAACCTTCCGCTGCCCACCCGCGACGAACTCGGCGAACTGCTTGAGCGGATCCTCGCCGACGTGCGCGACCTCAAGCAGGTGGACCTCGCCCTGGCCGACGCAGGACGCGACCGCCTGCTCCAGGCGGCGCTCGGCCGCACGCGCGGCGAGGCCGAAAACGTCTTAGCGAAGATCATAGTGAAGGACGCCCCGCTTGAAGGCGACGACGTGGACGAGGTATTCGCCGAGAAGCAGCAGATCATCCGCAAGAGCGGCCTGCTGGAGTATTGCGCGCCTGCCGAGAGCTTCGGGCAGATCGGCGGCATGGCTGTGCTAAAGGATTGGCTGGTGAAGCGTTCCGCGGCCTTCACCGCCGAGGCGCGGGCGTTCGGCCTGCCGGCGCCCAAGGGCGTGCTGCTACTGGGCGTGCAAGGCTGCGGGAAGAGTTTGTGTGCG
>JBEISV010000636.1:0-2315 GCA_040375265.1 Verrucomicrobiales bacterium
CGGGTTGCTGACGCCGGAAGAGCTCGTGCGGATCCACGAAGTCGGGGACCGGATGGCGGAACTGCGGCCGGATCTGGCGCAGGCGCACGCGACTGCCGCCGACGCGGTGAAGCTCGACGAGGAAGCCCGCAAGGCCCTGCGTGCCCAGCGGAAGGCGGAAGCCGCCGCCCGCCGGCAGCAACGCGCCGAGGATATCACGCGCCGACGGCACACCGACATCGTGTTCCTCGGCCGCGGAGTGTCCGGCGGGCTGGCCGATCGGCGGGCCAACGTGGAGACGCTTCAGGCAGCCCAACTGCCCGTGCTCGCGACACCCGGCGACGTGGCGCAGGCGTTGGGCCTGACGATTCCGCGGCTGCGCTGGCTGGCCTTCCACTCCGAAGCTTCGGCCGTGACGCATTACGTCCGCTTCACCGTGCCCAAGAAAAGCGGCGGCGTCCGGGAACTCGCCGCCCCGCATCACGACCTGGCCACGGCGCAGCGTTGGATTCTCATCAACATTCTGGAGCATCTGCCATTGCACGACGCGGCGCACGGGTTCGTCCGCACACGCGGCACCATGAGCAACGCGGTGCCGCACGTTCGCCGGGCAACGGTGAACAACCTCGACCTCAAGGACTTCTTCCCTTCGATCACCTTTCCGCGCGTGAAGGGCATCTTCCAGGGACTCGGCTATTCGCCGGCGGTCGCCACCGTCCTGGCCCTGCTCTGCACCGAATGCCCACGGCGCAAGGTGGATTACGCCGGACGCACGCTGCACGTCGCGACCGGGCCGCGCGCGTTGCCGCAGGGCGCTTGCACCAGCCCGGCGCTTAGCAACCTGCTGGCCCGCCGGCTTGATGCCCGGCTCGCGGGACTCGCCCGCAAACTGGACTTCACCTACACGCGTTACGCGGATGACCTGACCTTCTCCGGCGATGCGGCCGCCGCCGCGAAAACCGGCTACCTGCTCACCCGCATCCGCCACCTGATCGCGGACGAACGGCTCACGGTGAACGAACAGAAGACGCGGGTGCAGCGGCCGGGCGCGCAGCAGACCGTGACCGGGATCGTGGTGAACCAGCGTCCCAATGTTCCCCGCACCACCGTGCGCCGGCTGCGGGCGATCCTCCACGACGCCCGCCACCACGGCCTGGATGCCGCCAATCGCGAAGGCCGGGAAAACTTCGTCGATTGGCTCGGCGGCATGATCGCCTACGTGAGCATGGTGAACCCGGGGCGCGGCCGCGAACTGCGCGAGGAATTCGACCGCGTCACCGGCTGAGCGGCGCGCCGATTTTGGCGCACCGCCCGGAGCTGGGGCTCGCCCATTGCTCAGTAGATTTTCACGGAGATGGGCGAGGTGACGGCGGTATTGCCCCCGGAATCGAGCGCTCGGGCCTGGACGGTAACGATGCCGGGGGTGGCGGGGACCTTCCAGCGGGGCTTGAAGGGATACCGGTAGGCGCTGGCCACCACCTCGCCGTTCACCAGCAGGTCCACGTGGCGCACGATGATGTCATCCTTGGCATCCACCCGGACCGTGAGGATCTGGCCGCCGGTGAGGTCGATCCCGGGCACGCCGGGGATTTCGTCGGTGGGCGGCGTGAGGGACACGGTAGGGGCGATGCCCGCCCGGTCGGGCACCGTGTAACGCACCACGTTGATGCCGCCGGGGATGCGGAACAGGGTCTGGATCACCCGACTCCCCGTCGGGATCAGCGCAAAGCCGTCATGCGGCACAATGGAAACAACAGCCGACGAAAGGGCCAACGATTCGAGGAACCGGGTGGTATCGGTCTCGTCGGTGGTGTCGTAGAGGGTCAGCGCCCGGCCAGCCCCCAGCGGAGTGAAGGTCAAAAGGTTGTTGGCGCCGTCGTGGTCCAGTTGGAACACGGTGGGCTCGCTCATCGGGGTGACGAGTTCGCGAGGCGCGGCCGCGTCGGTGACGTCATACGCTTCCCAGCCCCAGAAAGTGCCCACGTAGAGCCGGTCGCCAACCAGCTTCGCATCAAAGACGGCGACGCTGTCGCGCGTAGTTTTCAGGCGGAAGTCGGTGCTGGAGGTCTCCTCCAAGCCGGCGGCGGCTGAAGTGAACACCTTGAGCCGGCGCACCAGGTAGGGATCAACGCCAAGGTCGGGAAAGATGGTGGCCTCCGAAACGGTGTAAACGTGATGTTCATCTGCTTGGACGGCGAAAAGAAATTCTCCGCCCCAGCTTTCCGCGATGCGTTCCTCGACCAATTCGCCCGTCGGGGCCCGGAAAACCATCAGGTGGCTTTCGTTGCCCGAGATCGTGCTGATGACGTAGGCATACCCGCCCCGCAGCACCGGGC
>JBEISV010000285.1:0-6181 GCA_040375265.1 Verrucomicrobiales bacterium
GCCAAGTTCGGCGCCGAGACCAACCGCTGGCTCTTCCTGACCGGCGACGCCGCCACGCTGTATCCGCTGATCGAAACCAGTTTCCTGCCCCGCGCCACGGCAGGCGAACCCGTGGCGATGCCCGGCGACTTCCTCCACACGGAACGCATCGCGGTCCTCGATCGCGGCGGTGATGTCCGCGCCTACTTCGACGGCCTGAACACCAACACGCCGGCCGCCATCCTCCGCTTCCTCGACCGTCTCCGCGCGGAGCACGCAAAGCCATGAATCGCCCCATTCCCTTCCGCTCCTGGGCCTCGGTCATCGGCCCCTGGTCATTGCTCCTGGTTCTGTTGTTCGCCGGCTGCCGGCCGGCCACGTCGACCACGGTCGGGCCCGGCACGGCGAGCCACGCCGCCCGCGGCGTCATCCGGGAGTTCCCGACGGACGGCCAGACTGTCGTCATCCGGCACGAGGAGATTCCGGGCTACATGCCCAAGATGACCATGACCCTCACCGTGCGGGACACCAACGAACTCGCCGGCCTGCGCGAGGGGGACGAGGTCACCTTTCGCCTGCACGTCACGGACGACAACCACTGGATCGACGGGCTCGCGAAGACCGGCCAGACCAACGCGCCGGCCGAGCACCCGAAACCCACCCGCCCGCTCCGCGCCGACCTTCGTCCGGGTGATCTCCTGCCCGACTTCGAGCTGCTGGACGAACAGGGCCGGACCGTCCGGTTGGCGGATTTCCGCGGGAAGGCGTTGGCGTTCACGTTCATTTTCACCCGCTGCCCGCTGCCCGAGTTCTGTCCCCGGATGACCAAACACTTCGCCCGGACGCGGAACGAACTCCTCACCCGAACCAATGCGCCCGCGAACTGGCAGCTCCTGTCGCTGTCCTTTGATCCGGACTTCGATTCCCCCGCTGTCCTGACCCGCTACGCCAAGAGTGCCCGCGGCGCGAACCCCGACCGCTGGCTCTTCGGCGTGCTCGGCACCAACGTCCTCGCCCGGCTGGCCCCGCAGGTGGACCTCATGCTCAACCGCGAGGGCGGCAGCATTTCCCACAACCTGCGCACCGTCGTCATGGACCCCAAGGGACGCATCCACCGCCAGTTTGACGGCAACGACTGGACGCCGGAGGAGCTGGCCGACGCCGTCGTCGACGCCGCCCAAGTGCCGTGACCTCCCTGTCGCCGCAACTGCCGCTGGTATTCACCCTGCCGTGGCTGCGCCTGCTGCGGTGGACCGCGGTGTGCGGGCAGACCGCCACCGTGCTGTGGGTCGTCTACGGGCTGCGGCTGGCGCTGCCGCTGTGGCCGGTGTTCGCCTGTATCGCCTTCACTGCGCTCACCAACCTGGCGCTGCACCGCGTGCCCGCCGGCCGCGGCGAAACCCCGCGGGCCCTCGCCGCCTGCCTCGCCCTAGACGTCGTGCAGCTCACGGTCCTGCTGCATTTCGCAGGCGGGCCCCACAATCCCTTCAGCGCCTTCTACCTCGCCCACGTCGCGCTCGCGGCCGTGGCCCTGCCGCCGCGCTGGGCCGCCACCGTCGCCGCGGTCTGCGCCGCCGGCTTCAGCCTGCTTTACTTCGGGAGCGAACACCTGCCCCGGCCGGCCGACCCGGTCTGCGGCGTAGGGCCCGACCTGCCGTTGAACCTCCACCTTAACGGCATGCTGGCGGCCTTCGTCCTGACCGCGGTCGCGATCGTCTTCTTCGCCGGGCGGCTCCAGTCGGCCCTGCGTCAGCGCGAGGGCCAACTGGCCGAAGCCCGCGGCGCCGCGACCCGCCACGAACGGTTCGCCGCCCTGGCCACGCTGGCCGCCGGCGCCGCCCATGAACTCGGCACGCCACTGGGCACCATCGCCATCGCCGCCGGCGAAGTCGCCCGCGCCGCCAAGCAGTTGCCCGACCAGCCGGACCTCGCCGACGACGCGGAACTGATCCGCGAGGAAGCCGCGCGATGCCGGGCGATCCTCGACCGGCTGGAGTCCCAGTCCGGCGACGCGCCGCGCGAACTCGTCCTGGAGGAAGTGCTGGCCGAGCTGCAACGGCGGTTCCCTCGCGGCCTCGTGGTCCGGCGAGCCGCCGCCGCCACGACCGTGTTCGCCCCGCCCGAGGCGTTCATGCAGGCGCTCGTCTCGTTGGTGAAGAACGGGTTCGACGCCAGCCCGGCCGGCGCGGAAGTCCGCTGCGCGGTCGATCCGGAGAATGACTCGGTCCGCTTCGCGGTGACTGATCGCGGCGAAGGCCTCTCCGCCGCCGCGCTGGCGCACGCCGGCGAACCCTTCTTCACGACCAAGCCGCCGGGACGGGGAACCGGGCTGGGACTGTTCCTGGTCCGGTTGCTGGCGGAACGGCTGGGAGGCGACTTCCAGCTGGATTCCGCCAGCCCCGGCGGCACCACGGCCACGCTGGTGCTGCCCGCCCGCCTTCCGTCCCGCCGACCTTCCTGAATGAATCCCACGCCAACCTACCTGCTGGTGGAGGATGACTCCGCCTTCCGCGAACGCCTGGCCCGGGCGCTCACCGCGCGCGGCTGCGTCATCCTGCCTGCCGCGGACCTCGCCTCCGCGCGCCCCGTGTGGCCGGCGAACTCCCTGACCGGCGCCATCGTGGACCTGCGCCTGCCCGACGGCGACGGCCTGACCCTGGTGCGCGAACTCAATGCGGCGCAACCCGGCCTGCCCATCGTGGTGCTCACGGGTTTCGGCAGCATCGCCAACGCCCTGGAACCCGTGCGCCTCGGCGCGCGGGACTACCTCACCAAGCCGGCCGACGCCGACCAGATCCTCGCCGCCCTCCGCGGCGAACGCCTGGCCCGCGACAACCCGAAGGAAGTGCCCGCGGAAACGCCCTAGCTCGACCGGGTCGAATGGGAACACATCCAGCGCGTGCTCGCCGACTGCGGCGGCAACATCTCGCAGACCGCCCGCCTGCTGGGCCTCGACCGTCGCACCTTGCAACGCAAGCTCGGCAACTTCCCGCCGCACCGGTGATGAGCGTTGGACATTCCCGGAGACTACCGAGGCACCAAGTAGCTTTGGGTCCAGTCCGGGCGCGGCGGCCGATTGGTGCTGAGCACCCGGGACGACCACTGCTGGTCGGTGAGGCGGTTCAGGACCGGCCCCTTTTCGATAAACTCGTAGTGGCTCATCGTCGGGCCAGCGAAGACCATTCGGTCGGGGCCGTTGTCCACAGCGATCATCAGGAGATCCACGTCCCCGACACCTTCGTGAAGCACGCCGCCTTCTGGATCGAACGCATCCGCTGGGGCTGTGTGAACGCCCACCACAACGTGGTCCCGGCGGTCGGAGCCGTTGGTGTCCGGCTTTACTGAATCCCATCCGGAGACCGCCTGCCCATAAGACTTATAGAACAATGATGGATACCACCCAGTATAGGTTTTGCCTCCATAATTTCGATCCGCACTGTTCATCACGCTGCGGATAAACAGCTGTTCTGCCGGCGAGAACGCCTCCTGCCGAAGATGCCTTCTGGCCAATGTGCCCAACACGCGAGTTATCTGTGAAAAGTTGTGACAGAAATTCAACCGCGCCTGGTGTCGAGCGCCCAAATCAACTCGCTCGATCCCGATCATGGGCGCAGGCACAAAGATTTCACCGTTAACAGGGTAACGCACGAGCAGGTTATGTGTGAACAGGGCCAACGCGTCCATCTGCTCCCAAAACTCAGGACGCGGCTCGACAAAACCCGCAGGATACTCGCACAAGATCATGCTGGTGTAAGGTTCGGCGGCGTAGAGCAGCGTATCGTGCCGCAATTGACTCCATGAGGCACTCTGCGTGTTGGCATCCTTCATGGCCCAGCCGCGGGTGCGCATCGCCTGTGGCAGGCGCGGATCATTCGCCGGCTGTGAAAGGTTTCTGAGCGCATAAAGCCAGCGACCGTAGATGGATTCCTCGCGATACTCCGTTGCAATCGCATCCATCGTCCGGCGGGCGGCCACCAAGTTGTGCTGATAGGGCAAGCCATCGCGAAACGAAAGACCGTCGGTCCGCATCATTCGCTCCGCCAGCGGCCCGACCACCCCGTCATTGCCGAACACGGCAAAGGCCACATCCAACGCCGACGGAAAACGCCGCACCACCGCGTCGCCGAAACGATAGCGCTCGGGGACGCCTTCCCCCTCCCAGCGGATGCGATCATAGGTCACCATCGACTGCACCCAGCCGTCGGCAATGAACCGCTTGCCGGTAAATGCGAACCTAGCGGATAGCTGCGGGCGGACGCCCGTGTCGTTTCCATAAAACGGCCCGGCCGCATAGTCGGGAAGACCCACCCGGCCGTTCAGCAGGTCGGTTTGAAGTTGGACCAAGGTGCCCGGCGTGACGTCTTCCAGGGCGGGGCTGCCAATCGCAGTCAGGGCGGCACCGAGTTCATCAATCCCCATCGAGTTCTGCCGGCCCACCGACAGCTTGAGCAACTGGTTAACCGACTGCCAGCGTTGCCCCTGCCCAGAAAGCCCGACCAGCCGCTGCAAAACCACCGCCGTTCCCAACTCCCTGAGCGACTGCGGCCCGTGGTGGATGTCCACCACGCCGAAATCTGCCAGAGCGGTCCAGTTGAATGCCCGGAAATAACGCTGTAGCCGCGGCGTTCCAGTGTAGTGGCCTCGCACGATGAACTGGGAGAAATCCATCGGTTGCGATTTGCCCCACAGCTCAAAGAATGGCTCGAACTGCGTCTGACCGATCTTGGCCAGCGTTTGGCTGACCGTGCCCGCATCCACAAACACCGGCGGCACTTCGGCGCCCTTGATCAGCGACCGGGCCACCGCGAGGAAATAGTCCGCATCGTCCACCGACTCCCTAAGCGGTCCGCCACGAAGCGCCGCCAAGGCGGGCAGATTCGTCGCCATGCCATCCAGCATCTGTTCGTAGGTCACGGCGATGTGGGTTTCCTCCAGCTCTTCGAGCATCTTCTGGAAGGAAAAATGCCACGCATGCAGCACCGAATCGGTCGTGATAAACACCGGCAGGTCGTCGGCGAAGATCTTGTAGTAAACGTCGGCGAAGCTGTAGCTGCCCAGGCGTTCACTGACGACAAACCCATTGGTCCGGAACCGCGCCATTTCCTCGTCGTTCAGCCGGAAATCGTGCAACCGCCGATCGCCGCCAACCGGCACCGTGGCGTTGACCACCGCGGGATCGGCATTGAAGTGGTCCCAGAACTTGGCCGTGGTCGGATCAAAGGATATGCCGGCAAGAAAAGTCGGCGCATATTGCCGTGAAAATTCCGCCACGCTGATCTGTCCCAGCCGCTCAAGCTCGGCATCGAAGACCCGGTTGAACCCCAATTGGTCGGCCGGATCTGCAGAGCCACCCGCGACGAGGGAACTGTTCACCCGAAAGAATCCGGAGTCCGCGGCCGTTCCCACCTCTGCTACCTGATAGCCGGATCTCGCAGGCGCCAAAGGCCCGCCGGGCACCCACTTCCTGAAGTCGGAACTGGTTTCGTAGCGGATTTCCAACCTGGTGCCGGCGATCGGCGCGATGGCAGGTTTGGTGGTTTCCAACCGAAGCCGCCCGTCCCTTTGAACAAGGCGCACACCCGGGTCAGCGGCCAGAAACAGGGGAGCCACACAGGCCAAACTCACGGCTGCGAAGACCTTGGGAAGCATGAGGGCAAGCTGTTCTCCCGCAGCCCGACGGTCAACTGCGGCCACGCCTGAGATCGCGGCTAGCCCCTTGCTACCCGCTGTGCCGCACGCACGGCTCCACGGAACTGCTCGACGATGGGGGCGTGCATCTGGTTGAGCATCGCCACCGCGGTCGTGTCGGCGGTGCGGGGATTGCCGCCGCCCGGGAACGGCGGCTGCGGGTCGTATTCGCCCAGCAGTTGCATGCCCTTGGCGTAGAAGTCGCCACGGTAACGGCGCACCAGTTCAAAACCGAGGTCCAGCCCGGCGCTCACCCCGGCGGCGGTCACCCGGTCGGGGCCGTCGAACACGATGCGCTGGCTGACGGGGGTGGCGAGGGTCAGGTGGCGCAGGAGTTCGCGGCGGGACAAGGATTGGGATTCCATGGGGAGACTCAGCGGAGAAGGTTCAGAAATAGTAGTTCCCGAGCAGGTGCTGGAGGCGGCAGTCCGGACTGGCAGGGCCGGTGAGCCGAAGGCTTTTGCCGCCGACCCATTCCACGGAACCGTCGGACCACGCGCGATGAATGCCGTCC
>JBEISV010000269.1:0-6443 GCA_040375265.1 Verrucomicrobiales bacterium
CCTGCGTGGCAGAGAGGGAAAGCGGAGGGCGAATCTTGGCCCTCATGGGATTTGTTGGGCTAGAGGTCCCAACCGAAGAGAAGGAACTGGCAACGTCGGGCGAAAACAAATAGAGGATTGAGGGCCGCAAAAGCGAAGGGGCAGAACCTCCTTCGGTGGCATTCCAAGTTCAGCTACGCCAACGAGTATGGCTTTTCCAAAACAACATGAGATAGAGGTGCCTCTTCTAAAGGCGATCGATCAACTCGGCGGAGCCGCCAAGCCGAAGGACATCTATCCGGTCGTTACAAAGTCATTTCGTGGTCAGCTTTCCGAGGAAGACCTAGCCGCTCGCCTGCCCAGTAGCCCCTCAACATTCAAATGGCATAACCTGATCCAGTGGAGTCGGCAGGCATTGACCGACCGTGGTGACTTGGATGGTTCAACTCGGGGGCTTTGGAAGATTACGGCAAACGGGCGAAAGCGCCTCGTTAGGAACGTGGATCCGGTTGCCAAATCTCCGAGCAGCGAGTTGTTCCCGGTTGTAACTAACGCAACGCTGCAAGACCTCGTCTATCAGAATGAAGCTGAGACCAAACGTCGCATTATCTCTGAGATCAAGGCCCTGAGCCCTCAAGAGTTCGAGCAGTTCTGTGTCTCGCTGCTCAGGCTGCTTGGTTACCAAGAGCTGCAGGTAACGAAAAATGGGCCAGACGGAGGCATCGATGGATACGGACTATTCAGGCAGGGAGTCGTTACCATCCGTTCAGCATTTCAAGCGAAACGATGGAAACAAACACCGGTGGGT
Source organism: Verrucomicrobiales bacterium (assembly GCA_040375265.1). Taxonomy (GTDB): domain Bacteria; phylum Verrucomicrobiota; class Verrucomicrobiia; order Limisphaerales; family UBA9464; genus CAIWAH01. The sequence continues at coordinate 788 of JBEISV010000269.1, forward strand.
CGCCCTGAGATCGACAAGTTCCGCGGGGCAATCCAAGGCGACTACGACCATGGGGTGTTTCTCACCACCGCGCGCTTCACCCGTGATGCTGAGGCGGCTTCCATCAAGAAAGGGGCCATATCGCTCCTTCTCCTCGACGGTGACGCCATTGCCGAGACAATGGTTCGTTCCGGGATTGGAGTGCTGCGGCGGCCGGTTCACTTGCTAGACATTGATCCAGCGTTCTTCCAATTCCAGGCACGTGAAGACCTGTTTTAGCATTCTTTGCCCACCCACTCCCAACTCGCCGTGATCGGCGGCGGTCCGGCCGGTTTGCGCGCGGCGGAAGTCGCGGCGGCTGCCGGCCTGCGGGTCACGCTTTACGAAGGCAAACCGTCCGTCGGCCGGAAGTTCCTCGTCGCCGGCCGGGGCGGGCTCAACCTCACCCACGGCGAACCGCTGGACCGCTTCGCCGCGCGTTACTCCGGTCCCGGCCAGCCCGCGGACCTCTGGCCGAGCCTGCTCGCCGGCTTTGATCCCGCGTCGTTGCGCGAGTGGGCGGCGGGACTCGGCGTGGAGACCTTCCAGGCCACCAGCGGCCGGGTCTATCCCGTGGAGATGAAGGCCGCGCCGTTGCTGCGCCGTTGGGTGGCGCGGCTGCGCGGGCTCGGGGTGACGTTCGTGATGAACCACCGGCTCGTGGCGCTGGGATCCTCAGTGGCACAGCCGCCCTCGGCTGTGGTTGTGCAGCGCGCGCCCTCGCCCGCTGAGCGACAGGCGGGGGCGCCTGTCGGACCCGAAACCGGCGAGGGCGCCGGTTCCACTGCGGCAGCAACCCCGGGGGCGCGGTTCAACCTCGGCTTCGCGAATGGCACCACGGCGACCGCCGATGTCGTCATCCTCGCCCTCGGCGGTGGTTCGTGGCCGGAGACGGGTTCCGATGGGGCGTGGACCGGCTTGCTGGAATCTTTGGGCCTCGCGGTCCATCCGCTCGCCGCGGCGAACTGCGGCTGGGAACACGAGTGGTCGCCCGAAGTCCTCGCCCATGCCGAAGGCAAGCCGCTGAAAAACATCCACGTCCGCGCCGGCGACACGTTGGCAGTCGGCGAACTCCTGATCACCCGCTACGGCCTCGAAGGCGGCGCGATCTACCAGCTCGGCGCCGCGCTGCGGGCGATGGCGGAACCGGCCATCGCCATCGACTTCAAGCCCACCTTCACCGTCGAGCGGTTGGTCGCGAAGATGGAGTCGGCGCGGCGCAACTTCCTCGACGAAGCGCTCGTTCGCTGGCGTATCGGCGACGCCGCCTACGCGTTGCTGTCGGATCGCACCTGGCCCGATGCCTTGTCGCTTGCTCGCGCCGTGAAGCACTGCGTCATCCCGCTGCGCGGCCCGCGGCCGATTGCCGAGGCCATCTCCTCGGCTGGCGGGGTGTGCTGGTCGGAGCTCGACGACGGGCTGATGGTGTGCCGGTTTCCGGGCCTCTTCGTCGCCGGCGAAATGGTGGACTGGGAGGCCCCGACCGGCGGTTACCTGATGCAGGGCTGCTTTGCGACGGGCACGCACACGGCCCGGTCGGCGGTGGAATGGGCGCGTGCCGCAGGGCTCACTCGGGAGCCGTAACCCGCACTTCCGCGGCGCCCGGTCCCACGGGATGAAGGGTGCGTTTGCCGCCGGGCCAGCGCACCTCGATCGCGGTCGGTTCGCCGGCCTTGCCCAGCACCGGCACCGGGCTGTCCACGCTCCAGTAACCCGCGCCGAGATGGGTCTCGCGCCACGGCCCTCGGCGTTCGCCGTAGGCCAGGCGCACGGCGGCGCCGACCGCCGTCGGATTGTTTGCCAAGCCTTGTAGGCGCACCCGGAGTCCCGGTTTGCCGCCGGCATTGCGGAACAGTTTGGTGGCCGCCGCGTTTTGCCCTACGACCAGGTCTGGGCGCCCGTCGGCATCGAAGTCGGCCAAGGCGGCGCCTCGGGCGTCGCCGTAAACTTCGACCCCGCTGGTCAGGTCGGCCGTGAAGCCTCCGCCGCCGTCGCCGCGCAACCACAGGCCGCGGCCGGCGTCGTTGCGCGCGGTGAAGGGTTCCGCAGCAGCCCAGTTTTGGGCGAGGAACAGGTCTTCATTTCCGTCGCCATCATAGTCGCCGACGCAAAGGCCGAACACCGGCGCCAACTGCGCGGCCGAGGGTAACGCGCGGGCCTCGAAGTGATCCCCGCGGTTCAGGAACACGGTGCTCGCGAACCACGTCGCACTGACGGAACGGGCCGCCTTCAGCCGTTCGCCGAGGATGTCGCCGGCCGTCGCCGCCGCAAAGGCCGCGTGGCTGGGGAAGCGTTCCCGAACCCACGGCAGCGCCATGGCCAGCGGCGGCAGCGGACGTTCGGACCATTCCTGGCCGCCTTCGGTCCACGTCTCGAACAGGTCATGGCCCTCACCGCCGCCGAGGTCGCCGAACACGACATGGCGTGGCGCCTGCGTGCCGGCTCGCAGGCGGAAGTTGAGGCCCGCATTGCCGGCAACGAAGTCCAGGCGTCCGTCGCCGTCGAAATCGCCCGAAACAATGCTGTTCCACAGTCCGGTCAGGTCAGCAAGTGCCCCCGGTCGGCCGTTGGCGTCAGCCCAGGTCAGCGGCGCGTTCCATTCGGTCAGTTTGCCGGCCTCGTTGCGGAGGAGCTTCAGCGGTCCCCACTCGCCGGCGAGCAGCAGGTCGCTGTCGCCGTCGCCGTCCACGTCGCTGAAGCAGGCGCCGCTGATCAGGCCCAACGCGTCGAAGCGCTGCGTCACGGTGAACCGGCCGGCCACATTGCGGAGCAGCAGCGACACGGCGGGTTCGGGCCAACGTCCGGCCACCGCGCGTCCGCCGACGAACAGTTCGAGCGTGCCGTCGCCGTCCACGTCGGCCAACGCCAGCGGCCCCGTGCTGAAGGTCGGGCCCACGATGATTTCGCCGCTGACCTTGCGGGCCGGATCGTAGAGACGCACCGCGCCGCCGTTCGTCGAGCCGTCCTCCCAGTTCGCGGAGCCGACGAGCAAGGCGCCGGACGCGGGCAGGATCGTGGTGGCATCCCGGGCCAGCGGTTTGTTGAACGGCGGTTCATCGATGCGCCGAAAGCCACCGCGGGCGTCATTCTGGAAAACCGCCAACGGACCGGAGCGCCCGGAGCCTACGATCAGGTCGTCAAAGCCGTCGCCGTTCAAATCGGTCCACGACACGCCCGGGCCAAGCAGGCTCAGCCGGTTCGGGAGCAGCGGCTGTCGCTCGAAATCATTGAAGGGTTCCTCGGCGTGGAGGTGCCCGAGCCGGGCGGAGACATCCACAAACATTTGCCCGGCCGCAGGGGCCGGATTCGGCCGAGGGTCGCCCGATGCCGCTTCCGCCAGTTCGACCGCGGAGTTCGCCGGCACGCCGCGCCACTCACTTACGCGTCCCGAAGGCCAACGCACGATGACGTCCACCGTTTTGGCCGAACCGGTGGCGAAGGTTCGCGCCGGATCGTCGCCGCCAAGGTAACGGCCGCCGCCGAGGATTTCCTGGGCCTGCTCAGGCACCGCACCGCCGCGCACGGTAACCTTAGCGCCGATGCCCAGGCGGTTGCCGGCGGCGCCGCGCAGGCTCACGCGAACGCGGGGTGCGGCGGTTTCGTTCCGGTAGATCCCCGGGCCGGCCTGGAGGTTGTTCATCACCACGTCGGCGTCGCCGTCGTTATCGAGGTCGGCCATTGCGGCGCCCTGAGAGACGCTGCCTTCGCCGAATCCCCACTCGGCGCTCACGTCGTCGAACGTGGGCACGAAACGGTCGTTCGCCGGAGCGGCGGCCAGTCGGTTGCGGAAGGCCGCATTTGGTGTGTCGAAACGCGGCAGCGTCTTCACCAGCCCGGCGATGTCGGCGGGCCCCAACGGACGGCCCCCACGCTGGGCGGCGGCGATGCGTGCGGCGCCGTCGGCGTCCTGGAAATCGCGGGCCTGGCCGTTGGGGATCAGGATGTCCTCGTAGCCGTCGAGGTCCACGTCGAGGAAGAGCGGACCCCACGACCAGTCGCTGGCCTCGACGCCGGCCTGGATTGCGGCCTCGGCAAAGGTGCCATCGCCGCGGTTCAACTGGAGCGCGTTGCGTTTCAACTGCACGCGGTCGTCGAACACGCCCGGCGGGCGCAACTGCGGCGCCATGCCTTCGAGCTGCGTCACGCGGTGGACGCGATTGCGAGCGAGCATGTCCACGGTGAAGAAGTCGGTGTGCCCGTCGCGGTTCAGGTCGCCGAAATCCACGCCCATCGAGAACGTGCTGTTGTTCCGGAGCGCGAGCAGCGGCACGGCCTGGAACTGGGCGACGCCGTTCGTCGCGACGTTGCGCCAGAAACGGTCCGGGGTATGAAGGTCGTTGCAGACGTAGAGGTCCGGCCGACCGTCTCCGTCGAAGTCATGGAATTGTGCGGCCAACCCCCAGTCGCGATCTGCGCCGGGCACTGGCTGGCCCGCTTCGTCGCGAAACGTGGCGGACCACTTTGCGGCGATAAATCGGCCGCGGCCGTCGTTCAACCACAGCACGTCCGCCTCGCCAAACTCGATGACGTTGCCGCCGCCGCCGACCTCGAAGCGGTTGGTGAGGTCGGGTTCGGTCGCCGGCCGGCCGTTCATCGCGATGACCACGGGCCGGTTGCCGACCTGGCGCACGGTGAATTTGGCGGCCGGTTGGTCGAGGATCGTGTCGGGCCGGAAATTGCAGACGTAAAGATCCAGGTCGCCATCGCCCTCCACATCGGCCAACGCCAGCGAGGTGGCCCCCGAAGCCGACCGCAGGCCGGCCGGGTCGGTCACGTCGCTGAACCGGCCCTGGCCGTCGTTCAGGAACAGGTGGGTTCCGCCCTGCAGGCTGTTGACCAGCAGGTCGAGGTCACCGTCGCCGTCCACGTCGGCAAAGGCGGCGCCCGTGCTGTCATTGGGAGCCAGTTTGCCGGCGGCTCCGGCGGGCGAACCGGGAAAGGCGCCGGCGGTGATGTTGGTGAAATTCCAATTTCCGAGATTGCGGAAGAGCTGGTTGGGCGAATCCAGCCCCGTGAAGAACAGGTCGCAGCGGCCGTCACCGTCCACGTCGCCGCACGCGACGCCGGAGCCGGAGAGCAAGTTGCGGTTGGTCAGGCTGCGTTCGTCGGCGAGCCGGTTGGTGAAATTGATTCCAAGTTCCGCCGCGGGCAGGCGGGTGAAGCCGGCCGCTTTCGCGCCGGCGACCGGCGCCAGCGGCGCGAGGCGGCCACCGGCGTGCGGTTGCCATTCGTGCGCGTGGAGCGAGGCGGCGGCCAGCGCGGCCCACCAACCGACCAACCTGGAGGAACGATGCATCGGCAGGAACTGTTCTCGGAGACGCAGCAAGGGTTCCACCGCCGGCCGGAAGATGCCAGCCCCAGCCGGCCGTTCCGGGCGACGACGGGAAAACCGTTCGACTCGACGGCCGGCTCGGATAGCGTGGCCGCGCCAAATCACATGTCCGCTCCTTCGCTCACCGGCTCCCAACGCATTGGCGTGATCGCGCTGGCTCTCTTCCTGGCCGACCAGTTGTCCAAGTTCGTCGTTCTGAAGGTGCTCGACCTGCATGACGAACGAGTGGTGCTGGAGGGTTTCTTCAAGTTCGTCCATTGGGGCAACACGGGGGCGGCTTGGTCGATGTTCCGCCACAACAATGGC
>JBEISV010000338.1:0-5285 GCA_040375265.1 Verrucomicrobiales bacterium
CCAACCAGGGACCGGCCGACGGCAACGGGCTGAACAATTTCTCGCGGCCTTGCACCATCGTTTACGGCAACCGCCGCGTGATCTACGGCGCCGTCTTTCGCGACAAGGGCAGCCCGTTCCACGGCGGCCGCGGTGACCTGACCGCCTCGCTGCCGGACGATGACCTGCTGCACGGTGTCCGCGAGCGGCTGTTCGCCCAGACCGGCAATGGTGGCAGTGAAGACACCGGCCTGCGCGGCCGTCTGGCCTACTGGCTGGGGCAGCAGTTGGAGATCCCGTCGCTCAACGGCAATCCGCTGCACTTCTTCTTCAACGGCGGGCGTTACGCCAACATCGTCGAGGACCTGGAGGAACCCGATCACCGTTATGCGGAGCAGCATTATCCCGACGGCGGCGAAGGCGACCTCTACAAGATCTCGATCTGGTTCGAGTTCGACGACGGCAACGGCGGCTTCAACGCGAACCAGGCCACGCTGGAACGATTCCTGACGACGGGCAGCCAGTTGAAGCAAGCCCGCTACCGTTGGAACTGGGAACGGCGTGCGCAGCAGGTCCCGGAAAGCGACTACACCACCATCTTCGACCTCGTGAACGCGGCCAACAACACCGCCACCGGAGATGCCTACGTGCAACGGATGCTGACCCACGGCGACATGGACGAATGGATGCGCGTCTTCGCCTACAACCGGATCATGGGCAACTGGGATGCGTGGACCTTCAACGTCGGCCAGAACATGTATCTCTATCGCCAGCCGGGCCGGCCCGCCGTGATCATGCCGTGGGACCTCGACTTCATCTTCGGGCTTGGCGAGGGCGCCGGCGGCGGCCTTTGGGGCGGGCAGGACCCGGTCGCGAACTCCAAGTTTAACGACAACCCGGCGTTCCGCCGCATGCTGTGGCGTGCCTACATCGACGCGGTCAACGGCCCCATGCTGCCGGGCCGCTTCCAGCCGGTGATCGACGCGCTGCGGGCGGCCCAGTTGGCCAACAACATCCAGGGGCTGAACACCACGGCGGGCATCACGACCTACATCAATGCCCGGCGCGCCAACATCCTCGGGCAGATCAATGCGGCCAATGTCGCCGCGCTGGCCATCACCTCGAACGGCGGCAACAACTTCACTTCCACCACCGCGAGCGTGACCCTCACCGGCAACGCCCCGCTGGCCGTCGCCAGCATCGCCGTCAACGGCATCCGTTATCCCGTGGTCTGGACCGGGTTCACCACCTTCAGCGTCACGGTGCCGCTGACCCAGCAAAGTAATCCACTGGTCCTCGTCGGCCTGGATCGGAAGGGCAATCCGCTGCCGGGTGTGACCGATTCCGTCACCGTCACCTACAACGGCGCGGTGCCGCAGCCGCAGGACTTCGTGGTCCTCAACGAGGTCCACTACAACCCCGCGGTCCCGCAGACCTCCTTCATCGAGCTGCACAACCGCAATACGACCACGCCGTTTGACCTCTCGGGCTTTGTCCTGGAAGGCGTCGGCTACACGTTCCCGGCCGGCTCCATCATCGCGCCGAACAGCTACCTGCTGCTCGTCGGGGACCGGGCGGCCTTCGCGGCGGCCTTCGGGGCCGGCATCGCGATCTTCGACCAGTTCGACGGGCGGCTCGACAACGACGGCGAAACCCTGCGCCTGGTGAAGCCGGGCGCGACGCCCGAACTCGACCAGCGCATCACCGACGTGCGGTATCTCGACCGGCTGCCGTGGCCCACGGATGCCGACGGCAAGGGTTCCGCGCTCCAGCTCATCGATCCGGCCCAGGACACCTGGCGAGTGGCCAACTGGGGCGCCATGCCGACGAATGCCGCCAATCGCTTCACGCCCGGCGCGGTCAACGCGAACCGCGCCACGCTGGCCGCCTTCCCGGCCGTCTGGCTGAACGAGGTTCTGCCCAACAACGTGGACGGCGGCCTGGACAACGCCGGCGACCGCGAACCCTACGTCGAGCTCTACAACTCGGGTCCGACCGCGGTGGACCTCTCGGCCTTCTTCCTGACCGACACCTACGCCAACCTGACCAAATGGCCGTTCCCCGCCGGAACCACGCTGGCCCCAGGCGGCTTCCTGACCGTCTGGGCCGACGGCGAGACGGCGGAATCCACGGGGGCGGCGCCGCATGCCAGCTTCCGGTTGAATCCCACCAACGGCTCCGTTGCCCTCGTGCGGTTGCAGGGCTCGGCCAATGCGCCGGCCGTGATGGACTACGCCGACTACGCGAACCAGTTCCCGAACCGCAGTGTCGGCCTGATCCCGGACGGCGACGTGCGCGGGCGGCGGCTCGTCTATTTCCCGACCGCCGGCGCGTCCAACAATCCGGCGGTGCCGGCCGTCAACGTCGTGATCAACGAGTTCATGGCGCAGAACACGGCCACGCTTGCCGATCCCGCGGATGGCGACTTCGACGACTGGATCGAACTGCATAACGCCGGTTCCACGACGGTGGACCTTGCCGGGTTCTTCCTCACGGACAACCTGACCAACAAGACGATGTTCGCGATTCCGTCCGGCTACCCGATCCCGGCCGGCGGTTTCCTGCTGGTCTGGGCCGACGGTGAGACCGGGCAGAACCTCCCGGCCAACCCCGGACTGCATGCGGGCTTCTCCTTGGCGCGCGCCGGTGAGCAGATCGGCCTCTATTCGCCGCTCGGCCAACTGATTGACGGGGTCACGTTTGGCAACCAGACCAACAACGTGTCACTGGGGCGCTATCCGGACGCGTCCGAGAATCCGCTGGTCTTCTTCGAGGAACCGAGTCCGGGCTCCGCCAACTTCATCCCCGGCGGTAACCTTCCGCCAATTGTAACCCCGCTGGCCGACCGCACGGCGGCCGAAGGCGTCCTGCTCAGCCTGACCGTCGCCGCGTCCGATCCGGACGCGGGGCAGACGCTCAAGTTCAGCCTCGGCGCCGACGCGCCGACCGGCGCCGCCATCGACGAGTCCACGGGCCGGCTGACGTGGACGCCGTCGGAGCTCCAGGGGCCGGGCAGCTACTTGTTTACCGTGCGCGCCACGGACAACGGGACGCCGCCCCGAACGGGCGTGGCCCGTCTCAATGTTGCCGTGACCGAGGCCAACCTCGCCCCGGTGATCGGATCCTTGGCGGACCAGTCGGTGGATGAGGGGGCGCAACTCGCGTTTACCCTGGTGGCGATCGACCCCGACTTCCCCGCCAACACGCTGACCTTTGCGCTGGAGCCCGGCGCACCGGCCGGCGCCAGCCTCAATCCGGTGACCGGGGAGTTCGCGTGGACGCCCACCGAGGACCAGGGACCGCGGGTGTTCGACTTGGCCTTCCGGGTCACCGACAACGGTTCACCGGCCCTGAGCGCGACCAAGACCATCAAGGTGACGGTGAACGAGGTGAACAATCCGCCGTCGCTGACCCAGCCTTCGCCGCAGTCGGTGGACGAGGGCGCGACCCTCTCGCTTACGTTGGTCGGCGCCGATCCCGAGGGGGCCGCCGTGCGCTACAGCCTGACCGGCAATGTTCCCGCCGGCCTCGCCTTGGATGAGACCACCGGCGTGCTGACGTGGACGCCGACGGAGGCGCAGGGTCCGGGCAGTTATCCGCTGGTGGTGAAGGTGACCGAACAGACCGCCCAGCAGCTCTCCGTCCAGCGGACGTTCTCCGTGACGGTCAACGAGGCCAACCAGGCGCCGGTGCTGGGCAGCTTGGGCGATTTCACGGTCTCCGAAGGCAACCCGGTCGCCTTCGTCACAACGGCGACAGATGCCGACCTGCCGTCCCAGACGCTGACCTACGCGCTGGTCGGCGACGTCCCCGCCGGCGCGACGATGGACGCCAACACCGGGGCCTTTGCCTGGACCGCCGACGAGGATGCCGGGGTGGCGACCAACGTCATCAGCGTGCGTGTCTCGGACAACGGTCCCGGCAATCTGTCCGACACGAAGACGTTTACCGTCCTTATCCGTCCCCGCTTCAAGGTCGCGATCAACGAGATCATGTATCGGCCGCTGACGAACAACGCGGAATACATCGAGGTGGCCAACGCCTCCGCCCGGACCGCGTGGGACATCTCGGGGTATCGTCTCGAAGGCGACGAACTCACGTTCACCTTTCCCGCGAACACCGTGCTCGCTCCAGGGCAGCATCTTTGTGTGGTGCGGAACCTCGCGGTGTTCCGCGCGACCTACGGGGCCGCGCTGCCAGTGGCCGGCGTATGGACCGGCATCCTCGGGAGCACCGGCGACCGGCTCCAGTTGTCGCCCGGGGACCCGACCGCCAACCCCGTCGCCCAAGTGCAGTTCCGTTCCACCCTCCCGTGGCCGGCCGCCGCGGCGGGCGGGGCCGCGCTCCAATTGATTGACGGCCGCCGGGACAACTTCCGCGTGGGCAACTGGGCCGCGGCCCCCGCCTACAATGGTCCCCGTGAACTGGCGGTCATGACCAACCAATGGCGCTACTACCAGGCCGGCGCCCCGGACCCGGCGTGGAAGGAAAACGCGTTCAACGATGCCTCGTGGTCCGTCGGCCGAGGCCTGTTCTACGTCGAGACGGCCGATTTGCCGGCGCCAAAGAGCACCCCGCTGACCTTGGGGCAATCGGGTTACTACTTCCGCACCAAGTTCACCCTGCCGTTCGTGCCGGCCGGGGCGACGCTCCAGTTGAACTATGTGGTCGACGACGGCGCGGTGTTCTACCTCAACGGCCGCGAACTCCACCGGTTTGGCTTCGGCCCCGACGTGGTCGTCCAGCATGACACCCCCTGCACGCTGGTGGCCGACGCCACCGTGACCGGGCCGATCACCCTGCCGGCGGAGCTGCTGCAAGCCGGGGAAAACGTCCTCGCCGTCGAGGCCCACCAGGCCAACGTGGGGAGTTCAGACATCGTCTTCGGGGCCAGCCTCAGCCTGGAAGGCGGATCCGTCCCGGGCCAGACGCCGGGCGCGACCAACAACGTCGGCGCCAGCCTCGCCGCCTATCCGGCGCTCTACCTGAACGAGCTCCTGCCCAACAACACCGCCGGGCTGGCGGACAGCAAAGGTGAGCGCGAACCCTGGGTGGAACTGCACAACGCCGGTCCTTACTCCGCGGACCTCACTGGCTGGGGGCTCACCGACAGCTACACCAGCCTTGCCAAGTGGACCTTCCCGGCGGGCACGACGCTTGGGTCTGATCAGTTCCTCGTCGTATTCCTCGACGGGGAAACGGGCGATGCGACCGCGACCGAACTGCACACCGGATTCCGCGCCGGGGCGGCCAATGGTTCGCTGGCCCTCGTCCGGCCGCAGGGCGCCGCCCTGGCGGTGGTGGAC
>JBEISV010000250.1:0-6792 GCA_040375265.1 Verrucomicrobiales bacterium
GCGGCCCTGACCCAAGCAATCCGCAAGGCGCACGCCCTCTACCGCGAGCCGGACTTGCTCGCCCACTTCCGCCGCAACGGCATGACCGCGGACTTCTCGTGGGAAAAACAATCCCGGGAATACGTCGACCTCTACGAGCAGGTGCTGCACGGCGTCTGATCCGATCTTCGCTTCCATGAAAAGCCTGCTCCCGCTCGTCGTTGCCGCCGCGCCGTTGCTGGCCCAGACGACCAACCGCTTTGTTTTCGATCCCGCCTCGGTCCGGCTCGATCCGCGACTGGAAATGACCTTGTGGGCGGCCGAGCCGGACGTGGTGGACCCCGTCGCCATCGCTTGGGACGAACAGGCGCGCGCCTACGTGGTGGAGTGCCGTGACTACCCTTACGGCGTCGGACCGGCTGGCGGCGTTGGCAGCACCGTGCGGCAATTGGAAGACACCAATGGTGACGGCCTGGCGGACAAGGCCACGGTCTTTGCCCGGAACCTCAGCTACGCCACCAGCGTCACTCCGTGGCGCGGCGGGGTGTTGGTCAGCGCCGCGCCGGATATTCTGTTCCTGAAGGACACCGATGGGGACGGCGTGGCCGACGTCCGCGAAGTGGTTCTGACCGGTTTCGTCCGCGGCGTTTCCGACAGCCTGGTCAACGGCCTGCGCTACGGCTTGGACGGCCGAATCCACGGCGCCAACGGCGGCAACGGCGGCACCCTGAGCTCACCGAAACGTCCCGGCGAAGTCGTCGCGTTGGGCGAGGATGACTTCGCCTTCAATCCGGATACCGGTCAGGTGGAACGCACCGGGCGGTCCGGCGGCGGTTTCGGCCTGGTGTTCGACGACTTCGGCCGCGCCTTCACGACCTACAACATCGACCACCTGCAGCATCGCTTCCTGTCGCGGCGGCAGGCGGAACGGTTCCCGGGCTTTCCGCCCGTGGCCTTGACCGGCTCCATCTCGGATCACGGCGAGATGTCCCGCATCTTCCCGGTTTCCACCGCGCAGACCCGGCCCAATCATCCCGAACAGGCCGGTCATTTCAGCGCGGCCGGCGGCATGGGGCGGGTCGCCTCCGGCCTGTTTCCGGACGACCTGCGCGGCTCGATTTTCGTCGGCGACGTCGTCGGCAACCTGGTGCATCGCGACGTGATTGTGCCCGACGGCCCGGCATTTCGGGCGACTCGCGCGCCCAGCGAACAGACGAACGAGTTCTTCGCCAGCCGGGACAGCAACTTCCGCCCGGTGGGGCTGGAGACTGGGCCCGACGGCGCGCTCTACCTGCTCGACATGCAGCGCGACGTCATCGAGCATCCGGATTACATCCCGGCGAAGGTGCGGGAAAAAATCGACGTCCGCGCCGGCCAGGATCGCGGACGGATTTATCGGATCGCCCCGAAGAACTCCGCCAAGCCGCGCCGAACGAACCTCGGCCGCCTACCTGATTCCGCGCTCGTCGCGCAACTCGGCGACGACAACCAATGGGTGCGCCTGACCGCCCAGCGGTTGCTGGCCGAACGGCGCCCCACTGCCGCGATTCCCGCGCTCCGCCGGCTCGCGATCGAAAGTCCCCGCGCACTGGCACGGCTGCATGGCCTGTGGACCCTGGAAGCCCTCGGCGCCCTGACGGACGCGGAACTTCAAAAGGCGCTGACCGACACCCATCCCGGCGTGCGCGAGAATGCCCTCTGGCTGGCGGAACCCCGGCTGGCCGATCAACTCGCGCTCGCTGATCTGGTGCTTGGTCGGCTGCGCGATTCGCAGCCCCGCGTCCGGTTTGTCGCCGCCCAGGTGGCCGGGGCGATCAACCAACCCGCGACGGAGGTGCTGTTGGCCGAACTGTGGTGGCGCGATCTCCAATCCGACTGGACCCGGCGCGCGGTCTTGTCGTCGCTGCGCCCCGAGCAGGCCGTGGGTTTTGCCCGACGGGTGCTTGGGCGTTTCGCAGCGGCTCCGGTCCCGGCGGCCGGCGGTGTCGCGGTGCGCGAATTGGCCGAATTGCTCGGCGCCCGCGCGATCTACCGGCCGGCGGACGTATCGGCCTTGATGGAGGACGACCGCTTCAACACGCCCATCGGCATCGCGCTCGCGGAAGGCCTGGCCGATGGGTTGGGCCGGAGCGGCGCGCAGCCGGCGCTGACCGAAACGGCGCGGCGGCGACTGGCGGAACGGTTTGCCACGGCCGGCCGCGAGGAACTGCGCCCGCTCTGGCTCTTGGCCCGCGGGTTGGGGTTGCCCGAAAATGTTCACCAAACGGAAGCGCTCGTGCTGGCGCGAGCCGGGGCGGCGGATTCCGGCCGGGCCGTGGCCGCCCGCGTGGCGGACGTCCGGCTTCTGGGCTTGGGCGCCGAGGAGAATTCGCGCGAGCCTTTGCTGGCGCTACTCGATGCCCGCGAACCGCAGGAACTTCAGCGGGCGGCCTTGGGTGAATTGCGCCGGTTTCCGGGGGCGGCCGTCGGTTCCGGTCTGATCGCACGCTGGCGCTCGCTGGGCCCCGCCGTCCGTCCGGAGGCACTTAATTCGATGCTGGAACGTCGCGCTTTCCATCCGGCCCTGCTGGATGCGTTGGAGTCGGGCGCCATCCTGATCGGCGAGCTGAACCTCGACCTCGAACAACGGCGGCGGCTCCTGCGCGGCGGCACCGCCGGCATTCGGGAACGGGCGGCCAAGTTCATGGCGGACGAGGAATACTCCGGTCGTAAGACCATGGTTGACGACTGGCTGGCCAAGCTGCCCGCGCAAGGTGATGCCGACCACGGCCGAAAAATCTTCGCGGAGGCCTGCGCCAAGTGCCATGTGTGCGGCTCGGTCGGGAAACGTGTCGGCCCGGATCTGACCGGCCTGACGCATCGCAGCGTCGAGGATCTCGTCTCCAACATCCTCGATCCCAACATGGCGCTGAATCCCGGATTCGTTGCCTACACCGTCGAGACGACGGACGGCGAAGCCCAAACTGGCCTGCTGATTGCACAGGATGCCAATTCAATCACGTTGCTCATGGCCGACGAATTGCGGGTGACCGTCCCGCGCCGGTCCGTCCTCAAGCTGGCGGCCGACGGCCGTTCGCTGATGCCGGAAGGATTGGAGGCAGGCCGCTCGGCACAGGACCTGCGGGATTTGGTTGCCTTCCTCCAGTCCGGGCGGTGACCCCCACCTGCCGCCGTCAACAGACGCTTGTCGCCAGCCCCTTCCTGCGTTAGGAGGAAACATCAAGATGCAGAAATCCCTGACCCTCGTTTTGATTGCAGGCGTTTGCGCACGGATGTCCGCCGAATCAATCAAGATTGCCAACTGGTCGTTCGAGGATGTTTCCGGCACGGATCCCTTGCATTTTGACTCCGCAGGGAAACTGCGCCCTGGTCACTATGTCACGTTTTCGCCTCCGTTCGATTCCAGTGGACTGACTCGGCCGTCTGCGATTCCTGGCTGGTCCGGGTTTGGGCTGGCCGGATCCATGGCCGCGCTGGCGGGCAATGTTCCTGGGCGACAGTTCACCGCAATTCCCGACGGAAAGAACACCGCGTTCTTCGCTGAGGATGTCATTTTGGAGCAAACCCTGACGAACCGGATACAATTTGATACCCGGTATACCCTCCAAGTGGCCGTGGGACGGCCATTCTCAACCGCCGCGGACTCCGACTGGGGGGGCTCCGGATTGATCCTCAAAGCCGACGGGCGCCAAGTTGTAACGGTGGCGGTTCCGGCCGATCTTGTCCCCGGGGAATTTCGCACTCTGGAAGCATCGTATTCCGTCGCGGCGACGGACGGATCCGTTGGCAAGATGATGGGGTTGCTGATGTTCGGCGGTGTGGGGGAAGTTCATTTCGACAATGTCCGGTTGACTGCGGTGTCGTTGGTGGCCCCGACCGCCACCATCTCAGCCGCGGTGGAGGTCAGTTGGCTGTCGAAGCTAGGGGAATGGTATCGGGTCCAACGGGCTGCGAATCTCTCGTCGCCGCAATGGGAGGCGATAACCGCCCCGCTTCAAGGCACCGGCGGCCGCCTGTCGGTCTTTGAGGTCGCGGGTGCCGAGGTCGCCTATTATCGGTTACTCCCGGTGCCTCCGCCGTGAATCAAACATCACCGTCGTTGAATTCCCCGGGCGGCCGTCAGCGGGTCTTTATCTCCACCGCCGGGGCCGCCGAACAGTTGCGCGCGGAACTCCAAGGAGCCGGGGCGGCGACCAGTGATCTGGGGCAGGGGCTCCTGATCCAACAGGGAGAATGGGTCCGGATCCCGACCCTCGCCGCGTGTCGCCAAATCCTTCCCGATGCAGTTCCATGGTCGGCGGATTCCGTCAATGCGTGGGCCCGCAACCTGTTTGACACGGCCGTTAACTGGCTTCCGGAAGTTCGTCCGTGGCAGTTGACCATATCGAGCCACTATGGCGGAGGTGAAGAGGTCCGCATCGGGGCGAGGGCGGTGCATACTGAGATGATTCGGCGGCAGTCCGGTGGGGCTTCACCGTGTCGGCGAACTGACCGGCAGGCGGGTGAGAACCGCTGCCAACTCATTCGCGCCGCGGTCACGGCGTTGCTCCGGGACAAGCGACGACATCTGCTGAGGCAACTGCGTTCCAACCCCACCCCGTTTACGCCCGAGGACAGCCTCGTTCAGTTGCTGCTAACCTCGCCCACGACCGGGTGGCTTTCGGTTTCCGTGGCGCCGGAACCGTTTCGCCTGCGGCAGTGGATTTCCCCGTTTCCCAAGGGCGAAATCCCCGTCGCCGTGGACAAGGCCGCCCCCAGCCGGGCCTTTGCCAAGCTGGTCGAGGCGGAACTGCGCTTTGGCCGGCGCATCGCCCCGGGCGAAACCTGCGTGGACCTCGGCGCGTCCCCGGGCGGTTGGACCTGGGTGGCCCGGCAACGGGGTGCCCAGGTTATCGCCGTGGACCGGTCGCCGCTGCGCGATGACCTGATGGCGGATCCCGCGGTCACCTTCGTCCGCGGCGATGCGTTCAATTACCAACCGGATCGCCCGGTGGATTGGTTGGTGTGCGACGTGATCGCGGCCCCGGAACGGAGCATTGAGCTCGTCCTCGAATGGGTGCGGCGGCGCTGGGCCCGGCACTTTGTCGTCACCATCAAGCTGCGCGAGGGCGATCATCCCAAGCTGGACCGCCTGAAACAGGAACTGCCCGCCCTCTCCGACGACTGGTATCTCACCCACCTGTGCGCCAACAAGCACGAGGCCTGTGTCTTCGGAAGTGTCCGGCCGGAGGTAAGCCCCGCCGCCGAATCGGCTACGGCTTGAAGCCCAGCCGCTCCCAGCCCTCGCGACCGAGGCGGCGCAGGGTTTCTTGGTTGGCCTCGTAGATCGCTTCCGGCCGGGGAAACGACTCCAGTGCCCGCTCGATGCTGGCCTCCCGCAACAGGTGCAAGGTCGGGTAGGGACTCCGATTCGTGCAGTTCGTGATGTCGTCCGGTTCGGTCCCGGCAAACTGGAACGCCGGATGAAAACTCGCGATCTGGATCTCGCCGACGAACTGGAGTTCCTCTAGCAGCGCTTCCGCCGGGTCGTGGAAGGCGTTGAATTCCAGGAAGTCGGCAAAGACCCACGGATGGATGAGCAACGTGGTTTCCACCTCTTCCGCGCTGACGGACTGCAAGTGGTTCAGTTCGGCCCGCAGTTCGGCCAGCAGCGTGTCCTCGGTCCGCGCCTCGCTGACGACATAGCGGATCTGGTTGCGAACGTGGACCGCCTTGGCGAACGGGCAGAGGTTCAAGCCGATGACCGCCCGTTCGATCCACGTCCGGGTGGCGGCGATGACTTCGGGGGCGGGCGGCTGGGTGGCGGATGGCACGGGCGAAACCTACCGAATGTCGCAGAGAGCGGCAGCAACCAATCGATCCCCATCCCCAGCAAAGGGCTGGGACAGCCCGTGGGAAATCTCCATGCTCCGCGGCGCTATGTGGCAGTTCCTCCGGCGCATCTCCCTCACGCAGTGGATTTTCATCTCCATGGTGGCCGGCGTGGCCATCGGCGTGGCGTTTCCGACAGAGTCACAGCACCTGAAGATCGTCTCGAACCTCTTCCTGAAGATGATCAAGTGCATCTTGGTGCCGTTGGTCTTCGGCACGCTGGTCGTCGGCGTGGCGGGACACAGCGACGACCTGAAGTCGGTCGGCCGGCTCGCGTTGAAGGCGCTGTTCTACTTCGAAGTCGTCACGACGCTCGCGTTGGTGATCGGGTTGTTCGCCGTGAACCTGACCCGGCCCGGCGACGGACTTACGCTCCCCGCCCCCGGGACCGGCGACAAGATCGTCGCCAACAAGGTCACGCTCGCCGGCATCGTGGAGCACATCGTGCCGAAGAGCTTCTTCGAGGCCGCGGCCAGCAACGACGTGCTGCAGGTCGTCTTCTTCGCCCTGATGTTCGGGGTCGCGCTCGCCCAGGTGGACCGCCCTCACCGCGAGGTGATGCTCAAGTGGTGCGAAGCCCTGACGGAGGTCATGTTCAAGTTCACCGGCATCGTCATGAAGTTCGCCCCGCTCGGCATCGGCGCGGCGATGGCCTACACCGTGGGGCACAGCGGACTGGGCGTGCTGGTCAACCTCGGCAAGCTGATCCTGACGCTCTACGCCGCCCTGATCGTCTTCTGCGTCGCGGTGCTTTTGCCGATTGCCCTGTGGGCGAAGGTTCCGGTGTTGCGCTTTCTCAAGCTTCTGTGGGAACCCATCGTGCTGGCGTTCACCACCACCTCATCGGACGCCGCCTTGCCCGACGCCATGAAGCGGCTGATCACCTTCGGCGTGCCCAAACGCATCGTGTCGTTCGTGATGCCGATGGGTTACTCCTTCAAC
>JBEISV010000261.1:0-6568 GCA_040375265.1 Verrucomicrobiales bacterium
CGACGTCGTCGAGGTCGTTGTGTTTGCCGCCGGCGCGGATGCACTTCTGGGTGTCGGCCGCGCGGGTATCGAGCGAGGGGATCGCGCCGGCCCACTTGGAGACGTCGGCCTTGCGTTCGCCCAGGAAGATGGGGACGAACTGATTCATGCCGGCATTGGTGAACAGCAGGTTCGGGCTGTCCGGCATGAGGGAGGACGAGGGGACGATGGTGTGCTGCTTGGAACGGAAGAAGTCCAAGAAGCTCTGGCGGATTTGGGCGGACGTCATCATGGGGAAAGCGGGAAAAGGGTTAACCGAGAAGGCGCGAAGACGCGAAGCGGGGGACGGCGAATTTGGAAGGCAGGAATGCAGGAAGAATACAGGTGGTTTCCTGCTTTCCTGCCTTCCAGATTTTCCCTTCCGGCCTTCGCGCCATCGCGGCTTCGCTGTTCATCTTCGGCTTCAAAACGGAGCGCGGAAGCTAGGGGAAGGGGGGCGAGTCGGGCTAGGGGGAAGTTAAAGGCCCGGTGGCGGTCCGGCGATAAGGGGGTGGAATGCCGGAGTGTCCGTCGCGTGCCGAATGCCTTGCCCAAGCCAAGTTTGGGTTGGCGTTGGCCGTGAACCCGGCCTTGAATTGTCCCACGAAACCCCGGGGCAGAGCAGTTTGGCGCATCCTTTGCCGACTTTGGCTGGGGGTGATCCTGGGTTGTTGGACCGGTGCCGGCGCGCTCGGGGCGGCGGAATGGGTGCCGACCGACCGGACGGACCAAGCTTGGAAAATGACCTCGCTGGTCGAAGCCGGCGGCCTGACCCACCTCAACCTCTTCAACCTCGACTTCGAACGGGACGAGAAGAGTCCGAGCTGGGGCACCGTTTGGATCGCCTCGTCGCAGGGGTTGCACGAATACGATGGCTACACGTGGCGGCGCCACGGCCGGGCGCAAGGGTTGCCGAGTGATTTTGTGCGCTGCGTGCGGGTGACCCGGGCCGGGGCGATCTGGGTCGGCACCGACAAGGGCGCCGGGATTTACGACGGCAAGACCTTCCGGACGCTCGGTTCGGAGACCAACTTGGCCGGACCGAACGTCCGGCGGATCATTGAGGACGCCGACGGCACGATCTGGTTTTGCTCCGACAGTTGGCCCAACACGGCGGCGGGCGGCGGCCTGACGTCTTTCCGGGCGGGCAAATGGCAGGCGTATCGCGAGGCGGACGGGTTGCCGAGCGGCAATGTGGTGAACTACTTCCGCGAGTCCGGCGGCCGGCAGTTTGCGGCGACGCTGAAGGGTTTGGCCGAACGGAAGGGCGACCGCTGGGAACCGGCGTTCGCGCCGCCGGCGGGCGAGGACATCAACTGGGCGTCGGGCTGCCTCGCGGAGGCTCCGGGCGTGGGCCTGGTCTATTCGGCCGGGCGCCAGATGTTCGCGCTGCGGGACGGAGTCTGGCGTCGGCTGCCCGATGAGGTCCGGCATGAGCACGGCATCGTGGCGACGCCCGACGGGGTGGTCGTCGCCGTGGGGCGCCCCAACGGCGGCCGGAGCGCCTTCATGGAGTGGTCCGGCACGAATTGGCTCGTCGTCTCGGCCGAGTTCCCGACCGCCTTGGGACACACCGAAGACATCCAGGCGGCGCCCGACGGCTCGGTGTGGGTGGCCGGTTACGATTGCCTAGTTCGCTGGACGCGACGCGGCGCGCAGTGGCGGGAGTTCGCTGATTTGCCGCCGCCGCGCCTGGTGGATGCCGAGGGGGGCGTCTGGTTTGCCGACAAACGGGGCGACGGCCCGGATCGACGGCCGGCCGTGCGCCTGTTCAAGGGCCGCTGGGAGCCGCTGGGAACCTATGACGAGCTGGTCAGCCATGCCGGTGACGGCTCGGTCTGGGGCGGGACGAAGAACCGTCTCACGCGTTGGCGCGGAACCAACCGGACCGACTTCACGGCAACGCAAACGGGCTTGGCCGCCTTTGTCTCCGGGGAGGGCGATGCGCAGGGGAACTTATGGGTGTTTGGGGTTGATCGGCAGGGCAACCCGGCGGTGGCCCGGCATAGCGGGAACCAGTGGCAGACCCGGCCGGTCCCGGAACTCGCGGGGTTGAGCCCGTGGCGGGAAACGGCCAGTTCCAGCAACGGTGTGTGGGTGGCCGGCGACCGCAGCGCGGGCGGCGGCTTGGTGCTGGTGCGGGTGACGCCCGGCGGCAATCTCCGGCTCGACGCCCCCGGGCGGCACGCCGGCCCCATGCAGATGAAGTTCCATGAGGACCGATTTGGCGCCGTGTGGCTTTACGGCGACGCGGGGCTGTTCCGCTGGGTGCCGGGAAAATCCACGGCTTGGGACAGCCTGGGCGACTTGCCGGCGCGGTCGGTGGAGTCCTGTGTCGAGCGGGGCAACGAGCTCTGGTTCGGCTATGTTGGGGCGACCGGCGGCGAGAGCGGCCTGGTCGCGCTGCGCGACGGGGTGTGGACCCATTTTCCGGTGGCCACCTTGGGCAACCTCACGCTGGCGCGTGACGGGACGATCTTGGCGGACGGGGTTGGGCAAATCTTCCGCGTCCCCAACCGGCCCGATGCGGTGCCGCGGGCCCAGGGCCTCCGCACACCCGGGGCGGCGAAGGCCATCGCGCAGGACCACGACGGCAACCTGTGGGTCGGCGCAGGCGACCACACCTTTCGTTTCCGGTCCGACCGGGTTCCGCTCCGGACGTTGCTCACCGGCGACCGACTGGTGCACGCGGACGACGAACTGACGGTCAACGTCACCACCTTGGATCGATTCCACCCCGGCGGCGGTCGGCGCGATGTGCTCTGCTCGTGGCGGCTGGAGGGCGGAGAATGGTCGCCGTTCATGGCCGAAAGCCGGCTGAACATCCGCGCGAAGACCTTGAAGATCGGGGCCCACCGGCTGGAGGTGCGGTGCGAGGATGCGGTGGGGAACCGAGTCTCCGAGCCCGCCAGCTTCGGTTTCGAGGTCGTGCCGGTGCCGCTTCAGCAACGGCCTTGGTTCGTGCCCGCGCTCCTGGCGGTGGCGGCCGCCATGACCACCCTGGCCCTGGTGGCGGCCAACGCGCGGCGAAAGCTGGCGGAACACGCCCGGTCGCTGGAGCAGACGGTGGCCGACCGGACCGCCGCGTTGGAGGCGGACGTGCGCCGCCGCCAGCAGGTTGAGGAACGCCTCCGTGGGAGCGAGGAGCGGTTCTCGAAGGCGTTCCATTCGAGCCCGCTGATCGAGGTCATCACCACGTATCCGGACGGGGTTTACGTGGACGTCAACGCGACCTTCGTCCAGACGTTCGGGTATTCGCGCGAGGAGGCGTTGGGTCGGCATTCCCTGGACCTCGGCATCTGGTGGGACTCGGCCGAACGAGCCGAGCTGATTCGGCGGCTGGCGGCGGGGGAAACGGTGCGCGGGCTGGAGGTTTCCCAGCGCACCAAGGCCGGCGAGCGGAGGATCGTGGAGGCGTCGTTCGAGCGGATCGAGGTCGGGGGGCAGCCGTGCATCCTTGCGATCAACGTTGATATAACGGCACGCAAACAGGCGGAGGCCGCCCTGCGCGCCAAGGACGAGATCCTGCGGTTGGTCATCGACCTGGTGCCGCACTTCATCTTTGCCAAGGACGCCCGGGGGCGGTTCCTGTTTGCCAACCAAGCCGTGGCGGATTCCGCCGGGCGGTCGCCCGCCCAGCTGGTAGGGCTAGGACCTCACGATCTGCACCGGAACCCGGCCGAAGCCGAGGCCTTCATCCGGGACGACTTGGAAGTGATCGCCAGCGGCCGG
Source organism: Verrucomicrobiales bacterium (assembly GCA_040375265.1). Classification (GTDB taxonomy): domain Bacteria; phylum Verrucomicrobiota; class Verrucomicrobiia; order Limisphaerales; family UBA9464; genus CAIWAH01. The sequence continues at coordinate 3,751 of JBEISV010000261.1, forward strand.
GCGAAGTTCATCCCGGAGGAAACGCTCACCGACATCAACGGCCGCGTCCGCATCCATCAGACGACCAAGATTCCCTTCCGCAATCCCGTGACCGGGGAGATGGCCTTGCTGGGGACGGCGGTGGACATCACGGCGGTCAAGGCGGCGGCGGCGGCGCTCCGCGAAAGCGAGGAGCAACTGCGCCTGGTGACTGACAACGCCCGGGTGGGGCTGGTGATGATCAACCGGGACCACCGCTACACCTTTGCCAATGCCGCCTACGCCGAGAGCATGGAATTGCCGGCCGCGGACCTTGCCGGGCGGCGGGTGGCGGAGGTGCTGGGGCCGCTTTACGAGGAACAGGTCCGCCCGTGGCTCGAACGGGGCCTCGCGGGAGAGCGCGTCAGCTACGAACTGCGGCGGCAAACCCCGCAGGGCCTCCGCCATTTCACCGTCCGCTACGAACCCCGGAACATCGGGGTGCCGACCGCCTTCGTGGTGGTGGTGCTCACGGACATCACCGCACTCAAGCAGGCGGAGGCGTTGCTCCAGGATTCCGAGGCCAACCTGTCGGCGCTGGTGACCGGGATGCGGGATGGTCTCCTGGTGGCGGACATCCCGACGCGGAGATTTGTCCGGGCCAACGACGCGATTTGCCAGATGCTGGGCTACTCGCGGGAGGAGCTCATGGCCCTTTCGGTGGACCAGATTCACCCGCCGGAAGCCCTGGCCGAGGTGCTCGACAAATTCCGTCGCCAGGCTGCCGGCGAACTGGATCTCGCGGCCAACCTGCCGGTCCTGCGCAAGGACGGCTCGGTCTTCCTCGCCGACATCTCGACCTCGCCGCTGGAGGTGGCGGGGCGGCACGAGATCGTCGGGGTGTTCCGGGATGTCACGGAGCGGCAGGCCGCCGCCGCCGCGTTGGTGGCGCAGGAGGAATTCGTCCGTGACATCCTCAATTCGCTGAACGCGCACATCGCCGTGCTGGACTCCGTGGGCACGATCATCGAGGTCAACGAGGCCTGGGACCGTTTTGCCCGGAGTTGCGGGGTCAGTTCGCTCACCGCCCTCGGCGTAGGGGTAAACTATCTGGAGGAGTGCCAGCGGAGCATTCTCCGGGGTTCCGAGGATGCGGGCCGGGCCTTCGCGGGCATCCGGTCCGTGCTCGCCGGGGAATCGCGTGACTTCCACTTCGAATACGTGCTCCAGGCGCCACGGGACCGGCGCTGGTTCCAGTTGCGGGTCTCGCCGCTCGGCGGCTCCCGGAAAGGCGTGGTCGTCGCGCACCTGGACATCACCGACCGCCGCCGGGAGGAAAACCGCCGGGGCACGGAGCACGCGGTGACTTCGGTGCTGGCCGGAGCGAGTTCGCTGGCCGCGGCCACGCCCGCGCTCCTCCGGGCGCTCTGCGAGACCGAGGGCTGGGAGTTTGGCGAACTTTGGCAAGTGGACCCGGCGCTGGGGAAACTTGCCTGCGTGGAGACGTGGTGCGAGGACGCCGTCCGGTTCGAGACGTTGCGGGGGGTGATCCACCAGCTCCAGCTTGGCCCCGGCCAAGGACTGCCGGGGCGGGTCTGGGAGTTGGACCAGCCGGTCAGCGTGGCCGACCTGGCGGAGGATCCGGCCAGCCTCCGGCGCGAAGTCGCCTGGACGGCCAATCTCCGGTCCGCCATCGCCTTTCCGATCCGCGCCGGCGGCAAGGTCACCGCGGTGATGGCGTTCATGAGCTCGCGGCCCTCCAATCCGGACGCCGCCCAGCTGGAAATGCTCGGGGCAATCGGCACCCAGATCGGGCAGTTCATCGCCCGCAAGTCGGCCGAGGAGGAGCTCCGGCGGTTCGTCGCCCTAAGCCCGACGGTATTGTATGCCCTGCGGGTGACCCCCGGCGGATTCCGCGCCTTCTGGGTCAGCGAAAAAATTCTCGGCCTGACGGGTTTCACCGTCGCGGAAGCGCTCGGGCCGGGTTGGTGGCGGGAACAGCTGCACCCCGAGGATCGCGACCGGGTCCTGGCGGCGAACGGACCGGGACCGGAACAGGACAACTTGGTGATCGAGTTCCGGTTCCTGCGGAAGGATGGATCGTGTTTCTGGCTTCGCGACGTGCGCCGGTTGGTGCGCGATGATCGGGGCAACCCCGCCGAGATCATCAGCGCGTGGTCCGACGTCACCGACCGGATGACCCTGGAGAAGCAGCTGCGGCAATCCCAGAAGATGGAGGCGATCGGCCAGCTTTCCGGCGGCATCGCGCACGACTTCAACAACCTGCTGGGCGCGATCATCGGGAACTGCGAGCTCGCCCGGATGGACTTGGAGACCACGCATCCCGCGGCGGAAAGCGTGGACCAGATCCTGACCGCCAGCCGGCGCGCGAGTCATCTGGTCGAACAAATCCTCACGTTTGCCCGGGTGGAACGGGCGGAACACCGCCGCATCGACCCGGTGCCGGTCGTGGAGGAAAGCGTGCGCCTGCTGCGGTCCACGCTGCCGGCGGGGATTCAACTGCCGCTGCTCAAGGGCGAGGGATTGCCGGCGATCCTCGCGGACGAAACCCAGCTGCAACAGGTGCTCATCAATCTGGGCACCAACGCCTGGCACGCGCTGGAAGGCGGTGCCGGCCGCATTTCCGTCGAGCTGTCGGCCGAGACGGTGGATGCGACGTTTGCCTCGGGCTGCCCGGATTTGCATCCGGGCAATTACCTTCGCATCCGGGTGGAAGATACCGGGCAAGGCATGCCACCGGCGGTCCTGGAACGCATCTTTGAACCGTTCTTCACCACCAAGGAGGTGGGCAAGGGCACCGGCCTCGGCCTCTCCGTGGTGCATGGCATCGTCCGGTCCC
>JBEISV010000315.1:0-5683 GCA_040375265.1 Verrucomicrobiales bacterium
GTCGGTCGCTCCTTCCAGGGTCCGTTCGCCGTCCCAAACGAAGAACCGATACTTGCCGCCGTTGGTCCGTCGGCGCGCGGCATACCAGTTGGACGACCGGTCCCAGTCGCCGTTCGCACCGTCGAGGTTGAGCAGCATGTAGTCGCAGAACGCCGGGACATCGAGCAGTTCGGCCGCCGCCGAATACTTCGCCGGGTCGGCCAGCCCGCCGTTGGCGAGCGCAAACAGTTGCTTCCACGCCGTCTCGTCGCCGCTGAGGACCTTGTCGGCGTTGCGGGCGTCGTAGTCCTTGGCCTCGCCGCCCATTCGTGCGGCGGCGAAGTGTTCGTCGGGCCGTTCCGCGAGGTTGTAGATGCCCCAGTAGAGGCCGTTGAGGCACAGGTGGACGAACCGTCCGCGGGCCGCGGGTTGGCCCATCGCGGCGAACGAATCGCGCATCCATTGGTCGCGGGCGTAGTCGGCGGACCGCCGTTCGGCCGCACTCCAGTGCAGCCAGGAGTGGTTGTTGCCGCTGCGCAGGATCAGCGTCTCGAACTCCGCCACGCCGTCCCCAAAGAGCGGATATTTCAGCCGGCCGGCGCCGTATTTCTTCCGGAAGACCAGCCGCAGGGAATGTTTGGGCGACTCTTCCGGGCGCCGGTTCCAGCCGCCCTGGATGCGCACGCCGCAATCGAGGTGAAAGCCCTTCTCACCGGCCGGCGGCAGAAACTCAGCCGAGCCCGCCCGTTCCCAGTCGTCACCGGTTTGCTGAGGGTTGGCGTAAATGCCGCGCTTCGGATCGAACAGGTCCGCGGGGTCCAGCACCAGCGACAGGGTCGGCAGGGTTTCCAGGGCCGCTTCGAGCGCCACACGGTCGGTGTCCGTGGCGGACGACTTCGGATCCATCTCGTAGTCGGCCGGCACCGGCTTGCCTTCCCGCTCGCCCCAATTCGTCGGGAATCCGCGTCCCGTCTGGCGGATCACGTCGCGCGGAAACAGGAAGGTGTGGGTGTCCACATCGGTCGGCTTCAGACCGTCCTTGAACGCCGCCGCGCGAACCACGGTGCTTTGGGTCAGCCGCAGCGGTCCGGCATAGCGAACCCCGTTCCCGGGCGACGGCAGCGCACCGTTGGTGGTGAACCAGATGGTCGCCTCCGCGGTCTTCGTGCGAAGGGTCAGCTCGACCGACTCACGGTAGAAGCCACGGCCGACGGAGAACTTGGTGTCTGCAACGCGGTCGTTCGGGGCGGCCAGCGCCGTCAGGCAACCGGCCAGCAGGAGGACGAAGGATTTCATCGGGGAATCAGGCGCCGGGATGCGGGGGGAGTTCAACCGACCACAGTTTTTCGCCGTCGCGGTTCAGATGCGCCACGGTCGCGGCCCCGGTCTTGGCGTCGATGCGCACCGTGCCGAAGAATTGCTGGTTGGTCCACGGACCGGAGGACGGTTGCCCCGGGGTGCGCGATTGCCAGCGTGTCTCGGGACCAAACGTTCGGTCGTGGGCGTTCGGACCGAACGTCCCGGCATGGAGTGGTCCGCTGACGAACTCCCAGAACGGGTCGAACTCGGTGAAGCCGGCCCGCGCCGGGTCGTAGTGGTGCGCCGCCGCGTAGTGAACGTCGGCGGTCAGCCAGATCACGTTGCGGACGCGGTTGACCTTGAGGTGCCGCAGCAGGTCGGCGACTTCCAGCTCGCGGCCCAGCGGCAGGCCATTATCACCGTTGGCGAAGGCTTCCCACGTCGCCGCCGTATCCCCCACGAGCAGCGACAAGGGCATGTCGCTGCAAATCACCTTCCACGTTGCCCGGCTTTCCGTGAGCGCCCGCATGAGCCACGCAAGTTGGGCGCGGCCCATGAAGGCGGCGTCGGGCGTCTGTTCGCGCTGACGATTGGCCGAGTTGACGGCGCGATGGCTGCGCAGATCGAGGAAGAACAGCTCGCACAGCGGGCCGCGCGAAATGCTTCGGTAAATTCGTCCGTCCGGGCTGGGCCGAATCGGCCAGTAGTCGAAGAAGGCCTGTTGGGCGCGGGCGGCCAGCACGTCGGTGCGGCGCTCGGTGTAACGGGCATCCTCCAGCACCTGGCCGGGGCACCAGTTGTTGCGAACCTCGTGGTCGTCCCACTGGGCGAACAGCGGCACTTCGGCGTTGAAGGCGCGGACGTTGTCGTCGAGCAGGTTGTAGCGGTGATTGCCGCGGAATTCGTTCAGGGTTTCCGCCACCTTCGCCTTCTCATCGGTCACCGTGTTTCGCCAGACCGAGCCGTCGGGAAGCGCGACTGTCTTGGCCAGCGGATTGTCCGCGTAGATCGTGTCGCCGCTGTGGACGAAAAAGTCCGGCTGCGCGGCCCGGAGGGCGGCATAGGTCTTCATGCCGCCTCGGCTGGCGTCGATGCCGTAACCCTGGCCACAGGTGTCGCCGCTCCAGGCGAAAAACACGTCGCGCGCCTCACGTGGCGCCGTGAGCAGGCGGCCGGCGACCGCTTCGCTGCGGCTCTTGCCGCCTGCGGCGTCCTCGAACTGGACGCGATAGAAGATCCGCTGCCCGGCTGGCAAATCCGTGAGCAGGGCCTTGGCCGTGAAGTCGGCTTCCGGCCCGGTTACCGGCCCCAGCACGCGGCGGACGTCGCTGAAACGTTCGTTCAGGCTCCACTCCACCACCATGCGCGCGGCCCGGTCGGTCCGGCTCCAGATGATCGCGGAGTCCGCCGTGACATCGCCGCTGGCCACCCCGTGGGTGATTCCGGGACGCGAACCATCCACCAGCCCCCCGGCGGCAAAACCGCGCGACACCATTGCGGGCGCCGCCAGCACCGCCGAACTGGCGCGGAGCAGTTCGCGGGTGAACTGCCGGCGGGAAACAGGCTGGGAGCGCGAAGACCGCATCACGCGGACGTTGGTCGGAACGCCCAGCGGAGTCCACCGGGCAGTTCGTCGGCGGCAAACTCCAAGTGCAGCACCCGGCGGTGACCCGGACGCAGCGCGGCGGACGACGCATGCAGGAGCAGGGGCCGCATGAGCAGCGCACCGCCACGCGGCACGACGCACTCCACGGCGTCGGTCCGCTCGCGCCAGACGGCGATTTCCGCAGCCTCCAACCGCCCACTTCGATGGGAACCAGGCAGCACGCGCAGCGGGCCGTTGTCCGGGCCGCAGGCATCGAGGTGCAGCCGCACCGTGACCATGCGTTCAAGGATTGCGCCGGGCGGATGGACGTGGGGCACACCGTCCTTCACCGACCAACCGGTGAAGCCGGTCACCTCTCGGCGCTACTGCACTGCAATGGCGAGGTCCTGATGCCAGGGAACCTTCCAGTTGGCCTCCCGCGTCTTGTCGAACCAAAGCGCCCGCACCGGAAACGCCACCGCTCCCAGCACGGCCTCAACCACGTTTCGCACGGGTTGACTCGCAGCGACTTCGCCGACCGCCGGGAGGTCGCGCAACAGGTTGCGCACGCCCGCGCCGGCGGGTTGTCCGTGGGATTGGCTCCAGTCGGCAAACGCAGCCAGCACCCGGTCGCAGCCGGCTTCGCTTAGCACGCTTTCCCGGAGGGCAAAACCCGCCGACTCGACTTGGACCGCCAAGCTCATTTCGCCCCGATTGCCACCAGCTTCTCCCGGGTTCGCAGGTAAAGCACGCCGTCGCTGAGGGCGGGCGTGGCCATGACGGATTCGCCCATCGCGTTCTGGGCGGCGAGGCTGAAGGTGTTCGTCGCCGGCACCACCAGGATGTTGCCTGTCTCCGCTGGGAAGAACAGGTGGCGACCATCGGAAACCGGCGACGCGGTGTAACCCTGACCATCCTTGCTGAGCCGTTCACTAAATTGGATCGCGCCAGTCTTGACGTCGAAGCAGCCGAGCACACCGGTGTCCACGCAACCGAACACGAAGTCCCCGACCACGATGGGCGTCTGCATGTAATTGCCCTGGCGCGGATGCGCCCAGGCGATGCTCGCGTTGGTTTCGCCGGGATTGCCGGGCGTGATGTTGCCCGTGGCGTCGGGCCGGATCGCGCGCATCGGGCGGACCTTACCGTGGGCGCTGGTCTGGAAGATGAGCCCATGCGCGAAGATGGGCGTGGGCACCGGGATGTCGCCGCCGCCGTCGAGCTTCCAGAGCTCCTTGCCGGTCGCGAAGTCGTAGCCGCCGATGTGATGCCAGCCGTTCACGACGATCTGCTTCCGGCCGGGCGTCTCGACGACCGTGGGCGAGCCCCAGGTGGGCACGTCCTTGCGCGGGGTGCGCCAGATTTCCCGGCCGTCCTTCACGTCGAACACCGCGAGGAACGAGTCCTTCTGCACGTCGCACTGCACGATGACCTTGCCCTCGTGGATGACGGGCGAACTGGCGAAACCCCATTGCGCCGACGGCACGTCGAAGTAGCCCGAGTCCATCGGCCCCAGGTCCTTCTGCCAGGTCAGCTTACCGACGAGGTCGAAGCAGAAGAGTCCTTCCGAACCGAAGATGGCGATAATCCGTTCGCCGTCGGTGACCGGGGTGGAATTGCAGTGGCTCGCCTTGGTGTGGCGTTTGACCTTTGGGGCCGCTTCCTTACCGACGATGTTCCAGACGATCTGGCCCGTGGCGCGATCCAACGCGAGCAGGCGCCATTGCTGCGGTCCATTGTCATTGGCGGACTCAATGTCGCCGTAGAGCCCGACCTTGAGGTCCGCCTTGGCGCCGCTGACGGCGGTGGCGACATAGACGCGGGCGTTCCAGACGATCGGGGCGGCGTGGCCCAGGCCTAGAATGGGCGTCTGCCAGAGGACATTTTCACCGGTCTCGACGTTCCACCGGATCGGGACCGGCTTGGAGGCATCGACGCCGCTCGCCTGCGGACCGCGGTATTGCGGCCAGTTCGCAGCGAAGGTGGCGAGCGGAACCAGGGAGGCGAACAGGGCGGCGCCGAATTTCATCCGGGGGTTGTGCGCGGAAACCCGCCCGCCGGTCAATGCGGCGAGTGCCGCCGTCCCGTCACAGGGATTCCCAGTGCGCAAACATCGCGGCCTGGCCGCAGGGCTGCCCGGCTGCGTCCCGCAGATTCCAGACGGTCGCCTGGGTAATGCGGAAGCGACGGCCGCGCGTGGAAATGCGGATGCCGGAATAGTCGTCGATGAAGCCGTGTTGCGTCACCTGCGCCAGCAGGCGGGCGCGTTCCTCGCGGTTGGGCGCTTCCGCCGTCAGGCGTGACGGCATCCGTGTTAGTTCTTCCCAAGTCGTTTCCCAGAGCTCCAGGGCGCGGGCGTTGCCGTAGTTGAGCACCGGATCGGCCTCGGTGCCGTGCGAGACGAGGACGAACGGCGCGGCGAACACTTGCCGGGCAAACTCGGCGGGATCGGCCACCGGGGACAGCAACTCCCGGCCGGTGAAATGACGCAGGCTGCCGGCGAGCACCTGCCCGTGCCGGCGCATGGTTTCGCTGAGCCACGGTTCGTTCATGAAACGGTGCACCTCACGCCACCACTGCGCCGTTCCTGAGGCGGATGATTTGCCGGCAGCGGCGAGCCAGTTCAAGGTCGTGGGTAACCAGGACCAGTGCGGTCCCGGCGTCGGCGTTGAGCTGGAAGAGCATGTCGGCGACGAGGTGGGCCGTGTCGCCGTCGAGGTTGCCCGTGGGTTCGTCGGCGAAGAGCAGTTGGGGACGGTTCACGAAGGCGCGGGCGAGCGCCACCCGCTGCTGTTCGCCGCCGCTGAGCTGGGTCGGATA
>JBEISV010000108.1:0-11568 GCA_040375265.1 Verrucomicrobiales bacterium
ACCTGCACGCGACGATCCTGCACCTCTTCGGCATCGATCACCTCAAGCTCACCTACCGCTTCCAGGGCCGCGACTTCCGTCTCACCGACATCCACGGCGAGCTGGTGAAGGGGATTTTGGCGTAGTCGAACTTGGGCAACTGCATTGCGTAGGGAATGCCCCGACACCTCGCGATGTCCGTCGCTCACCATCGACTGGTGAACTTCGCCCGCTGGGCTCTGGGGGCTTGGCTAACCTCGACTAGCCCGACGCCTGGACGCGACTCGGAGGCACGCCAGCTCGCATTCGACGGGGTTGCCTTGCGGCAAGCTCAGCCCAAGCGGTAGACGATGCGCGCCTTGTCGAGGTCGTAGGGAGACATCTCGATCTGCACCCGATCACCCGGCGTCAGCCGGATGAAGCGTTTGCGCATCTTGCCAGAAATGTGGGCAAGGACGACGTGTTGGTTGGGGAGTTCGACGCGAAACATCGTTCCCGCGAGCACCTGGGTAATCTTACCCTCCAGCTTGATCGGCTCTTCCATGCAGTGGCGTGAAATAGGCTAGCCGGAACCGGTCAGTCAGTCGGTCCGCGCTGAAAGCCGGGCAGACAAAAAAACAAAAAACCGGTGCAAACAAGCCCAAAGCTGTCTGCACCGGCCTGAAATTCGTTAACTCTTAGTAACGGTCGCCGCCGCCGTAGCCGCCACGGTCACCACCGCGACCGCCGCCGCCGCCACCACCACGGTAGCCGCCGCCGCCGCCACCACCGCCACCACCACGGTAGCCGCCGCCGCCGCCGCCGCCGCCACCGCCGCGGAAGCCACCACCACCGCCACCCGAGCGCTCTTCACGAGGGCGGGCAACGTTCACGGTGAGGGCGCGGCCGTCGAGCTGCTGGCCGTGGAGAGCCGCGATGGCCGCCTGGGCGGCTTCATCGGAGGCCATGGTGACAAACGCGAAACCGCGGGAGCGGCCGGTCATCTTGTCCACCATCAGGTTGACTTCGGTAACGTCGCCGTGAGCCTTGAAGGCGTCTTCGAGGGCGATTTCGGACGTCTGGAACGAGAGGTTCCCGACGAACAACTTGTTGTTCATGTGATTAACTGCTTCGACTCCGGCTACTTCCTGACTGTTCCCGACCACCGGGTTTCAAATCGTCACTGAACCAAGTTCACCTGAAGATTTACCAAGACGGAACTGCTCGTTGCCAAACAGGGCCGCGAAAATGACCAGATTCGCCCCAAGGGCAAGGATTTACTTGGCCTTCCGGCGACAGCCTCGGTGCGCCCCCTCCCGACGGTTCGCGTCAGAGGCGATAGCGCAGGTGGGTGACCAGGACGGATTCCGACCGCCAATCGGCCGCCGGTCGGGCCGAGAGCAGCAGGTAGAAAACATCGAGATCGGCCTTCGGGGACAGCTTCAGGGTCAGGCCCGCAGGGACCAACCGATTCTCCGACCATCCGTGCCCATGGAGGTCCAGCAACCACTCGTTGCTGACGAAGACCCGGGTCAGCGGACCCACCGGTTCCGGCAGGGTCCATCCCAGCTGCAGCCGGTGCCGACTGCGGTGGACAGTCGGCTCGGCTCCCTCGTTCCACCGCCATTCCATCCGGTTACGCCAGTCGAGGCGGAGATTCGGCCCAAACCCGTAGTGGGGATTCAACTCCAGCTCCGGGCGTCCCTGCAGGTGCTGGTCCCCTGCCACCGGAAAATCAATGTTGAGCAACGACAACCCCAGTCCGGCATCAAGCCACGGTGACAACTCGCACTTCAGGCGAGGGGACACAATTTGCACGACCGCGCCCTCGTCGAAATCCCAACGGTTGCCCAGAAACAGCGCGCCGGTGAATGGCTTGGAGCGCCAGAAATCGGTCGTCGCCCAAGTCCACCATTCGTCGGCGCAACCCACCGACGCCAGCAAACCGAAACACACCCACAAAAGAGATCGGCCCATAAGATCGGGAGTCACCCGTTTGACCGGAACAATTCTCCCGCCCGCTGTTGGACTGCGGCCGGCAGCCCATGTCAACGGCCCGTTCCGGGGAACCTAACGCTTGGCAGCAATGCGCGCGGCTTCAACAGCCCACGCCCGTTCAGGCCGCCCAGCGGTGAAGGCGACGCCTGTGGGGCGTTCTTCGCGGACGCCGCAGGCTTGTCGGCGCCGGCGGTCCCCAGTATCGCTCGGTCGGTCCGTGTCGACTCCGACTCCCGCGCCATGAAAACCCGGTTGAACTTCCTCCTCCTCGCCAGCCTGGCAGCATCCCCTGCCTTCGCCCTTCAATTTACCTTCGATTCCGATGCCGAAGGCTGGACCGGGGTCAATCTCAACGACCAACCGCCATTCGGCTCCGGCGGCAGCCCCTTGACCGTGGAATACCACGCCAGCGGCGGTAATCCGGGCGGCTACATCGCGTTGACCGACCCGGACAGCCTCGATTTTTGGTTTGCGGCTCCGGCTGGCGTCCTGGGCAACCAAGCCGCGGCGTATGGCACCACGCTTTCCTACGACCTCCGGAACACCGGCAACACTTACGACGGGACGCCGGATGTCGTCCTCGCCGGCGCGGGCATTGAACTGGTCATCAACCTCGGTCCGGGACCCGCACCGGATGTGTGGACGCCCTACAGCGTTGTCCTCAACGAAGCTGCCGGTTGGCGGAAGGGCACGCTCGGCGGCGACACCCCGACCGCCGGTGAATTTCAGGCCGTGCTGGGCTCGCTCACCGGCCTGCGCATCCGGGGCGAGTATTTTGCCGGCGGCTTCGGCCTGGAAGTGGGCGCCATCGACAACGTGAACATTGCCGCCGTGCCCGAGCCCATGGAAACCGCCGTTGCCGGCGGCGCCCTATTGCTGGCTTTCGCGTGGTGGCGGCGGCGCTGACCGCGCCATCGCTCAGGGAAACGCCAACGTCTGATTGGTTCCCAGCGCGCTGTGGGCAGCCCGGAAGGCTTCGCGCAGGCGGTCGGAGCGGAGTTGCTGCACGCTGCCATCGCCGAAGAGCACGTTGCCGGCCTGCTGGTGGAGACGATCGTCAAAGGCGACGTTCGCATTGCTGGGAAACGACACGATGGCGTTGGCCAGCGGCGAACCGTCGAGCAGCACGTTCCGGTCGGTGGCCAGCACGGATTCAGGCCACTTTACGTTGGCCGTGAAACCCAGCGCGTAACTGAGGAAACGGTTGTCGTTGAACTCGGCCCATGTCCGGGCGGGTTGGCGTTCGCGGTCGGAGGGACAATTCAGGAGCTTTGGAGTGCTCAGTTCATTGGACCACGCGGCGAAATGCCGCCAAAGCGCCGCGGGTTGATCACGATACATCGAGGTGGTCCGTTGGTCGTCCCTGTCCAACAACCACGGATATTCGGTCGTGCTGCCGGTGGAAAATACCCTGCATGCCAAGCCGATTATCTTGAGGTTGTTGACGCAATTGATCCGGGTCTTCTTGGCCCGGGCCATCATCAGCGGCGGCACGGCCACCAACGTCAACAGGGCGATGACCGCCACGATCACTACGATCTCCAAACGGGTCAGCGCCCGGCGGTAATGGTGGCGCGAGACACGGCTGATTTTCATGTCGGTTAGCGTCAGGGAATGACCAGCTTTTGCGGTTCCCGGTTGGCGATCACCGCGTCGTCGATTTGCTCGTGCAAGCGGCCGGAGGTCACCTGCTGCACGCTGCCGTCGCCGAGCAGCAGGTTGCCGGCGTTCACGTGGATGCCTTGATCCCAAACCACGTTGGCGTTGGTGCGAAAGGAGACCAGCACGTTGGTCGCCGACGCGCCGTTGATCACGAGGTTGCGGTCGCCCGACAGGATGGTCTGAGGCCGATCCTCTGAGGCGGAGAGTCCCACCGTGTAGCTGAGGAAACGGTTGTTGGTGAATTCGGCCCAGTTCCGGGTCGCTACCCGCTGCTTGTCGGCCGGGCATTGCGCAATCAGGGGCACGCTCAGTTCATTTGAGAGGGCGGCAAATTGGCGCCAAACGCTGGCGGGGTCTTCCGCGAATTCTAGGGTTCCCCCGGCGCTGACGGACAGACGATTGGTGGCTACGGTTTCGTTGGTGGAAACTTGGAACGGGTAAAATCCGCCGTTGTAGGTCGCGAAGATGCGGTAAGCGAGGCCGATGTTCTTCAGGTGGCTGACGCAACTGATCCGTCGGGCTGTGGCTTTGGCCCGAGCCAGCGCAGGCAGGAGCTGCAACACCAAAACCCCGAGCACGGCAAGGATCACCAGCAATTCGACCCGGGTGAAAGCCCGGAGCGCGGACGTCCTCGTCCGCCAGGGCGGTGGGACACCACATCCGGTCAGCACTCGCTTCGGTGCAGTCCCCGTGTTCTTGCGGACGAAGGGGTCCGCGCTCCGCGGCGGGAAACCGGCCTCGTCGGCGTTGTCACCCTTGGGCGGCATAGTAGGCGTCCACCTTGGCCATCACGTCGCGGTAGCTCACGTCCTGTTCGTAGATGAGCTTGAACTGCTCGATGGCCTCCTCGGCCTTGCCCATCTTTTCGAGCACGCAGCCGAGCTGGTAGCCGAGTTCCTTGGCCTCGTCGTCGAACACCAGCTTTTCCTTGAGCGCCTCGCGGAACTTGCGCACGGCGAGGTCGTTCATGTTCCGCTTCGCAAAGCACTGCGCGAGCAGGTTCATCGCGGCGATGCGGCGGTTCGGATTGTTCTGCCCCTTCTGCAATTCGGCGATGGCCTCCCCGAGCTTGCCGGCGTGGAAGTAGAGTTCGCCCAGCTCGAAGCGGATGCCGAGGTCGGTGGGATTGGCCTCGGAACGCTGCTTGGCATCGTCGAGCTGCCAGGCGGCGCGTTCGGCGCGGATCGCCGCCTGTTGGGCCGCGCGGTCGGGCGCGTCGGCGGGCACGCCCTGGAGCCGTTGGTCGAACTTGGCCAACCGGGTGTCGCGGAGGAGCTGCAGGATCATCGGGTCGTTGATCGCGCCGACGTCGATCACGCGCTGGTAGAACTCGGCCGCGCGGTCGAAGTCGCCCTTCTGCCGGCACAGGTCGGCGATGTCGCGCATGAGCCGGAGGTTGCCCGGTTCCTTCGCCAACTGGGCCTCGTGGGTGGCGATGAGGTTGTCGGCCACGTCGGCGTCCTTGACCGTGCGGTTGGCCTGCTCCAGCGCGACGGCCTCGGCCTTGTCCTTGATCAGGTTGCGATAGCTGCCTTCGCCGGTCTCGGCCTGGTCGTAGCCCTGTTCCTGGATCGTGCGGTTGGCGAGCACGTTCTTGAGCTTCTCGTTGAGCGCGGGATCCGTCGGGTCCGCATTGAGAAGGTCGCGGAGCAGCCGCTCCGCCCGGGCGCGATTGCCCAGCTGGGCGTGGGCGTCGGCGAGGTTGATCGCCAGCTTACGTTCGGTGGGCTTGGTCTTGAAGGCGACTTCCAGCGACAGGATCGCCGTCTTGGGAAAACCGGCGGCGATGGCGGCCTCGGCGAGCAGTTCGTGTGCGGCTACGTTGCCGGGATCGTCATTGAGCACCTCCTCGGCGATCAGCAGGGCTTCCTGCGGGCTGGAGCGCAGGGCGATCTGGCCGCGTGTGATGGCGCTGGCGGAACCCACGAACTTCCTGAAGAAGCTGGTCTTGCCGGTGGCCCGCTGGTGCTGGGTGGCGCGCAAGGCCTCGCGCGCCTCGTAAAGGCCGGGTTCCAGCCGCAGCACCTGCATGAAAAGGGTCACGGCGTAGTCCAGGTTCCGCTTCTGCACGGCGGCGACGCCCTTGTCGTAAAGCTCGCGGGTCGTGAACGGAATCTGGGTGATCAGCTTCTCTGCCATGGCCTTAGTCTAGGAATTGGACCGGCCGTTGCCAATCACGTTTTGTTTATGTGTGTAATCATTTCTGCCTGGAACCCACCGGTGCGTCGGGGACGGCTGCCCCCACCATTCCCCTGCCGCCGCATCGGGCGGACCGCGTCCGGAGCGCCCCGGCCCGCATCTCGCGCTCCGGCCGCGGTTTCATTCCGAATCAACCGCCGCTTGGCAGCGTCCATCGCGTCGGTAACATCGCGCCATTCCAATGAGCACACCCGTGTCCGATCTGAACCGCCGGGACTTCGTCAAAGCCGGCTCCCTCGCCTCCCTCATGGCCGCCCTCGGTGGCGTGCCCATCACCGCGCAGGACGCCCCCAAGCCCGCGGACGGCTCGCTGCCCGTGCCCAAGGCGGACCCGAACTACAAGGAGAAGCCCGTCGGCCCGCCGGTGAAGTTCGGCCTCATCGGACTCGGCGCGCAGGGACGCGACATCATCGCCCAACTCGGCAAGCTGCCCAACGGCCCGGTCGCGGCCATCTGCGACAGCTACAAGTCGTCGATCAAACGCGCCGCCGAAGCCGCGCCCAACGCGAAGACCACCGAGGACTACCGCGCCGTGCTCGACGACAAGGACGTGCAGGCCGTCGTCATCGCCACGCCCACGCACCAGCACAAGGAGATCGCCCTCGCCGCCATGCAGGCCGGCAAACACGTCTATCTGGAGGCGCCGCTCGCCCACACGATTGACGACGCGCGCGCCATCGCGAAGGCCGCCTCCGCCCTGCCCGCGAAACAGATTTTCCAGGCCGGCCTCCAGTTCCGCGGCAACCCGCAGCACCACCACGTGCTGAAGTTCTTCCGCACCGGCGCTTCCGGGAAAACCGCATCGGCCTACGCCCAGTTCAACAAGAAGAACTCCTGGCGCCGCGCCTCACCGAACTCCGACCGCGAAAAGGCCCTCAACTGGCGCCTCTACAAGGACACTTCGCTCGGCCTCATCGGCGAGGTCGGCATCCACTCGCTCGACTGCACGAGCTGGTATCTCGACAAGTTGCCCGTGTCCGTCACCGGCTTCGGCAGCATTCTCCAGTGGCAGGACGACCGCGAGGTGGCCGACACCGTGCAGGCGGTCGTAGAGTATCCCGGCGGCGTGCGGATGACCTTCGCCTCGACGCTGGCGTGCTCCTTCGAAGCCGAGCACCAGATCTTCTACGGTAGCGACGCCGCGATCCTGATCCGTGACAACAAGGGCTGGATGTTCAAGGAAGTCGACGCTCCGCTGCTCGGCTGGGAGGTCTATGCCCGCAAGGACGACATGCTGAGCGATTCCGGCATCGCCCTCGTGGCCAACGCGACCAAGATCCTCGCCCAAGGCAAGAAGCCCGCCGAGGCCGCCAGCGAGACCGATTCGCCGGTGAAATACGCGCTCGAAAAGTTCATCGAACACGTCAACGAGGGCCCCAAACCCACGGGCGGCTGGCAGGAAGGCTTCGAGGCGACCGTCACCGCCATCAAGTCCAACGAAGCCGTGGCCACCGGCAGCAAGATCACGTTCCAGAAGGAGTGGTTTGTGGTGTGAGACACGAGTGGCGCTCGTCTGGTTTTGGACGAGCTGATCACTGTTTGCTCATGAAACGCCCCACTCCAATTGAGTTCGCGGCGTTCATCATTGCCGCCGTCTTGGCCTTCACGGGGCTGCATGCCGTTTTGCGGCCAACTCCAATCTTGGTCTCGCACGCGACGAATTCAGCCCGGGGCAATCCTTCGGGATCGGTCGCCGGCGTGGTGAGCCCGAGGGGCGCCAGAATCTACGGCATCGCGACGATCGTGGTCGGTTTGGGCTTTGGCTTGGTGGCGCTCGGGCGAAGGGGGCGGTGAGGGAACGAGACGGCAAGTTGCCGAAAACAATAACCAACGATGCCTTCCTCCCTCGCATCCATTTCCCTCGTCGTCCGCGACTACGCCGAGGCCATCGCCTTTTTCACGGACGCGCTCCGCTTCCGGTTGATCGAGGACACGCCGCTCGGGAACGGCAAACGCTGGGTGCGCGTCGCACCGGCGGGCGGCGGCACGGCGCTGTTGTTGGCGCGGGCCGTTTCGCCGGAACAACTCGCCGCCGTGGGCGACCAGGCCGGCGGACGGGTGTTCCTGTTCTTGCACACCGACGATTTCGCGGGCGACTACCAGCACATGCAGTCCCGCGGCGTCCGGTTCGTCGAAACGCCCCGGGACGAACCCTATGGTCGCGTGGTCGTGTTCCTCGACCTCTACGGCAACCGGTGGGACCTCATCCAACCGTCCACCGTTGCGAACGACCGTGGGCGCACGTTTTCGACGTCGTTGGAATGATCCAGGATCACCTGAAACTGGGTGGGGAACGCCTCGCCGATCCATCAATGTCCCTCCTCAATCCCGGCCGCCAACGGATGCCGAAAGCGCGCGGATGGCACCGGCGGTGCCAACCCCAAGGTGCTGCCGGTTTCTAACCGGCAGGGAAGCGAAACTCGCCGGCTTGATCCGGACGGTGGCGGGCCAGGCTGCGGACGTCGCTGAACTGGCAAACTGGCCGGCCGACCCAAAGGGAAAGCCTTCGCTTATTGGGGCAGGCTTTCGCCTTTCGTAGCGGCTCTGCCGGTTGGCAACCGGCGGCACTTCGGGGCCGGCACGGTCAACGTGGCCCACCACGCCCACCCGATGAAAAAATGACCGTCTCGCCGCCGGCATTGCGCTTGCTAAGCTTGGCTGCATGAACACCTCCCGAATTCTTACCGGCCGTTCCCGTCGCCACGGGTTCACGAAGGTCGAGGTGTCGGCGATAATCGCGTGCTTGGTGCTATTGCTCGCGCTCATTTTGCCGATGTTGGCAAAACAGAAACGGTATTCCTCTCGGGTCGGTTGCGTGAACCACCTGAAGAATGTTGGCCTCGCAGCCCGAATCTTTGCCACGGACAACGAGGGCCTCTACCCGTGGCAACAGACCGTGACCAACGGGGGCACCAAGGAATTGCTGGCACCGCCCTGGCACGTAGCTCCTCACTTTCAGGGCATATCCAAAGAACTCAGCAATCCCAGGACACTATGGTGCCCGGACGATCAAGAGCGACAGGCGGCCACCAACTTCGCCACCCTGACCGACGCCAATGTCAGCTACTTCATCGGTTTGGACGCCACCGAAGAGTCGCCCCAGTCCATTCTGAGCGGGGACCGTCATCTGACCGTCGATGGAGCCAACGCCCGACCGGGGCTGCTGACGCTGACCTCCACCAACCAGTTGGGATTCTCCCGGCAGCTCAATTCCCAAGGAGGCAACCTCCTGTTCGGCGATGGCAGCGTTCAACGGGCGCCCCCGGCGCAATTGAACGGCTACCCCAAGGCGGCGCTGGGTGCGACCAACTCCAGTATCCGACTGCTGATTCCGTAGCGGATGCGGGTTCACCGGGGCGGCGGTGAACTTCGTCCGCGTCAACGTAGGGTAGGCTGCTGGCCTGCCCCAATTTGAGGCAGGCTCTGCGGGCAGGCTAGCAGCCTGCCCTACTCTGCCCCGGTCCGCGAACTTCCCTTGGTTCCGCCGCCTTCGCCCGCTATTCCTACGACGCCATGTCGCTGACCGGGAAAAAACTGGGTGTGCTGCTGTCCGCCAAGCCCTCCGAGCCGTCGTTCCATCACGGTGTTGAGTTCGCCGCCGCCGCGCTGGGCAAGGGTTGCGACGTTTACCTCTACTGCCTCGACGAGGCGGTGCTCGGCGTGCGCGAACCGCGCTTGCAGGCGCTCAAGGCGCAGGGGCTCAAGTTCTACGCCTGCGCCTACGGGGCGCATCAGCACGGCGTGCCGGTGGACGACGCGGCGGCCTTCGCCGGCCTGACCGTGGTGAGCGACCTCGTGGCGGCGACGGACCGGTTTGTGAGCTTCAACTGACTTTCCCGCGATGAAACCCAAGCTGCTCCTGCTCGTGACGAGCGATCCCCGCACCAGCGCCCGCCCGGCCGAAGCCGTCCGCATCGCCGCGGGCATCGGCGCCTGGAAGAAGGCCGACGTGACGCTCTACCTACGCGGTCCGGCCGTGCTCGCGGCGGGCGAATGGGTCGATGAACTCCAGGAAGACGACAACTTTACCCGCTACCTGCCGATCGTCGCGGATTTCGGCCGGCCGGTTTACGTGCAGGCCGGCGCGCCGGAGCTGGCCGACGCCGGCGAACTCGCCGTGAAGACCGAGGCCATCGACGACGCCCGGCTCGCCGAAATCACCTCACAGGCGACCTACGTGCTGCGCTTCTGAATCTCCCCGCCATGCCCACCCAATTGCACATCCTCACCCGCCCGGCGGACGAATTCGTCACCACGCTGCTCGAACGGGAACGCGCCGCCGGCCAAGCCCAGATCGAAGTCGTGGACCTCACGCAACCGGCCCCGGACTACGGCGCACTGGTAGACCGGGTCTTCGCCGCGGATTCCGTCGTGACCTGGTGAAGCCGGTCGCGGGTCGGAACGCGCTCGTCACTTCTTCTCGTCGGGCTTCGCTTCCGGCGCCTTCGGCGGCAGCACGGTCAGCCAGAGGGAATCCGTCTCGCGGATGAGCAGGTCGGTGAAACCCTGTGGCACGCCGTTGTTCTCACCAGTGGTCGCCAGCGGGAACACGGCGCGCCGTTCCAGCCCGTCACCCGCCACGACAATCCGCACCGGGCCGTTGAACGACGGCGCATTCGTCGGCGCGGACCAGCGCAGCGTGGCTTCGGTGGCCTTTTCGGCGACCTCGACAGCGGCCGCAGCAACTTCCGCCGGCAGCCCTTCGACGCGGGCGGTCAGTTTGCCGGCGTGTCCCGCCAGCCGCGCGATGGCGAGTTTCACGTCGTTGGTCGCGCCCGCGGTGAGGGTGAAGGCCGCGGCGTCTACCGTGACCCGGAAGTCCGGCACCGCCCGAGCCAGGCTCAGGCGATAAAGCTGATCGGGGCCACCGCGACGCAGCAGGCTGCCGATCGCGAGCACGAACCGCCCGTCCGCCGGCGCGGTCCATTCGAGTTGCGGATCGGCACTGGTCGCATCGTCGTTGCGGGTGAGTTCCTTCCCCTCGGAATTTTCAACCGCCAGCCAAGCGTCCAACGGAAATCCCAACGTGGCCGCCTGCACGCCGAAGGCGAACCGCTCGTCCTTCTTGGCCGCGAAGGCGAACCGGTCCACGTCTCCCACCGGATCAATTCGGCCGCTCACGGCACCCGGGACCGGCAGTTCCTGCGCGGTCGCGGCGGTCGCATTGGGCTCGTGCTCCAGCAGTTCGGGTCCGTCGCCCACCGGCAGGCGTGACAGTCGTTCGACACCCGGGATCGTCGGGGTCCACCACCCGGCATTCGTCGTCACCCCGGCGGCCGCGACCGCTACCGGCTGGTCCGCCAGCTTGCCCAGGTTCCAGCCGGACAGTTGCAGTGAATTGGTCAAGCCGCGGTGCACGCCCAGCGGCAGCGTGTGACTGACCACCGGGCCGGTGGCCAGGTGGAGCCGGTAAACGCATTTGTCGCTGCCGGTGAACCGGACCTCCGAGCCCGCCGGGTGCGCGAACCCGAACACCTGCAACGTGTGTCGCCCGGCGCGTTCGGCCGTGAACGCCAGTTGGGGATCAAGCGTGCGTCCGTCGTCGTGATTGAAGAGCACCTCGACACCCCTCGGATCAAACAGCCGCAACGCGGCGTCCACCGGCGACTGGAGCACGTAAGCCTGCCCGGACGCGACCAGGCTCTGGCCGGCCGCCAAGTCTACGGCGAATTGGTCCACGTCGCCGTTCTTGTCGAGGCGCCCGTTGATCCACGCCGGCAAATTGGTGACGACCTGCGCCTTGGCCCGGTC